>NZ_JCAFTA010000004.1:0-333361 GCF_059369815.1 Stenotrophomonas sp. YJH_SMC_27 | reverse complement strand
ATCGACGTTAAGGTGCGGGATGGGGATCGCTCGGCTCGTCTGTCGGCTGCTATCCGCAGATATCATGTTGACGGTCCCTCCACCCTGGCTCCTACATACCGCGTAGGAGCCGGGAGGAACATACAAGCCCATGCTCGGCTTACGCGCGCAGCGCGCGGGTTTCCGTGCACCGAGCGAACAGCAGCCGAGCGTGGGCTCGGCTCTACAGTTCGGCGGTACTGCTGCGGAACCCGCTGAACACCGACTCGGCGGCAAACCCCACGCCGCCCAGCAGCACGCCGAAATACACCACCGTTGCTACCACGAAACCATAACCGGCCGCCACCGCCGCGCCATCGCGCTGGATGAAGCCAATCGCAAACGACATCAGCGCCAGTGCCGGCAGCGTGTTGCTGAAAGGAATCGGCCCGGCCGGCGCCATCAGCAGCAGGGTCGCGAACACCAGCATCAGGTTGTTCAGGCGCATCATCTTCTTCGAGCGCACCATCACCGCCAGCCGCATCGGCCGCGACAGCCGCTCCATGCGGTGCACCCACTTCAGCGCACGGCCGAGGTTGGCCTTCAGCTTGTCGGTGGCGATCTCGCGACGCGCCAGCTTCTGCGGCACCCACAGCGGGCGGTCGCGCACACGGCTCAGGCCGATGAGCAGGATCGAGGCGCCAAAGACGGTGCTCAGCCCTGGAATCGACACCGGGATGATGAAGATGGCCGAGAGCAGGATCACGATCAGCAGCAGGCCCTCATCGCCCAGCGCGCTGAGCAGGGTGCCGACGCGCACCTGGTCGCCGGGCAGCTCGTCGATCATCTGCTCGATCTGCTGGGCCAGGGGCGCGCTGTCATTGGTTTCGGGGGCACGGTAGGTCATGCGTCGCAAGGTTCTCCAGGGAAGGGCGGTCAACGGGCCGTCCTGCGGTGGGGGACGCACAGGCTCCCCCAGTATCCCGGCCAACGTGGGCAAAGAGGTGAACCGGGCATGAGGGGGTAAACTGGCGTGCCCCGCACGAGTTGAACGCAATGGACATGGGCCGCCGGCAATCGACCATCGAACTGGTCGCCATCGACATGGATGGCACGCTGCTGGACCCGTCGCACCAGCTCACCTCCCGCGCCAGGAAGGCCATCGCGCAGGCGCGGGCGCTGGGCGTGCACATCGTGCTGACCAGTGGCCGCCCGGTTCCGGGCCTGGCGCCGTACCTGCACGAGCTGGGCATCACCGGCAACGACGACTACTGCATCGCCTGCAATGGCGGCCTGGTGCAGCGCATCGGCACGCGCGAAACCGTGGTCGAATATCCGCTCAGCTTCGACGACTTCCTGTTCTGCGAGCAGGTGGCCCGCGACCTGGGCGTGCACTTCCAGGCGCTGGACAGCCGGCGCATGTACACGCCCAACCAGGACATCAGCTACTACACCGTGGCCGACTCGCATCTCTCGCGGATGCCGCTGTCGTATCGTCGCGTGGAGGACATGGATCCATCGATGTCCTTCATCAAGCTGATGATGATCGACGCGCCGGACGTCCTGGATGCCGCCATCGCGCGCCTGCCGAGCGAACTGACCGAGCGCTTCGCGGTACTGAAGAGCGCGCCGTTCTTCCTGGAAGTGTTCGACCACCGCGCCGGCAAGGGCCCGAGCCTGCAGAAGCTGGCCGAGCACTTGGGCATCGACCGCGCCAACGTGATGGCCATCGGTGACCAGGAGAACGACCTGACCATGCTGCAATACGCCGGTACCAGCGTGGCGATGGGCAATGCCATCGACGCGGTGAAGGCGGTGGCGCGGTTTGAGACCAGCAGCAATGCCGACGAAGGCGTGGCGCGCGCCATTGAGCGTTTCGTCCTGCAGTAACCGCGCGTCTCTATGCCCTGGTAGGTGCCCACCTCATCCGCCTCGGTGGGTGCCAACCTTGGTTGGCACACGAGCGCCGACCAAGGTCGGCCCCCACCACGCCGGGGCTATACTTACGTATAGCCCACCCATCCCCACCGCCATTGGCGCTGTACCACGGTGCAATGGCGGATGCGGCAGTGCGATGCAAGAATTCCGCACGTCGAAATCACCCCACCGAATCTCACGGCAGATGATCGTCTTCGTCTGCCACTGACCGGCACGCACCGCGCCGTCACGCCTTCAACGCAACCGCACCGCCAGCCAGGGCGCCGACACCGGTGCTGCAACGCGCTGGGCGTGCGCCTGCGCCGCTCTCTCCCTGCACCTGGATCTGCTGCCATGAACACCCCACCCACGACGCGCCTCGCCCTGGCCATCATCGCGGCCATCACTGCACCTGCGTACGCCGCAGACACGCACGACGCCGCGCTCGACACGCCCACTACACTCAACGCCCTGCAGGTCATCGCCACACCGCGCGGTGCGGCCGTGGCACCGACCCAGGTGATCGGCCCCAACCGCTACATCATCAAGGCCGAAGACCTCGACGCGATGGTCACCGGCAACAACGGCTTGGCCATGCTCAAGCAGGTGCCCGGTGCCAGCTACACCGCCACCGATGGGCTGGGCCTGGATATCTCGGCCACCAGCCTGTTCGTGCGCGGCTTCCGCATGAATGAAATGGGCATCACCTTCGAGGGCGTGCCGCTGAACGACAACGGCTTCCTCTCGCTCACCGGCACCAGCGTGGTGAACGTGGGCGTGCCCGATGGTATCGGCGCGATCACGGTCAGCCCTGGCGGCGCACCGGTCAGTGTGTTTTCCAGCAGCGTCAACGGCGGCAGCCTGGAGTACCGCCTGCGCGACCTGCAGGACACGGCCAGCCTGCGCGTGAAGCAGGGCGTGGGCAGCAACAACACGCTGGTCACCACCGTATCCGGGCAGAGCGGCCAGCTTGGCGAGCATGGCCCGAAAGTGCTGGTCGACCTGCAGCGTGTATCGGCCGACAAGTATCAGGGCGAGGGCACGCAGAACTTCCTGCGCGGCGACCTGAAGCTGCAGCAGGACGTCGCCTGGGGCGATGTCACCGTGTTCCTGTCCGACAGCAAGGCCAAGGTCTGGGGCTACAACAACATCTCCTTCGACATGATCCGCAAGCTGGGCTGGAAGGCCGACATCTTCTATCCCGATTATGCGTGGGCGTGGTACGTGGCCTCGCCGGAAAACGCGGACAAATCCTGCGGCGCCTACACCTGCGGTGAGCTGTCCGAACTGATTCCGTACGACACCGGCCAGACCACCCGCGACCGCGTGTCATCGATCAACCATCGCTTCCAGATCACCCCGGCGCTGAGTGGCAACGTGCAGCTGTACAACGCCAACAGCCACACCCAGGCCACGCTGACCGACCCGACCGTACCGTCGACCAACGGTGCGCCGTTCTCCGAACAGGTGCAGACACCACGCCTCAACCGGCTGGGTGGCATGCTCAACCTGCAGTTCGAGACCGGCGCGCACACTTTCACGGCCGGCTTCTGGCAGGAGAAGAGCAAGGCTGCGGCCAAGACCGAGTGGTACCAGCAGCCACTGCTGGGCGAGGGCCCGCCGCTGAAGGCCACCGGCCCGTTCGACGTGTACGGCCCCGCGTTCAAGACCGACAACGCATCGAGCTGGGTGACCCGCTCGCGCCAGTTCTACCTGCAGGACGACATCGTGTTGAACGACACGCTGAAGCTGGGCGTTGGTTTCAAGGCCGTGGACTTCCGCACCCGCGGCGGCGGCCTCGGCGATGCCAAGGACCGGCCGGTGAACGGAACGCTGCGCGCGAAGAGCAACTTCCTGCCGCACGTCTCGCTGTTCTGGAGCCCCACCGAATCCACCGATGCCTTCATCGACCTGGCCAATACCATGAACGGCTATCGCGTGGCCCAGCGCGGCAACATCGGTTACACCGCCTCGGCGTGGACCATCACCGACCAGGAAGAGTTCGACCGCGTGGCCGGCACGCTGCGCCCGGAGAAGAACTGGAACCTCACCGTGGGCGCATCACACCGCTTCGACCGGCTGACGATTACCGGCGACGTGTTCTACAACGACATCCGCAACCGCCTGCTGTCGGCCGCCATCGGCACCCAGTTCGCGCAGATCAACACGGTGCGGCTGATGCCGAAGATGCATGTGATCGGCGCAGACCTCGGCATCACCGCCGACCTGACCGACCACCTGCAGTTCTATCAGGGCGTGGCCGTAGCCCGTTCGTACTACGACAGCGATTTCGTGGTGGGCGACACGGTGTACCCGATCAAGGGCAATGCCCAGCCGGGTTACCCGCAGATCTCGCTGGTCAGCGACCTGTCCGCCCACTTCGGTGACTGGCGTTTTGGGGCCACCAGCACCTCGTACCTGCGCCAGCCCTTTACCTACGAGAACGACATCCGCGTGCCGACCTTCTGGCAGGTCAACACCTATGCTGCGTATCGATTCGGTGCGGACAGCCCAGTGCCCGGGCTGGAGCTGCGGCTGGACGTGAGCAACCTGTTCAACCGCCACAACATCGGCACCGCCACCATCGCCGGCTCGTCGTTCTCGGGGGACTACCAGACGCTGCAGCGCAGCGCGCCACGGCAGCTGATGTTCAGTACCTCGATGACCTTCTGAGTAGATCCACGCCATGCGTGGATGCACTTGGCGGCCCCCCAAACCCACCTGGCCCCCCTTGGGCAATCAACAGGGATTTTCTGGCGGCGACGCAAGGTTCCCACAATGTTGCTGGGTCATTCTGTTGGCATGGCACAGCAGACCCCGCCAACCCGGTTGTTCGGCATCCGAGGCCCAGTACGGCCCCGGCAAGCGCTGTCCGTGGCGCTCGCATTCGACCTGCGGGCCGAATACCAGTTCTGGCAGGTCTACGAACGCATGGTCCGCCCGCTACCCGGTGGGGGGCTGCGGCAGGCCTGGCTGGTGTGCCAGAAGGTGTACCGGGACCGGTGGCAGCACCCGGACGACAGCGACGAGGCGGCGTTGTCACGGGTGCTGTTCGGCGACAACATGACGGCTGGCCGGGCGTCGGAACTGGCGGAGCTGCACGCGCTGGTCAGCCGTCGGGTGGCGTCGCTGGCGAAGCGGGGTGTACTGTTCGGACGCGGCCGCTGAACCGCGAATTTGCCGAGAGTTCCGATGGTTCTTCTTCCTGGGCAGTACCGCATCCTGGCGTATCGCGGATTCCATGACCTGCCGCGAATGATGCTGGTAACCGATAGCGCATCAAAGCGCTGGGTGCTTGACTGTCCGTTCGAGGACGAACGGGATGACTACGCGCCGGTGTATCGCATTCATGCCGTGGATACTGATATCGCGGGGCCTTCGGAGGTATGGGAGCGTCACACTCTTGGGCTACTGCCCGACATTGGCGCCCTTTCAGTGAATAGCCTGCAGTTTGACGAGACGCGGCGCGCCTCCTTCATCCTGATGTGATCTTTCGTCATACTCCCGGCTTTCCCCGATCCAGCTGCCGATAGCCAATCGCCTCAGCCAGATGCGCCGTCCGGATCACCTCGCAACCCGCCAGATCCGCAATCGTGCGCGCCACGCGTAGAATCCGGTGCATCGCCCGTGCGGAAAGCTGCAGACGTTCAATCGCCTGCTCAAGTAGATCCTGATCGGCCTCGCTCAGCTTCGTGCACGCCCGCAGCGCCGCCGGCGGCAGATGTGCATTGAGCCCGCCACGTGCCTGCTGCCGGGCATGGGCGGCTTCCACCCGTGCACGTACCGCAGCACTGGGCTCACCCAGCGGCGTGCTCTCCCGCAGCTCCACCGCGTCCATTCGCGTTACGCCGATATGCAGATCGATGCGGTCCAGCAGCGGGCCGGACACTCGCGCACGATAGCGGTTGATGCGCTCGTCGCTGCACAGGCAACGGTTGCTGCGGTCACCGGCCCAGCCGCACGGGCAGGGATTCATCGCAGCCACCAGTTGGAACCGCGCGGGGTACTGCACGCTGCGCGCCGCGCGGGCGATGCGGATGTGGCCGGATTCCAGTGGCTCGCGCAGGGTTTCCAGCGCGCTGCGGTTCCATTCTGGGAGCTCATCAAGGAAGAGGACTCCATGGTGGGCCAGTGATATTTCACCGGGGCAGGGCGGGTTGCCCCCACCCACCAGCGCCGCCGCGCTCGCGCTGTGATGGGGCGCTCTAAAGGGCCGCTGCCGCCAACGTCTTGGGTCCAGCCCTTCGCCACTCACCGACGCAATCGCGGCAAGCTGCAGCGCCTCAGTCTCTTCGGTATCCGGCAACAGGCTGGGCAGGCGCGAGGCCAACAGTGTCTTGCCGCAGCCAGGACTACCGATCAACAACAGATGGTGCCCACCGGCAGCGGCCACTTCCAACGCGCGCCGTGCATGCGCCTGCCCGCGCACGTCAGCCAGATCCGGCAGCGGCAACGGCGTCGTGTCCACGCGCTCCACGGGCGGCAACAGGCGCGGGTTGCCCAACCCGGCGCAGCATTCCAGCAGCGTGCGCGCCACACGCACATCCGCGTGCTCGGCCAACGCAGCCTCTGCGGCATTCCCTGGCGGCACCACCAGGATGCGCCCGGCTTCAGCGGCCGCGATCGCCGCCGGCAGCGCGCCGGCTACCGGCCTCAGCTCGCCGGTCAGGCCAAGCTCACCCAGGAACTCGTATTGCAGCAGCGACTGCGGATCGACCTGGCCACTGGCCGCCAGAATGCCCAGCGCGATGGCCAGGTCGTAACGCCCGCCTTCCTTGGGCAAGTCGGCGGGCGCCAGGTTCAACGTGATGCGCCGCTGCGGAAAGTCGAAGCGCGCGCAGAGCAGGGCGGCGCGCACGCGCTCGCGCGATTCGCGCACGCTGGTCTCGGCCAGTCCGACAATCTGGGTGGCAGGCAGGCCGCCAGAGAGGTGCACTTCCACCCGCACCAGCGGGGCATCGACCCCGGCGCGGGCACGGCTGTGGACCAGCGCCAGGCTCATGTGTGGTTTCCTGCAGAGGGATGCTTGATGGTGCGGCAGGCGTTCCGCATGGGATATCGGGAATTGCTGGTGAAGCGGCTAGGGGGATTCCGGCAGACGGTTGGGGCATGCCTTCCTCCTCTGCGGAAGCAAGATTCGGCCATCAAGTGAACGATGGACGCCAATTCGCCGTGCTACTCAAATTGACGTGCTACTCAAATTGAATGGCGTCGGTTACACATGGCCACGCATTTCCAAGCGCTACGCCAATTCCACTTGGGGCATCCAGGTGGTGCAACCATGGATGCTTCTGGAAAAACAGCGTGGCAACAGCCACCGCTTGATTCACGTCGACTCGCACTGGTTTTCAATGTGACTTCCCCAGCCATCGGGGGCTGTGATATGAAGACGGAATCTTGCTGGAAGGCTCTTTCAAGGGGATGGGGGGAATGGAAACGTTTGAGGAGGCTGATCGTCGTGTTTCCCTCGTCCTTTGGGGGTGGCGAAGCGCATTCCCGAACGGGGCCCCGTGGGGGGCCTGGCTCTGTTGCACACTAATGATGAGCCTGGCGCTGACGCCATCGGCAAGTGCCGAGACGGTCACCTACATTCATACCGATGCGCTTGGTTCGGTGGTTGCCGAGACCGACGCCAATGGCAACGTGGTCAAGCGCTATGACTACGAACCCTATGGTGCCGTTGTTGGCGGGCAGGTTGCGGATGGACCTGGATATACGGGACACGTGAGCGACGCTGCCACTGGGCTGAGCTACATGCAGCAGCGCTACTATGATCCCCAGTTGGGACTCTTCCTCTCGGTGGATCCGATCTCTACGCATTCAAGCACGAAACACTTCAATCGATACAGCTACGCTTATGGCAATCCGTACTCCTTCACCGATCCGGACGGAAGGGTTCCGGTAATGCCATTCATCTACGGCGCCGTCCTGGGCGGCCTCGCAGACATCGCGGTCCAGAAAGCCATGAATCCGGATAAGCCTATCGACAAAGTGGAGGCTGGCATTGCTGCTGCGGTTGGCTCAGTCTCCGGAGGCGCTGGTGGAGTGGCCGTTGCGGCAGTGGGTTCCGGCACGATTTCGGTAGGGCGTGCGGTTGCCATACAGACCGTGGTCAATGCGGTGGCGGGCGGTGCTGGCTCCGCCGCAGAGAGCGCAATCAAAGGGCAACCCATCACGGCGGAGGGCGTCGCTTCAAATGCGATTGGCAGTGCAGCGGGTGGATTGGCAGCCTCCGGGGTTGGCGTTGCCATGGGTGATTTCGCAGGCCCAGCTGCGCGCGGATCACTCCAACGGCTGAGTCAATCCCGCGGCCCAGGTGGGCCGAACATGGCAAGTGCCACTGCGTCAACCGGAACTGCCATTCCCAGGCAATCGGCACTCCAGGGTGCGGCGTCCCAAGCGGGTCAGGGCCTGGCGGGAGCAGGGGCGACTATCGTGCAGAAGGACCTGGAGAAGAAAAAATGAGTCCCTTGCTGAAAGGCCTCATAGGCACTCAGCTTCTCGCTGCGGTCTTTGGCGTTTCTTACTTCGCAGTTCTCACGTACCGCAATTACCCGGACGCTATGCATACGGGAT
The DNA here is from genome assembly GCF_059369815.1 of Stenotrophomonas sp. YJH_SMC_27. NCBI lineage: Bacteria > Pseudomonadati > Pseudomonadota > Gammaproteobacteria > Lysobacterales > Lysobacteraceae > Stenotrophomonas > Stenotrophomonas sp. YJH_SMC_27. The sequence continues at coordinate 324,910 of NZ_JCAFTA010000004.1, read as the reverse complement.
TGCGTATTTGGGGCTACTTCGCGGTGATCTTCCTATTCCTTCATCTGTTTCTTGCGCTGAAGCAGTGGTGGGAAAATTCGCGTCGAAGGCGATAGGCGTGCCCCCTTCCGTGATCTCGTTTGCACTAGAGAACAAGTCGCCCAATGGGCGGCTTGTGCTTTTTGCGGGGAGGTTCACCGGCGTTCAAGTGAAAGCATGCCAATCTCCACATTGGCTGCTGGAAAAGCTGCGTTCACTTCAAGTCCCTGGGGGCTTGCGAGTACTGATGGCCCTCTCGCTCGCCATGGGCCTGCCGGGGTGCGGGGAAGAGGTGGAGAGTTCAACGTATCCCATTGGCCAGACGGGAGAGACGTGCACCGCCTACAAGGGCTTCGACCGCCAGCCTCCTGAAGTAGTTGTGGCGGAGCTTGGCCCCTCGCGATCGAGCATCGGGCGGCCCCTTGCTGTTCAGACGCAGCGCCACTGTGAGCGTCAGCCTACGATGGCACTTCAGCGCTGAAGTAGTTGGTGGGATCGGCTTGGCGGTGTCCTCGGGCCCCAAGCAGACACCGCTGCTCATCCTGCACCAACCCATTGAAGCGCCCAAACCGGGCCTCAACCCACGAAGGCCCCGCGCTTTCCACCAGCAACCGCCCTTGGCTCTGGTGCAGATCCAGCCAGCGCTCGAAGCTGATGCGCAGACGTTCGATATCCGGTGCCCGCCAGCGGGCATCGGCAGGCATGCGGATCAGCACGCGCGACGGCGCGTTCTCCACGTCCATCACCACAACGCCCCTGCAGCGGATCTCGAAGGACGTTGCGCCGGCATGGCGCGCATGCAGTTCAAAGCCCTCGTGGGCCTTTGCGGTCACAAACCCGCGCGCATCACTGTGCAGCAGACGGTAATCGGCCGGCTGCAGCTTCTGGTAGGCCCACACCTGATCGCCAGTGGGCTCGGGCCACTCCACCAACATCGCGCCGATCACCGCGATGCACACCACCGCAGCGGCAAGGCCGTGCATCTTCATTCGTCACCCCGCACACAGGCAGAAAACTCCGCGCCATAAGCGCGCTCAGTCCTTGGGTCGCATCCGCTCGTGGATGAAGGCGGTCAGCGCCAGATCGGCCATCACCAGCCCCTCCATCACACGGTCGCCCACGTACTGCTCCGGCTCGCCGTTCTGGCGCGTGCGCTCGGCCGCCAGCAGGATCTCCTGCACGATGCGCTGGCCGGTGAGCGCGCAGTCGGCGTCGGACAACGCCATCTGCCGGCTGCGCAGGTGGTGCCGCTCGGGCCAGGGCTGGCCGTCGGCCGCAGCGCCCGCACCGATGGCGTGCAGGATGGCGATGAGGCTGTTGGGGTCCAGCGCAGGCGCGGGTGACGGTGCTTCCTGGATGGGGCGTGGAGGAGGGGAGTGCGGTGTGGTCATGGCGGGCTCCGTGCAAGCAGGCGGACGCCGCCACCGATAAAGGTGGCGGGCAGAGCGTGGCTCGAAAACCGGATGTTGGGAACCGGCGGGTACAAGACCCCCACGCCCCGCCCGCCATAGCCGGCAGACGGATTGCCAGCCGGCACCACGCGCGGTGGTGCCGGCTGGCAAGCGCAAACTACTTCCCAACAAAACGGGCTTTCGAGTCCCGACCACCGATGCACGGTGGCGCAGTAACGATTACCTGCTGTTGTTCGGAATGCCAACGGGTAGGGTCAATGCCGCCAAAACCCGAGACGCTTTTGGCATTGTCGCATAGCGGAGAAAGCGGCGAGAGCCTTGGCGTGCTTGGCGCAGCAGCACTTCTGGAACAGAGTCGTCAGAACCTTCCGTCAGAGATGCAAGGCGCGGCAAATGCGACAGCACTCGCCCATCGGGCATGCGTGATCGCTCATGCAACCGAACCGCTGCGACACCCGCTGGATGGTTTAAATGACTTCTTGCCTATTGAACCCATCGAGTGCCGCGCGCAATCTGACTACTGCTGTAGTCACTGAGGGCCGTCCTGCCCGCAGCAGGAAGGTTTTGCAGCGTTCGATTGGATTCCACCCACTGGCGCAGGCCAAACAAGGACCACTGCACGTGTCACGCCGCAGCCGACTGCTTCTCTGCGCGGGTCTGGTCCCGCTTCCATGGTTCCTGTTCTGGACCAGCGTTGCCGCCGTGTTTGCGCCGGGCTACAACCCGCTTGCACAGCACGCCAGCGAGCTGCTGCAGACACCAACGCTTGCAAGCATCTGCGCTAGGATTGCCCCCATCGGCTGCGGCGTGGGCTTCGTGGCGTTTGCCATCGGGGTATGGCGAGAGTCCGGCTGCCGGATTGCCGTAGGCGCGATCTGCTGGATGATCTTTGGCATCTCCATGCTGACCAACGGGCTCTGGCCCATGGGCCATCCGATGCACGGCTTCTACACCATTGGCATCGCAAACATCATTGCACCGGCGATGTCGCACATCGAATTGAGCGCGTGGTCTGCCAACCGAAGGGCGTACGCCGTGACCGCTGTGGTGAGCATCGGGGGCATCGTCTATCTCTGGTTGAACGTGGTGGGGGCGGATCCGGAGGGGTTCAGGGGGCTGACCCAGCGCGTGTTCTCGTCGATCAACTCGCTGTGGCCGTTCCTGGTTGCGTGGTACCTGGTGCGCCGGAGCTTCAATGAGCTGACGACGCATACGGTGAATTGAGGGGTAGGCATGGGACGGACATGGATGGCCATTGAGCGCGTGGAGCTGAGAATGTGGTGAAGATTCTTCGCCGTTGGCTGATCTACGTGCGAGTGCATCAGGATAACTTTGCTGCGTGCATCGTCGCTGGGTACGGAACCACTCGAGGCTAGCGCTACGCCCTTGGCAATAGCGGGCGCTTGTCAAGGACCTTTCTCCCCTCAGACTACGGCTAAGTACCCAAGCTGATGCCGGCTGGCATGCGCGAACCTCATCACAACGGCGCGCTTTCGAGTCCCTACTGCCGTTGCAGGGTGGAAGTGGCGATTATCTGCCGTTGTGTGGAACGCCAAGGATTTGGGCGGAGACCGCCAGGGTCCTAGTCGCTTTTGGCGTGGGCGCATAGCGCGGAAGTTGTGCAGATTCGTTGGGGACCCGTGTTTACGGATCCTGGAAGTAGGGGAATTCCTACAACGAGTTGCGGCGTTCACTGACCTGTGCCTATCGAAATCTCAGTGCAGAATCGGCGTCGCTGCATGAACGGATTGTTCATTTTCGCCAGGGGAACGTTATGGGATCCAGGTGGTTGCGGTTCGCACCAGTATTGCTGTGCCTCGTTGCTTCGTCTGTTGCTGCCCAGCAGCTTGTGCAACCAGAATCGGAGTACGCGAACAAGGTGGGCAAGGCACAACAGATGGGGCGCCTTGACGAAAAGACCTTCGGCGAGAACATCTCACTGTTCAATGGTCAGCTCAGCTTTTCGGTAACCGACATCGCGATCCCAGGAAATGCCGGACCTCCAGTGGAACTGGTTCGGAAGCGCTCGATAAGCGAGCGCTATCTCTATCAAGACAGCAAACCTGGCGATCTTGCCGGCTTCTACGATTGGGACATCGATATTCCGCATCTTGAGGGCGTGTTCAGCAGCCGTGGGTGGGTGGTTGGGCCCGACGACGACGCTTCGCGCTTTCAAAGGTGTTCCCAGCAGAAAAAGCCCTACATCGGCGACGGCATGGGTAGTTTTCCGGAAGCCGCATTCTGGAATGGATATGGATTGAATCTCCCCGGCGATGGAACATCGCAGTTGTTGGTGGCTTCGGCTGGCGTGCCAATGCCTGCCGATGGGCTGACGTATGCATGGGTAACGACGGGTAATGTCCGGATCCGTTGTCTGCCGCAGACGCAGAATGGAGTACCGGGCGAGGCCTTTCTTGCATTGGCGCCGGATGGGACCAAGTACTACCTGAACTGGGTGGTCACCCGGGAAATGCCGTTGTTCAGCTACAGGGACAATCCGCTGGCACCGACCCGCGTTCTTTCGCGCAGCCATGTGTTCTTCCTGGCGACTCGGGTTGAAGATCGCTTCGGCAACTGGGTCAACTATGCCTACTCAGGCGACAAGCTCACCTCGATCAGCAGCAGTGATGGGCGATCGATAAGCATTGCCTACAACGGCGAACGAATCTCCAGCGCTTCGGCAAATGGTCGCACGTGGACCTATCAGTACCGCGAACCAGGTGCCCTTGGATCGGGCATCGACGGTGGCTTGGCGGCGGTTGTGCAGCCTGACGGCACTCGCTGGACCTACACGGTTACAGGCACCCTCAGGCCGCCCACGTTTGGTCCTACACAGGAAGGGTCAGAATGTGATCCGCGAATGGGAACCGTATACGGACCCTACAGTTACACCGTAGGTCACCCATCAGGTGCCACCGCAGCCTACTCGCTTGCCTATCGCTATTTTTACCGGGCGACAGACATAAGCCCCTGCTCGTCGCCGGAACAGATTCCCTATACCGGCGTCTGGAGCCTGCAGCAGCGCACGATCACGGGTGCCGGCCTGCCTACGATGGCGACGTCCTACTCCTTCCAAGACGGATTCTCCGCCGGCGGTCGATGGACGACGATTACCCAGCCGGACAGTAGCGTCGTGAGCTATCGTTTCGGGGTGCGGCCGCGCATCGATGAAGGAAAGATTCTGGAAACGCGCACCGCCAACGCTGCAGGAGCCACGCTGGAGGGTGTGACCTACCAATACCTGGCCAAGGAAGACGCCGCAGGGCAGTTCATTCCTCTAGTGGGGCAGTCGCTGAGCATCATGACGCCCGCGGAGGGCCTCATCCAGCCGCAGAAGCTGGCAGTAACCCTCCGCGAGGGGACGTCCTACACCGAACGGGTAGATCGCTTCGACGCATTCGCAAGGCCGGTGGAAACCTATAGTGGCAGCGATGTCGGTGTATCCAAGGACCGGACTACGTTCCATGACGATCTCTCTTCCTGGACATTGGGTCAGAAGGCGCGTGTCGTCGATATCGACACGGGGATCGAGCAAAGCCGGACTGAGTACAATGCCCAATCGCTTCCACAAGCAACGTGGCTGTTTGGCAAGCTGAAACAGACGCTTGCGTACGACGCATTGGGAAACGTGGTGCAGGCGAAGGATGGCAACGGCAACATTACGCAGATGCAGGACTACAAGCGGGGTACTCCCCGCCGTGTTATCTACGCGGATGGCACCAGCATCTCTGCCACGGTAGACGACAATGGCTGGTTGCTGAGCAAGACCGACGAAACATCAGCAACGACGGTATTTGCCTACGATGCGATGGGACGCGTGAGTCTGATCCGCTATCCGTCGGATGACACCGTTGGCTGGAACGATACCGTCATCAATCACCAACGTACTGCCGGTACTGAGCGAGGCTTGGCTGCTGGTCATTGGCGAGAAATCGAGGCAACAGGGAATGCGCGTCGGATTACCTATCGCGACGCACTCCTGCGTCCAGTGCTGAGGGAGGAGTACGACGCGACAAGTCGAAGCTCCACGCTGATGCAGGTGATTAGCGCGTACGACCACGCTGGAAGAACCACCTTCCAGTCCAATCCGGGCCGCTATCGTCTGGGGGAACCGTGACGAGCATCCTGATGAATTCGGCGCTCACTGAGCGACTGGGCTGGATTCGTGCCATGGCAGTGGTGGTTCTGGTTCTGGTTCTGGCAGCCAGCCCCGCCGCGTATGCCCAGGCATGGGTGAAGCTCACCGGGCCCGCACAGACGGTGTATATCGCGCCCGCTACCGTCAGCATGACGGTCGGGTATGGCAGCACCAACGGCGGATCAAAATCGGAGTACATTGACAACGTACGCCTGACACAGAACGGAGTTCTGCTCAGCAATTTCGCCAACGGAACCTACACCGTTTACGGACTCCCACCTGGTACGTACCAGTACATGCTGACTGCCCAGGGCATCCGCAATCTCAACGGTGAGGAAATTGTCCGGTCGTTGCAGAGCGGACCGGTGGTCATCACGGTCAATCCACCGCCTGCACCCGTGGATTCCGCTGAGAAGGTTGCTGCGTCGCTCAATACAAATCGGGTGGTCGCGGGGCAACCGTTCGTCGCAACTGTGACCATGAGGAACACGGGTGAGACCACCTGGTCACCGGAGGGAGGCTATGCGCTGAGCATGCCGGACAACGGGCTGGTCTACTGGAACGCAGCGAGCTCAGCCGTTCCTGCGGTCATACCTCCCGGTCAAAGCGCCACTTTCAACGTCACGCTTACACCCAGCACAGGGGCTGCCAATGGAGGCTGGTATGGCGTGACTTTCCAGATGCAGCGGAATGGAAGCTGGTTTGGTCTGAGCACGGGCCAGATTGGCTTCTTTGTGTGGCAGCCGGTGAACAGCGCCGAGTTTCAGAGTCAGAGCGTTGCGCCTGCAATGAAAACGGGTAGCACCCAGACGGCGTTTGTTAGGATGAAGAACACGGGCGATACGGTGTGGCAACCGGGTAGCCATTGGTTGGGGGCGCAAAACCCGACCGATTCCACCCAATGGGGAGCGGCGCGTACCGCGCTCCCACGAGCCGTAGCGCCAGGGGAAGTTGTGGATATCGCTGTCCCGCTGCAGGCGCCAGTGACGCCAGGAAACTACAACTTCCAGCGGCAGATGTGGGCGGATGGCAAAGGATGGTTTGGCCCTGCGACGTCGAATGTAGTGATCAGTGTGGCGGCACCGGTAAACAATGCGCGTACGGAGGAGGGAGGAGGCATCCCGGTTGAAGTGCAGGCAGGGAGCACTGTCCAGATGCGTCTTCGCTTTCGAAATACTGGCGAGACGACCTGGAGCAGTGGTGCAGGCTACAGCCTTGCAACGGAAAGCCCTTCGGACAATACCGTCTGGGGTGCAGCGCGAATCCCCCTGCCGCATGATGTTCCACCGAATGGAATCGTCGAGTTCCTGTTCTCCATCACTGCGCCATCAACGGCAGGTCAGTACCCTCTCCAGTGGAGGATGAATCAGGAAGGCGTTGGACGCTTCGGAGACGCTACCGCCAACACAAACACTCGCGTCGTCCTTCCACCATTGAAGGGTGTCTGGACCGAATACGATGCACTGGGGCGGGTGACATCGATTTCAAAGGATACTGACGCGGGACTCGCAACGACCGTTGTGGCCTACGAGCCCGGGAATCGGAGAGCGACGACCGACCCTCGGGGAGCCACTACGAGATTCCAGTATCAGGCTTTCGGTTCCCCTATCCAGTCGGCTGTGATCGCAATCAGTGCGCCCGAGGGGCAGTTTACTGATATCCCCCGCGACAGATATGGGCGCCCGACGGCCATTGTGCGTAGGGATGCTACTGGCAGCATCCAGTTGCGCAGAACTCTGGTTTACGGCGAGGGCGGAAGCCTGTGCAAGTCGATCGAACCGGAGTCTGGCAGCACAGTGATGGGATATGACGGCGGGGACAATACCATCTGGACAGCGAGCGGCTTGGACCTTCCGGATCCGGGCAACTGCGATATAGCTGCCGCCCATGGCTCGCCTCGTCGTGTCGATCTGACTTATGACGCTCGCAATCGGGTGTCTACGCTCTCCTTCCCGGATGGCAATGGCAATCAAATCTGGACCTATGCCGCAGATGGGTTGCCTGCGCGCATCTCTACGGCTAATGACGGAGGAGCAAATCACACCATCAATGCCTACAGCTACAACAAGCGCAGGCTGCTGATTGGAGAGTCGAGTTCACAGGAGGGATGGTACACGTGGGGACTTGGCTATTCCTACGATGCCAACGGCTCGCGTAGCGGGATCCAGTATCCCAGTGGCCTGTATGTGGCCTTGGCGCCTGATGCTCTCGGCCGGGCAACCCGGGTTGGAGACTACGTGCTTGGCGCGTCCCATCACGCGGCAGGTGTTGCAAGCCGCTTCACGTATGGTAATGGCATCAGGTTCGAGCAGGACCTGAACGTCCGAGGGCTCCCGGCGCGCCTCAGTGCGCTTCCGAATGTCAGTATTCTGAACTACGACTACGATCTGAATGGAAACGTTGTCACGATTGCCGAAATCGGACAAGGAAGCCGTAGCCGCACGATGATGTATGACGGTTTGGATCGTCTCACCCAGGCCACCTCCGCCGCCTTTGGGGGTGATGGTGTTGTTCGTTTCACGTATGACGTCCTGGACAATATGCAGAGCGCAAAGCTTGCGGGTGGCAAGGATCATTCCTACTACTATGACCAGCACAATCGTTTGACCAACGTCAGATCCAGTGCTGATGCGACAACGATGGGGCTGTCCTACGACGTGCAAGGCAACCTGTCGATGCGAAACGGGCAGAGCTTTGTCTTCGACATAGGCAATCGAATGAGACTGGCGCCGGGTCCTGAGACATACCGCTACGATGCGCATGGTCGGCGCGTACTGGCATGGTTGCAGGGTAGTGGTTCCATTCACTCGATGTACGACAGGGAGGGAAGGCTCCGTCGCCAGCAGAGCGAGCGTGATGGGACATCCAGAGAGTACCTCTACCTGGGAGAGCTGCTGGTCGCGACATTGGAGACTGGAAGTGATGGCGTGACCCGCCCCAAGTACCAGCATCTCGATGCGCTGGGATCGCCCGTTGCGGTCACAGACACGGCCGCAGCCGTAGTCCAGAGAAGCGTTTACGATCCTTATGGGGAATTGCTGGAGCGCCCTCTTGCTGATGGCGTCGGCTATGCTGGCCATGTGAGCGACAGCACTAATGGTCTGTCCTACATGCAGCAGCGCTACTATGATCCGCAGGTGGGGCGGTTTCTGTCAGTGGACCCAATCGCTGCCCATAGAACTCCAGCGGGATCGTTCAATCGTTACTGGTACGCCGACAACAATCCGTACAGATATATTGATCCTGATGGCCGTTCCAGCATGAATCTGTTCGGCGACCACGATCCGGCGGGATTAAGGAGGGCTGGAGACGCGGTAGATTCACGCTCAATGTTTACGCTCACCGCTCACGCAAATCCAGATCTGGTACAGGACCAGCGCAACTCAACGCGCTACACGGACTTCAAATCGTCGGAGTCCCTTGATCGCGCTCGAAGTGACTTCGGCTTGAAACGTGGGCAAACCGTATTCATGGCTGCGTGTCATTTAGGCGTGGCCCCAACAGGATTGAACAAGTCAATTGGCCAGCTATGGGCCGATCTGAACGATTCCACCGTCTATGCGCCGAGTGGTTTTGTCATGTATCCCACAAACTACTCAGGTGGCCCTGTTACCCTGCGTGTTAACATGCAGCAGGACGGCAAGGGCGCGCCAGGTGTCTGGAATCGATTGACTCCAGGCGGTACTGGAAGTTCAGGCCCAGCCATCAAGACGATTCGATTCAATGCAAACGGCTCGACGACCATAACATTTGCTGGATCACAGACTGGAAGTAGGCTTCCTCTTACTCAGACCATCGGAAAACCAAAATGACAAGCCTTAAGGCTTCGTTGCCAGCTTGGCTGATGTTGCTTTTTTCGGCATGTGGCAATTCCGGAGGAGCCTCTTCCGAGAAAGCCACAGGCGATGTGATCGCAGGGAGCAGAAGCGAAAGCTACGGCCCCGAATCCGCAGCACAGATGGAAGCCAGGGCCCGCTCTGGCGATGGGCACGCTCAGGCGTTGGTGGAGAATCACTACCGCGAGATAGGCAATGCAGCCCTCTATAGGCAATGGATGGAGGAGGGGGTTTCGAGAGGAGATCCTGCGGCGATGCAGCGCCTCGCTTCCCATCTCATTTCGTTGGGGGGGAGGGAGAATTGCCGCCGGGCTGAGGTGATGCTGGTGCGGGCGCGCGCGCTTGTGACAGACGACGATGCGTCGTTCCTTGGAGCGCTCGACTCCACGATGCGACGGCTGAAGGGCGAGCTACCGGGTAGCACACCCTGCAAATAGCGGCCGCAGGGAAGCGCTGATCTTCCTCCTTATCAGTGTCAGTTGATGATCTCCCCACTCCCCGAAGCAACAAACGCCTTCAACTGCCGAACGAACTCCGCGCCGTAGAGCTCCCACTCCACAATCTCCCCCACCACCCGCAACGGCTGCGCACTCCGATACGACCGCGTCGGGTTCCCGGGAAACTTCTTGTTGGTCACGTTCGGGTCGTCCTCGAACGGCCCGGTCGGCTCCACCACATACACGCGCGGCCGCCCCTCACCCTTGGCCATCTCCGCAGCCAGCCCGGCGCCCTTGGCAATCGTGGTGAAGTAGATGTGGTTCATCACCACGCTGTCGCGATAGTTGGAGCGGAAGCCCGCGCTCAGCAGCTCGCCCATCGCCAGATCAGCGCGGGTGCCGTGATAGAACGGCCCGGCGACCTGGTCGCAGGTGTCATGCGAAACGGGTGTCCAATCGGTGTCCTGCGCCATCGCTGCTGCCCCTCTCTGCCCTGCCGGATCGACAGGCCGGCGAGTCTAGGGCGTCCGGTGGGCCTTGCTGCAAGGCCCCATCCGGGAAATAATCTGTAAACGGGAGGCGCAGTGCGCCTCCTTTTTTCATTCTGCGGCGCCGCGCCCTTCCAGCTCACGCACGGCCGTTTCCAGCGCGTCCAGCTTCTGGCGGGTCTTCAGCAGCACGGCGCGCTGCACTTCGAACTCCTCGCGGGTGACCAGGTCGAGCTTGGCCAGGCCGGCCTGCAGCGCGCTCTTGAAGGTGGCCTGCAGTTCCTCGCGCGATTCGCGCAGGCCCGGCGGCACCAGGTCGCTGAGGCGACGGGCGAGGTCATCGATTTGATTCAGGTCGATCATGGGGTGCTCCGTGGGGGTGGGCCCGTGCATCCGGCGCGGGCAGGCCATTCGGGCACAAGGATACTGCTGGCACCCACTGCCCGGACAGGCCGCAGCGGCTTCGCACGGGCCACGTTCAGGCGCTATCCTCCACGCCGGAAGACAGGAGATAGACGATGAAGATGGTCATGGCGGTGATCAAGCCGTTCAAGCTCGACGACGTGCGCGAAGCGCTGGCCGAGCGTGGGGTCACCGGGATCACGGTGACGGAAGTGAAGGGCTTTGGTCGCCAGAAGGGCCACACCGAGCTGTACCGTGGCGCGGAGTATGTGGTCGATTTCCTGCCGAAGGTGAAGCTGGAAGTGGCGGTAACCGATGACCAGGTGGAGGCCGTGGTTGAGGCGATCGTGAAGGCAGCAGGCACCGGGAAGATTGGTGACGGCAAGGTGTTCGTGTACGACCTGGGCAGCGTGGTGCGTATCCGTACCGGTGAACTGGACGCGGACGCGTTGTAAGTGCAACGCAGGATGCGCGAACGCGACTGGTCCCGGGAACACTTCTGGGTAGAGTCGACTGTTAGTCGACTATCGCGCACAGCGCGGGCATTTCGGTCACGGACGGGAAGAGCAGTCGACTAGCAGTCGGCTGTACCCCGTCAGGCATTCAATGCCACCAGGCTATACGGCTCTGTCGCTTGGCCGGCGGGTTGCTTGAGTCGAGCAGGCTCGACTCTACGGCGCGGTGCGTATCATGGTGTCGATCCAGTCGGCATAGCGCGAGATGCGCACGTTGTGCACCACCTGCCCGTAGTAGCCGGCTTCAAGCGCATGCTCCGGCACTGCGGTAATCCACGAGCCCAGGCCGATCAGCTCCCAACCATGAGCGCCGTGGATCATCAATGGGCCGCCGCTGTCACCGCTGCCGAGCACGCCCTCCAGTGGCAGGCCGCCGTCGGGCCCGTCGAATCGATACCAGAGATAGCGGCCATTGCCACCTGTCACTGCGTTTTCGGCGCGGCGCAGTACGCCGCGGTGCGCTCCACCCGGCGCCAGCCCGGTCATGCCGGTGCCCGTGGCCCCCTTGCCGACCAGAGTAGCGATCTTTCCCGCTTCGGCCTGCCCGCGATAGAGGCGAACCGGCGCAACGTCGCTGACCGGTGCGGCCAGCTGAATCAGGGCGATGTCATCGGAGGCGGCCAGGAAGGCGTGGATGGGGCCTGGGTTGCCTGACACCAGCGCCGCCTGGCCAAGCGCTTCGGGCATGCGCCGGTAACCGGGATGCACGAACACGCGCTCGACACGGTACGGGCGACCGTTGATCTGCACCTCGGTGTCCATGCCTTCCATGGGCGCGGCATGTGCGGCGGTCACCACCCAGCGCGGCGCGATCAGGACGCCGTGGCCCTCCCCGGGCAGGTCGGCCAAGGCCGGGAATGCGGATGCCGGTACGCGGTAGGCGCTGTCATCCACATCGCTGCGGATGACAATGGCGTCGGCGGAGAAGGGCAGGGTAGCCCAGGCGAGAAGGAGCCAGCGGCGCATGGTTCGGTGCAGTCCTGTGCGTGGAAGGCGATGACCCTAGCCGGGATCGGGAGGCGCGAATACCCGTGTGCGACGAAGTGCCCTCCCGGTGTGATCAACCGGGCGGAATGAGGGGTGACGAACGCCACTCCGGCAGACCGAGCGCGCGGCGGGTGCGCGTCACGATGGCGTCGATCTCTGCCTCGAAGCCGCCATCAGGTTGCAGCAGCGGCGTGAGTTCGGCACAGCGTTGCTTCAGCACATCGACCCATGGCGCTGGGTGGGTCTCCGTAGCGGCCAGTGCCAAGTGCCTGCGACCCTCGTCGTAAGCGCCCGCCAGCCCGGCAGTGATGCCCGCATGGATGTGTTCGCGGATGCCCGGTTTGGGGTGATGACTCATCAATGTACGCACGTGCCCCGGGGTGGGAAAGCGGTCACGCAGGGCCATTACCTCGGCTGCGGCCTGCTCGGCCAGTGTCTGTGCGGCCGAGGCAAACTCGGCGGTCTCGGTGAAGGGTTGGAATCCGGCGACGCGGCCGCCCTCATCGAAGGACAGGTAGTCCTTTTCTTCCCAGAGCCAGCAGGCGCCGACATTGAGATAGCTGCCCCTGTCCCATGCCGAAGGCTGGAATTCGACCACCCCGACCCACCAGCCCTGGTCGTCAAGCCAAGTGCGCGAACGGCCTTTCTGCACGCAGCCCAAGGGGCGCAGTATGGATCTTGCGGCTGCAGTCAGCAGGTGGGTGTGTTCAGGTGTCGGCATCCCCAGCGTCCTTGCGAGTGGCGTGCCGACGAGTATCGCAGAGCACATCGGGCGTGTGGCCCGGGGCAAATGCAGGGGCAAACCGCAGTCGCGCAAGCAATGCAGGGCGAACAGCGCTTACCGCCGCTTCGCCCACTTGTAGAACCGCTTCCAGCCCTGCCGCACAGCCGCGACCCAGCCCGGGTCGGCGACCAGCGCGGCCTGCGCGGCACTCGGCGCCTGGCCGGTCACGCGCTGGCGGATCTTCAGCAGGTTCTTCATGTCGCTGCGGCGCATCTGCCGGCTCAGCGGGTTGCGGCGCAGCCAGCGCGGGGCGCGCCAGGCCGAGGTGAAGTCCAGCAGCACCGGCACGCCGCCGCTGACCACCACGTTGGTGCCATGCAGGTCGTTGTGGGTGATGCCGGCGGCGTGCAAACGGCTGAGCGCGTGCTGCAGCTGCTCGAACACTTCATTGCCCACCGCCTGCGCGGTGCTCAGGGTCTGGCCCGGGATGAACTCCATGCCCAGCGCCAGGCCGCCCAGGGTGCCGAGCAGTGCGGGGGCATGCTTCCAGCCGCCGAGGCGCTGCAGCATGCGTGCTTCACGGCGCACCATCAGCCGCGCGATCAGCGAAACGGGGGTGCCGCGGTAGCGGGAATAGTCCTTGATGACCGCCTCGCGCCCGTCCAGGCAGGTGCGGTAGACATCCGGGGCCAGGAAACGCTCGCCGCGCTTGAGCAGCAGCGGGGAGGCGGCGTCATCGCCGCAGGAGGAGGATGGCAGGGCAGGAAAATGCATGTCGGGGTCTCGGACGACCCGGTGGGTGGCGCAATGCGTCAAGCGAACCGGTGTTACAGGGAGTTACTAAGTTTTCGTTAATTTTAGTACTCGCCAGTTCGCTATTCCACGATTTGTCGGAGAAATGTCGGGGTCGTGGCTGGAACAGTTCGTCGCGCAGAATCGGACAATTCTGTCTCATTTATTCCAGTTGGCCTTTAGCATCAACAGCTTGCGCGCCCAGCGCTGCGCCTTCTTCGCAACCGGATGAACACGGCGCACGGGCAACTTGACCCCGGCGCACGGCCTGCCGACCATAAGCTGTTAATCCGCGACATCGGCGGCCGCCCCCTCCGGCACGTCCCCGTCCCCTGCCGCGTTCCCCACCGGTGCTGGCTGCCTGGCCGTGCATCGCCCCGTTTCCCGTTCCGGCCGCGGCTGGAGGAAAGTGCTTTGATCATCAAAATCGTCATTGCAGCGCTGTTCGTGGCCTGCGTGCTGTACATCCACTTCCGTGGCAAGGTCCGCGCGCGCTGGTCGCGCCAGCTGCTGGACCACTCCAGTTTCATGGCCCCGATCAACGTGGTCATGTACATGTTCTCGAAGGTACCGACCACGCCGTTCCTGGACCCGGGCAAGGAGTTCCCGCAGCTGGAGCCGCTGCGCCAGAACTGGCAGATGATCCGCGACGAGGCGCTGGCGCTGCGCGACGCGCAGAAGATCGCCGCCTCCAGCACGTTCAACGATGCCGGCTTCAATTCGTTCTTCCGCCGAGGCTGGAAGCGCTTCTACCTGAAGTGGTACGGCCCGTCGCACCCGTCGGCGAAGACGCTGTGCCCGAAGACCACGGCGCTGATCGAGTCGATCCCGGATGTGCGTGCGGCGATGTTCGCGCAGCTGCCGCCGGGCAGCGAGCTGCGCCCGCACCGCGACCCGTTCGCCGGCTCGCTGCGCCTGCACCTGGGCCTGAGCACGCCTAACGACGATGCCTGCTACATCGAGGTGGACGGCATCAAGAAGAGCTGGCGCGACGGCGAGTGGATGATGTTCGACGAGACCTACATCCACCATGCACACAACGAGACGCAGCAGGACCGCGTGATCCTGTTCTGCGACATCGCCCGCCCGCTGCGCTTCGGCCTGCCGGGGCTGTTCAACCGCGCGGTGGCGGCCACGCTGCTGGCCGGCGGCGCCTCGCCGAACCTGCCGGGTGACCCGACCGGTGGCGTCAACAAGGCATTCGGCAGCGTCTACAAGGTGCGCCTGAAGGCCAAGGCACTGCGCGAGCGCAGCGTGGTGGCCTACCAGGTCATCAAGTGGGGCCTGGTGGTGGCGGTGATTGCCGGTATCTGGGCGCTGTGACTGTAGAGCCGAGCCTATGCTCGGCTTGATTTATCGCAACCTGTCCGAAGAGCAGCCGAGCATGGCTCGGCTCTACAGAAAGCAAAAACCCGCGCTGTTGCCAGCGCGGGTTTTCCATTGGGTGGGTGCCGACCGTTGGTCGGCACGCCTTACTTCAATGCAGCCTGCACGAACGGCGGGGTCACCAGCACGCCGGTGTGCAGCGCGGCGGTGTAGTACAGGGTGTTGAAGGTCTTGGCGGCCGAGTCGGCCTGGCGGAAGTCGAAGCTGCTGTCGCCCTTGCGCGCCATGGTCACGCTCCACCAGCCGGTGGGGTAGCACGGCTGCGGGAACGGCAGGGTCTTGAACGAACCGAAGCCAGCCTTGCCCATCTCGGTGCGCATTTCGTTGATCAGCTCCAGCTGCATCAGCGGCGACTCGGACTGCTGCACCAGGATGCCATCGTCCTTCAGGGCCTTGAAGCAGCTCTCGTAGAAGGCTTTGTTGAACAGGCCTTCGCCCGGGCCGACCGGGTCGGTCGAATCGACGATCACCACGTCCACGCTGCCCGCCGGGCAGTTGGCCATGTAGGCCACGCCGTCGTCGAACAGCAGCTCGGCGCGCGGGTCGTCGTTGGAGTCGCACAGTTCCGGGAAGTGCTTGCGCGCCATCACCGTGACCTGCTCGTCGATATCGCACTGGGTCACGCTCTCCACGCCGGTGTGCTTGAGCACTTCGCGCAGGGTGCCGCAGTCGCCGCCACCGATGATCACCACGCGCTTGGGCGCGGCGTGGGTGAACAGCACCGGGTGGCTGATCATCTCGTGGTAGAAGAAGTTGTCCTTGCTGGTCAGCATGATGGCCCCGTCGATGGTCATCAGGTTGCCCCAGTCGGTGGTCTGGAAGATCTCGATCTTCTGGAACGGCGACTGGACCTCGTCCAGCTTGCCGGTGATGCGGTAGCCGATGGCCGAGCCGGTGCGCTCGAAGTGTTCGATGTACCAGTTGTTGCTGTCAGTCATTGGAAAACAGTCCTGTTCGGAGGGGTGGAGCCGGGCTGGCGGGCGGGGCCGCGTGGCACAGATGCCACATCCGGACGGATCGGCCCGTTCAGGTTGGAACCTGTCACGGGCGCGGGCGCGCATGATAACGAACCTGTGGGCACATAGGCGTTATCATGCCCCCCCTTTTATTGCCAACAAGGCCGACTGAAATGACCGATTGGTCCCTCGACCAAGCCCGCAAGACCTACTCGATCCCGCATTGGGCGGACGGTTACTTCGACGTGGATCAGGCCGGGCACATGGTGGTGAGACCGACCGGGGCGGACGGCCCGGTGGTGTCGCTGCCCAAGGTGGTCGATGCGGCGCGCGCGGCCGGCGCCAAGCTGCCGCTGCTGGTGCGCTTCCCGGACATCCTCGGCCAGCGGCTGGGCAAGCTGCAGGCGGCCTTCGCCCAGGCCCAGCAGGACTGGGAGTACAGCGGCGGCTACACCGCCGTGTACCCGATCAAGGTCAACCAGACCCGCGGCGTGGCCGGCACCCTGGCCAGCCACCACGGCGAAGGCTTCGGCCTGGAAGCGGGCAGCAAGCCCGAGCTGATGGCCGTGCTGGCGCTGTCGCGCCCGGGCGGGCTGATCGTCTGCAACGGCTACAAGGACCGCGAGTACATCCGCCTGGCCCTGATCGGCCGCAAGCTGGGCCTGCAGACCTTCATCGTCATCGAGAAGCCGTCCGAGCTGAAGCTGGTGCTGGAAGAGTCCAAGGCGCTGGACGTGAAGCCGGGCCTGGGCGTGCGCATGCGCCTGGCCTCGCTGGGCGCCGGCAAGTGGCAGAACAGCGGTGGCGACAAGGCCAAGTTCGGCCTGTCGCCGCGCCAGCTGCTGGACCTGTGGAAGTCGCTGCGTGACACCGAGTACGCCGATTGCCTGAACCTGCTGCACTTCCACATGGGCTCGCAGATCTCCAACGTGCGCGACATCGCCAACGGCATGCGCGAAGCCACCCGCTACTTCGTGGAGCTGTCGCGCCTGGGCGCGAAGATCACCCACGTCGATGTGGGCGGTGGCCTGGGCGTGGATTATGAAGGCACCCGTTCGCGCAGCTTCTGCTCGATCAACTACGGCCTGCATTCCTACGCCAGCAACATCGTGCAGCCGCTGGCCAATGCCTGCGAAGAGTTCGGCCTGACCCCGCCGCGCATCGTCACCGAGTGCGGCCGCGCGATGACCGCGCACCACGCGGTGCTGATCGCCAACGTCTCGGAAGTGGAAGAGGCGCAGGAAGGCCGCGTGCCTGACCAGCACGACGACGAGCCGGCGGCGATCCGCCACCTGCGCGAGATCCACGACGAACTGGACGTGCGCCCGGCGGTGGAACTGTTCCAGGAAGCGCAGCATTTCCATGCCGAAGGCCTGGCCAGCTACGCGCTGGGCCAGATCGACCTGCCGCAGCGTGCGCGCATCGACGATCTGTTCTACGCCATCGCCCACGGCGTGCGTGCGCGCCTGAGCTATGACGAGAAGAGCCACCGCCCGGTGCTGGACGAACTGAACGAGCGCCTGGTCGACAAGTACTTCGTCAACTTCAGCGTGTTCGAATCGATCCCGGATGTGTGGGCGATCGACCAGGTGTTCCCGATCGTGCCGATCGAGCGCCTGGACGAAACCCCGGACCGCCGCGGCATCATCGCCGACATGACCTGCGACTCGGATGGCATGGTGGAAACCTACGTCGAGAACGAGAGCCTGGACAGCTCGCTGCCGCTGCACAAGATGAAGCCGGGCGAGAGCTACCGCATCGGTTTCTTCATGGTCGGCGCCTACCAGGAAATCCTGGGCGACATCCACAACCTGTTCGGCGATACCGACGCGGTGGAAGTGCTGGCCGATGCCGATGGCTACGCCATTACCCAGCAGCGCCGCGGCGACACCACCGACGTGATGCTGGACTACGTGGGCTACCGCCTGGATGAGCTGCGTGCGACCTATGCGCAGCGCGTGGCCGAGGCGCAGCTGTCGCCGGAACGCGCGCAGGAGCTGTCGGAGGCACTGGAAGCCGGCCTGACCGGTTACACCTACCTGTCCGACGAACCGCTGGTCTGAGGTAAACGCGAACACCGGGCATAGGCCCGGCGCTACCGGTCCCGATGAGCGCGCGCGCGATCTTCCACCTGTTCCTGCATGCCGCCGTGCCAGCTTTGCTGGCATGGCTGTTCTGGCGGAAGCGCTTTGCTTCGGCGTGGCTGCTGATGCTGCTGGGTTGGATCATCGACCTGGACCACCTGCTGGCCGACCCGATCTACGCACCGAACCGCTGCAGCATCGGTTTCCACCCGCTGCACACCGCACCGGCGATTGCGGTCTATGCAGGGCTGTGCGTGCCGAAGAGAACGCGGTTGTTCGGCATCGGTTTGATCATCCACATCGTGCTGGACGCGATTGATTGCTGGTGGATGCATCACCGCTGATGGGGTACTGAAATGCCCGGCGAAGGCGGGTAGAGTCGACTGTTAGTCGACTGCTCTTGGCTGCGGTGCCTGGAAATCCCGCGCTGCGCGCGAAAGTCGACTAACAGTCGACTCTACCGGCCTGGCGTTCCAGCGTTGACGAGTCACCCCACCGGCAACCACAACGTTGCGCGCAGGCCGGGCTGCGAATTCTCCAACGCCAACCGCCCGCCGTAGCTGGCGGCGATATCGCCCACGATTGCCAGGCCCAACCCGCTGCTGCCTTCGCGCTCATCCAGCCGCACGCCACGCTGTACCACCCGCGCCAGCGCCTCTGCCGCAAGACCGGGGCCGTCATCGCGCACGTCGATGCGCAGCCGCCCTTCATGGATGTCAGCGCCGACGCTGACTTGCTGCCGTGCCCATCGCCCGGCGTTGTCCAACAGATTACCCAGCATCTCTTCCAGATCCGCACTGGCACCGGCGAACTGCAGCATCGGATCGATGCCTTCCGCCGTGAACGCAATGCCGCGCTCGCCGTGCACGCGTGCCATCAACCGGCACAGCGCCTGCGCGACAGTCGCAACGTCGCTGCGCTGGCGATGGTCGGCGGCCAGTCCTGCAGCCAGGTAACGGTCGACACTGGCCTGCATGCGCGCACTCTGCTCGCGCACGGTGGCACGCCAGCGCGTACCGTCGCCGTCGGCCTCGGTGGCCAATACGCTAAGTGGAGTCTTCAGCGCGTGCGCCAGATCCTGTGCACTGGTGCGCGCACGCGCGACCATGCGTTGCTGGTGGTCCAGCAACGCGTTGAGTTCTTCACCCAGCGGTGCGACTTCCGCGCCCAGCCCCTGCGTGTCGATGCGCTGCGCATCGCCGCGACGTACCCGTTCCAGCTGTGCACCGAGGCGATGCAGCGGGCGCAAGCCGAAGTGCACCTGGCTGGCCAGCACCGCCAGCCACGCTGCAACCAGTACGCCCAGGGCGATGGCGCTGCGCTTGCGGAACGCGGCAACATCCGCATCCAGCGCACTGCGATCGGTGGCAACCACCGCCACGAACGGTTCGCTGGCGCGCGGCAGGCGCACCTGCTGCACGCGTGCGCGCAGCGATTGCTGCAGCGGCCCGGCCAGATTGCGGGTGGCCGCACCTGTGGTCGTGGTTGGCAGGGTTTCATCCCACAGCGAGCGCGACTGCAGCAGCACGCGGCCATCGGCACCGGCGATCTGCCAGTAGGCACCGGAGAACACGCGCTGGAAACGCGCGTCGTTGGGTTCCTGGCGCAGCTGCAGCTGGCCGTCGGAAGCAACTTCCATCTGCGCGACCAGCGTCAGCATGTCCTGCTGCAGTTCGTGATCGAGGCGGTCGCGCGCGCTGCGCTTGAACAGCTCGCCCAGCAGCGCGCTGGCCAGCAGCGAGACCAGCAGCAGGCCGACGCCACCGGCCAGCAGCAGGCGCCGTCGCAGCGACGGTTGCCGGCTCACGGCGCGGCCAGCCGCCAGCCCTGGCCGCGCACGGTCTGGATCAGATCGATGCCGAGCTTGCGGCGGACCCGACCCAGCAGCATGTCCAGCGCGTTGGAGTCCGGGTCGTGGCCGCCTTCGAACACCTGCTCGCCCAGGCGATCACGGCCGATCACCTGGCCGCTGTGGTGGATGAAGTAACTGAGCAGGCGGAACTCCTGCGGGCTCAGCGCCAGCGGCTGTCCGTCCAGTTCGAAGCGGCCGGCGTTGACGTCCAGCTGCAGCGGCCCGCAGTGCAGGCGCGGGCTGGCATGGCCATGGCTGCGGCGGATCAGGGCGCGCAGGCGCAGCACCAGTTCGTCGGCCTGGAACGGTTTGGTCAGGTAGTCGTCGGCACCGGCATCGAAGCCGGCCAGCTTGTCGTGCCAGCGCCCGCGTGCGGTCAGCACCAGCACCGGAAAGCTGCGGCCATTGCCGCGCCAGCGCTCGATCACGCTCAGTCCGTCCAGCCCGGGCAGGCCCAGGTCAACGATGGCCGCCTGCAGGTCTTCGATCTGGCCGATCTCCTCGGCCTGGCGGCCATCGGCAACCACATGCACCACGTAGCCGGCCTGCTCCAGCAGGGGCACCAGGCGCTGTGCCAGTGCGGCATCGTCTTCGGCCAACAGGATGCGCATCAGTCGTCGAGCTCCGTCTTCAGCAGCTTTCCGCTGCGCGCATCATAGTCCAGCTCCACCACCACGCCGTCGCCGCGCAGGATCTCCACTTCGTAGACACCATCGTCCAGCTCCACTTCCAGCAGCTGCCCCGGAAAGCGCTTGAGTGCATCGCGCACCACGCTTTCCAATGGCACGTAGCGGCCCTGCTGCACGGCGCGACGCGCGACCTGCTGCGCCGGGTCCTGCAGGGGCGCGGCGGCGGTCGGGGCGTTGGCCAGGGCCAGCAGCAGGGGCAGGGTGGAGAGCATCGGGGCGCAGGGAGGGCTGTAGGAACAGGCGTGAGTGTGCCGGGGGTGACTAACAGCTGGCTAACAGTGCCGGCTAAGGCGCTGTTAACCACGGGGTGCATTGTGGCGTTGCCGGGATGGTCCGGCCACGAACACGAACAGGAGAACCCCCATGTTGAAGTCGCTCACCCTCGCCACTGTTGCCCTGCTGACCGTCGCGCCGGCCGTACAGGCCGCGCCGCTGGGCATGGCCCAGGTTGAACAGACCCTGCGCAAGGCCGGCTACACCCAGATCCACGAGATCGAACGCGATGATGGCCTGTGGGAGGCCGACGTGAGCCGCGCCGATGGCCGCTTCAGCGAGGTCTACGTGGACCCGAAGACCGGCGAGATCTTCGACGAGCACAGCGGCCGCGCGCTGCTGACCACCGAGCAGGTGCTGGCACGGGCACAGGCGCATGGCCTGCGCGAGATCCATTCGCTGGAACGCGATGGTGCGACCTGGTCGCTGGAGGCCCGCAATGCACGCAAACAGAAGGTGGATGTGCGCCTGAGCGGGTATGACGGCCGCATCCTGCACAGCGAGCGCGATGGCTGGCTGGATTGACGTTGGCCTCTGTAGAGCCGAGCCCATGCTCGGCTTTCCGGCCAACCGTAGCCGAGCATGGGCTCGGCTCTACAGGGCTGCTTACCAGCCAAACGGCGGCGGGTAATCCCAATAGCCCGGGCCGCGGCCGTAGTAGCCGCCATACGGGCCGAAGAAGCCCGGGCCCTTGCCTTCGCTGACGTGGATGTTGACGTTGACCCCGTGAGTCTTGCCCTCATCGGTGGTGTAGTTCTTGCTCAGGTTCAGCGTGGCGGCGTTGTAGTGGCTGTTGCCACCGTTCTTGGAATAGCCGATGCCGGTGGTGAAGCTGCCGGACACCTTGACCTTGTCGTCGGTGACGTCGGCGATCTTCGCGTCGTCGTGCACGCGCGGGCCGCTCTTGTCACCGTAATAGGTGCCGGGCGGGTCCTGCTGCAGGGCCGGGTCGTTGAGGTAGCGCATTGGCGCCTGCGGCAGCGTCAGGTCCAGGCCAGCGGCCTGCGGCGCAGTGGCGCCAGCGGCGGACTGGGCCAGCACGGTTCCCGGCAGGGCCAGGCACAGCAGCAGGGTCAGGGGGCGGATCATGACGGCGCTCCAGCGGACAGGTGGCCACGCAACACGCGGCGGTACAGGCCGACGCTAGCAGGGGTTGCTTGAATGATGCCTGTCGGCACCGGATTGGGGTAGAGCCAGGCCGTGCCTGGCCGCAGGTCACAACCGCCCGAATCCGAACAATCCCTCCAGCGCATGCCTGCGCCGCTCGATCCGGGCCCGCAGCAGCTGCGCGCCGATCATCGAATAGGTGATGCCGTTGCCGCCGTAGGCCATGGCGAAATGCACCCGCGGCCCCCACTGGTCGTGCGGGCCAAAGAACGGCAGGCCGTCGGCGGTTTCAGCGAAGGTGCCGCCCCAGGAGAACGCCGGCACCGGGTCCAGCCGCGGGAACCAGTGCAGCAGCTGATCCATCAGCTTGTCGGCCTTGTGCTGCACGCGCCGGTCGCGGCGAGCCGGAATGTCGATGGCGTCATCCAGCCCGCCCACCAGCAGGCGGCGGTCGCCGGTGGCGCGCAGGTACAGGTACGGGCGTGCGCTCTCCCACACCATGGTGTTGCGCAGCCGGCCGAGCGCGCCCGCATCGATGGGATCAGTGATGAAGGCATAGCTGCTGCGGTTGCGTGCGACCCGCTGCTCGAGCCAGCGCTGGCTGGCGTAGCCCATCGCCAGGACCACATGGCGGGCGCGGACAGTGGCGCCGGCCTCGGTCATTGCGTTTACGCCTTGCGCGCCGGGCTTGAGCGTGTGCAGCACCGTGCGGTCGTGCACATGGCCACCGCGCCGGCGCACCCGTTTGAGCAGGCCGTAGGTAAGGCAGTAGGGGTCAACCCGGGCCGCCTGGCGGGTCAGCAGGGCGCCACCGGCGTCCACGTCGAAGCGTTCGCGAAGGGCTTCGCGGTCCAGCCAGCGGGCGTCCAGTCCAATGCCGCGGCGCGCAGCACCTTCGGCCATCAAGCGCGGCACGTCGCGCCGCCGGCTGGCCAGATACAGGCTGTCCATCTGCCGGAAATCCACGTCCTTCAGCCCACGTGCCACCTCGCCCAATGCCGGGATCGCATCGGCACAGGCACGGTAGGCCAGGGCGGCCGCATCGTTGCCATAGCGCTGGGCCAGCTCCAGCAGGTGGGTGTCGATCTCGTACTGCAGCAGCGCGGTGCTCGCGGCCGTGCTGCCCCAGCCGATGTCGCGCTGCTCGATCAAGGCCACGTCATGGCCATGCCGGGACAGCTCGTCGGCGATGAGTGAACCGGTGATGCCGCCACCGACCACCAGCACGTCGCAGCGCAGGTCCTTTTCCAGCGGCGGGAACGCCTGGATCAGTCCGTTGCGTATGGCCCACCACGGGTAGCCACTTTTCAGGTCCATGGAGTGTGCTGCTCAGGCGGTCGGGTGGCCGGTATGCGGGGTCTGGATCAGTTCGGACAGATCGAAGCCCTGCAGGCGCGCTGCGGCCAGATAATGTTCCTGCACGGTGGCGTCCAGCTGCGGCTCGCGTGCCAGCAGCCACAGGTACTTGCGATCCGGGCTGCCCACCAGCGAAACGCTGTAGTCCGGGGCGATCTGGATCACCCAGTAGTCGCCCTTGGCGAACGGCAGCCAGCGCAGGCCCTTGGGCAGGAAACTGACCTCCAGGCGCGCGCTGTCGTTGTCGATCGCGCAGGCCTCGCCGGTGGCCTCTTCGATCTCGCCGTCCATGCGGCAGCGGTTGGTGACACCGACGTTGCCGTTGTCGAGCAGGGTGTAGTGCGCCGACACGTCGGTGCAGCCTTCCGGCTCGTGGCGCATCGGCAGACGGGCGATCTCGTACCAGGTGCCCAGGTAACGGGGCAGCTTGAGGTCGGCGACGGTCTTCAGCGGTGGGTGGTCGGTCATCGGCAGTGGTGGCAGGGGTGGGTCTCCACGATGCCGATGGGCTCGCCATGGGCGGGTGAAGCCGGGGCGATGGCCGTGTCCAGAACGTTCCGTCGCCGCTGCGACGTGCCTGTTGCCACCGGCCTGGCGGTATCCTGCCGCCAGCGCCGTGTTTTCCTGATCCAACCGAGGTGGAGGTGCCGATGTACCAGGTGATCCTGTTGAAGAGTGAATCCGCGTTCGCACGCGAACAGTGGCCGCAGGTCGATGACCTGGTCGACTACGAGGGCGTCAGCTACAGCCTGCGTGCCGGCCCGCGCCAGCCGCTGCCGACCGACCACGACTGGTACCCGGTGGCGGTGTATGCGCCCGATGAGATTACCGAGGAAGAGTTCCAGGACTGGTATGCCCTGCAACAGCCGACGGTGGAAGAGTTGCGCCTGAAGTACTGACGCGCGACGCTGACGGGGCCGCCCATCCGCTGTTGACCGCCTGTGCCGTATAGTCGCGCGCAGGCGCGGTGGTCCGCGCGAACTGGTATGTCTGGCGTGTCTTCTTTCCTGCGATCGATCCGTGCACGGGGGCCCTGGCTGGCCCTGCTGCTGTGCACTGCCTTCCTGCTGTCCGCACCGGTGCTGGCACAGGATGAGGACCCCACGCCGAAGCAGCAGCTGGCGGATATCGATGCGAAGCTGAAGGAAGTCGACCGCAAGCGTGGTGATGCCGCGGCCATCGAAACATTGGCCATGCTGTCCGAGGATGCTTCGAAGGCCCGGCGTGACGCCGAGGCGCTGGAGAAGTCGCTGCAGCCGCAGCTGGACCGCCTCGACGAACAGCTGGCGCAGTTGGGCACGCCTGCCGAGGGCGCCACCGAGCCGCCCGAACTGGCGGCGCAACGGCGCACCCTCAACAAGCAGCGCGATGGGCTGGCCGCATCGGTGGCGCAGGCCAAGGCCAGTGCCGTGCGTGCACAGCAGCTGGCGGCGGACATCGAGCAGCAGCGCACCGCACAACGTACGGAAGAACTGGGCCAGAAGGTCGCCTCGCCGCTGTCGCCTGCGTTGTGGAGCAAGGTGGCCGAGCGCCTGCCGATCGATATCGCGCGCGTTGCGCCGTTGGCCGAGCAGGGGCGTGACGCGCTGGTCGCCGGCATCCGCACCAATGGCTGGGGTACGCCGCTGCTGGGCCTGCTGGCCGCGCTGGTGATGATGTTCCCGCTGCGGTTGTGGCTGCGTAGGCTGGGGCGGCAGTTCGCCGCGTCCGAGCGCGCGCCGGACGGTCGCCTGCGTCGATCCGGACTGGCGATGTGGCTGCTGCTGGTGGGCACGCTGCTGCCCGGTTATGCCGTGGTGGTACTGATGGCGGCGCTGGATGCCATCGATGCCATCGCGCCGCGCCTGCAGGTGGTGGCCGACGGCCTGGAGACGGCCACGTTCCGCGCCGCCTTCATTGCCGCGCTCAGCGCCTGCCTGCTGGTGCCCAAGCGCCCGTCATGGCGGCTGTTGAACCTGGACGACACCGCCGCGCTGAAGCTGCGCAAATACGCCTGGGGCGCGGCGGCGCTGGCCTGGCTGAGCACGGTGCTGGTGGCCCTCGACCAGGCTACGCGCACCAGCGACGTCACCACGGTGGCGTTGGACGGCCTGATTGCCCTGACCTACCTCGGCCTGATCATGGCCATGCTGGTGACCCTGGCGCGCCTGCATCGGCGGCAGACCGCCGAAGCCGAGGCCAAGCTGGAGGCACAGGCCGATGGCGTGGGTGCGGCAACGCCGGTGCGCCGCAGCAGCTGGCTGGTACTGGCACGCGTAGCGGGCAACGTCGCGGTGGTGGCCGCCATCGCCGCGACGTTGATGGGCTACCTGAATTTCGCCAAGTTCGTGAACCAGCAGCTGATTGGCGGCAGCATCGTGGTGCTGGCGGCGACCCTGCTGTTCAAGTTCGTCGATGACCTGAGCACCTGGATGCTAAACGCCGACAGCAAGGTCGGCCAGACCATCCTGCTCAGCACCGGCCTGAGCGTATCGCGGCTGGAACAGGCGGGCGTGCTGCTGTCGGCGGCGTTGCGCACCATCGTCGTACTGATCGCGCTGCTGGCGCTGGTGGCACCGTTCGGCAACATCGGCGCGGTGGTGGAGCGCTTCTCCTCGCTGTTCACCTCTGGATTCGACATTGGCGGAACCAAGCTGGAGCCGGTGCGCATCGTGCTGGCGGTGCTGGTGCTGCTGGCTGGCCTGGCCGTTACCCAGCTGGTACAGCGCTGGCTGACCGACACCTATCTGCCCAAGACCGAACTGGACCTGGGCGCACGCAATTCGGTCAGTACGGTAGCCCGCTATGTGGGCATCATCATCGCGGTGATCTGGGCGCTGTCGGCGATGGGCCTGCAGCTGAGCAAGCTGGCATTGCTGGTCAGCGCGCTGTCGGTGGGTATCGGTTTCGGCCTGCAGGTGATCACCCAGAACTTCGTCTCCGGCCTGATCCTGCTGGCCGAGCGGCCGGTGAAGATCGGCGACTGGGTGAAGCTGGGTGACCAGGAGGGCGACATCCGCCGCATCAGCCTGCGATCGACCGAGATTCAGGTGGGCGACAAGTCGACGTTGATCGTGCCCAACTCCGAGCTGGTCACCAAGACCGTGCGCAACATGACGATGGGCAACAACCAGGGCCGCATCCAGATCCAGTTCGCGGTGCCGCCCAGTACTGATGTCGGCAACCTGCGGCAGGCGCTGCTGGATGCGTATACCGCGCACACCAACGTGTTGCAGCAGCCGGCACCGACGGTCTACATCGACAGCATTGCCGGTGGCCAGATCACCATCAACAGTTTCGCGTACGTGGCCAGCCCGCGGCAGGTGTATGCAACCCGCAGCGATCTGTACTTCAGCCTGCTGCAGATCCTGGCGGAGCGGAACATCCCGCTGTCGACCCCGACCGACATCCACATCACCCGCGATCCGCAGGAGTAGGGGGTGTTCTGCAGGGCTGCGCCCTGCACCCGCGGTAGTGCCGGCCGCTGGCCGGCAACTTCAACAGCAACAGCAAAGGCTGGTTTCCTGAGGGATGGCGGGGTGGGTCCGGTTGCGGGGGACGCTGCAAGTACGTCCATGTAAGCTCGGTCGCCGCATCCATGCGGCTCACGCCCCCGCAACCGGACCCACCCCGCCTTCGACAGTTTTCCGCGATCTGTCGGAAATGCTCTTGGGGTCAGATCCGCTTTCCGGAGGAAAACGGATCTGACCCCATCTTGATTTTCGATATCTGACAGATTGTGTCGACCAAGGTCGACACCTACCGACAGCCGCAGAAATCTGTCAGAGGTGGGGCGGTGTCGGAGTGCGGGGTGTCAGCCGCATGGATGCGGCTGCCAAGCCTACAGGGACGGATTCACGGCGTCCCCGCACTCCGGCACCGCCCCGCCCAACCACGGAATGCACGCTGTTGCTGTTGGAGTTGCCGGCCAGCGGCCGGCACTACCACGGGTGCAGGGCGCAGCCCTGCAAAGAACCCTACCCTCGCGGTCGGCTGCGCGACGGCACCAGTGCGAACGTATCCACTGCCAGCTTCTCGGCATGGTTCAACCACGCGCGGATCTCCAGATCGTCCACTTCGTGGTCCAGCCCGAAAGACACGTTGATCTTGCCGTCCGCATCGGGCTGCACCCACTGCTGGGCCAGCACCACCTTGCGCTGCGAGGACACCGCTTCGATCCAGAAACCGCGATCCGGGCGCGTGCTCGCCACCAGCTGCAGCATGTACTGGCCGGCACGGGTACGGCGGCCCTTCTGGGTGATCATGTGCGCCTGGCGCACGCTCGGTCGCGGTCCCTGGAACGCATCCAGCGGCGCATCCACGGCGATGCCGGCACGCAGGTCGTTGTCGCGGTACAGCTTGATGCCGTTGTCGCGGTTGACCAGCAGCGCGCACCAGTCACCGTCGGCCGAGCCGTCCTCGAACGCGGTGCAGCGATCAACATAGGCCAGCGTGTTGTCCGGATCCGCGTCATCGAACTGGCGCGAGGTGTTCTCCAGGTAGACCGACTTCAAACCCCAGTCCTTGTCGTACTCGAGCAGCACCGGTGGCTGCACGTGCTGCAGGCCGACCACCACCTGGTCGTCGCCGTCGATCTTCAGTTCACGCGTAGGTTCACCCAGCCACAGCGAACGGGCGAACGCCAGATACTGCGGGTAGTCGCGACCCTGGTCGCGTCGCGCGGCCACACTGGCGCTGGGCGCGCGTTGCGGGTCGATCAGTGAACGGCCGAAGCCCATCGTCTTCAGGTTCGGGTCCAGCAGGCTGAGCAGAGTCGCACCCGAATCCAGCGTGGTGCCGGCGTCGGCGCTGAGCTGCTGCGGCGTAATGCCATCGCCCAGGAACAGCAGCAGGTTCTCGCGCTTCTGCCGGGTCAGGATGTGGGTCAGATCGTTGGGCATCGCCAGGTGGTCGGAGGCGATCACGATCAGCGTGTCCTTGCCGTACGGGCTGGCCTGGATGCGTTCGACCAGCTGCGAGATCAGCCGGTCACTGCATTTGAGCGCGTTGAGCATGTTGATGTTGCCGTACTGGCTCTGGTAGCGCTCGCCCTTGCACGACACCGGCAGGTGGCCCGCCGGGTGGTGGGTGTCCATGGTGAGCGTGGTGAGCATGAACGGCGAGCCGGCGCGCGAGAGCTGTTCGAAGCGCTGGTAGGCGGTATCCAGCAGCACGTCGTCGTGCACGCCCCAGGCCGAGTAGTGGATGCGACCGATCTTTTTCTGCTGCTTGAACCAGGCGAGGTCATGCACTTCGTCAAAACCGTGGCTGGCCAGGAACTGGCCCTTGCCGGCGAACTGGCCGTTGGCTCCGCCCAGGTAATGGTTGGTATAGCCCTGCTGCTTCAGGTAGTCGCCCAGGCACACTGCCTTGGGCAGGAAGCTGCCCATCCGGTCCATGCTGTTTTCATCGCCCTGCGAGGTGGTCAGCGGCACGCCGCACATCGACGACACCAGACCGGCGATGGTCCAGCCGCTGCCTTCGGCCGAGGCAAGGCCGCGCACGTCCAGCGACTTCGTGGCCAGGCGGTTGAGATTGGGCATCAGGCCTGGGAACACGTTCTCGTCCAGGTAGGTGCGCTCCAGGCTCTCGCCGTAGATCCAGACGATGTTGCGTGGGCGCTGCAAGGGCTGCGTCGGTACTTGATACTCGGGGGCGATGCGGGAGAAGTCGACCGGGCGCAGCTGCTGGTACAGGCGTTGGCCGTCGCGGGCCAGCGGGCTGATCATGATCGTGGCCACCCACACGGCCGCGAAGCCCGCGAACAGCGCGCCACCGTGGCCGGGCCGGCGCCAGCGCTTCACCCGCGTGGCGAACAGCGGCAGCAGCGAGACCAGCGCCAGCACGATGAAGCCGGCGATGTAGCCCTTGAAGTCGGAGACACCGGCGCCTTCCATGTCGGCGCCGAGGTGGTAAAGGGTGGCAGCGTTGAGCCCATCACCGGACAGCTTGTCGATCAGCCACCATGCGCTGAGCATGAGCAGCAGCAGCGAGAACGCGCCGGCCTTCCACCACACCCACTTGTCGGACGCGAGGAACAACCAGCACAACAGCAACAACGACAGCAGCAGTATCCAGAGCATAGGCAGCTTCGGCAGTGACGGGGTGGTGGTGATGGACGTCGTACCGACGCGTGTCCATCCGACCGGCGCTGCCGCAAGCACATGCATGTGACAGGCCGATGACCCGATAGTGCATGCACGAACCTGACTGAAATGTTTGTTGAAATGACGCGCGCGTAATCGCGCTCAGAAGGTAAAACGAGCGTGAAAGGGGTAGCTGGATTGCATTAAAAATTGCATGAATACGGGTATTTTCGTCGATGCGCTAGCGATGCCCGCGTTCTTCGCGTGCCCGCGCACGACGGTCGAACAGCAATGCACTGGTTACGATGCCAAGGCCGAGCACTACGCCGATGAACAACAGAATCAGGGCGATGAGTGGATAGCCGAACAGGTGCCAGCCGGTGTCGATCTTCATCATCATCGCGGCGGCCATGATCAATGCCGCGCTGATGATGCCGGCCGCCACGCGGTTGGCGATCTTCTGCAGGTTCTCCATCAGCCGCGATTCTTCCAGGCCCGTCACCTTCATCTGCAGACGGTTCTCGGCCAGCAGCGCCATGATGTCCGACAGCTTGCGCGGCCCATCGCGCAGCAGCTGCTGCAGCTCCATCGCCTCGCTGGCGATGTTGGCTGCGGACAGTGATTTTTTCAGGCGCGCACGCATCACATGCTGCAGCTGGCGCTCGACGATGCGGCGCGTGTCCAGCTCGGGCGCCAGCAGCCGGCACACGGTTTCCAGGTTGAGCAGGGCCTTGCCGAGCAGGCTCAGTTCCGGCGGCGTGCGCAGGCCGCAGGCGGTGGCGATGCGCACCATGTCCAGCACCACGCGGCCTTCGGAGAACGTGCCGCTGGCGGCGTAACGCGCGATCAACTGGCCGGTCTCGCGCAGATAACGTTCCTCGTCGAACGCCTCCAGCCGCGTGCTGATGCTGATCAGGTCGTCAGCCACTTCCTCGCCGCGGCCATCGACCGCTGCGAACAGGATCTTCAGCAAGCGCTCGCGCAGGCGCGGCGGCATGTGCGCAACCATGCCCAGGTCGAAGATCGCCAGCCGTCCATCGGGCATCACCCGCAGGTTGCCGGGGTGCGGGTCGGCGTGGATCTCGCCGTGCACGAAGATCTGGTCCAGGTAGCCGCGGATCAGCGCCGCCGCCAGCGGGTCCATCGATTGTTCGGTGCGGCGCACATCGGGAATCGCATCCACGCGCACGCCGGTGGCCAGTTCCATGGTCAGCACGCGCTGGCTGCTGTAGTCCCACAGCGGCTGCGGAATCCACAGGCGGCGGAACGGCTTCAGGTGTCGGCCGAAACGGGCCAGGTTCTCGGCCTCGGCGTGGTAGTCCAGCTCCTGCATCAGGGTCTTGGCGAATTCGTTGAGCCAGTCGCGCAGACGCACGCGGCGGCCCACCTGAGTCAGGTGGTCGGCGGCCAGCGCGAAGCTGCGCAGTGCCTCCAGGTCCGAGCGCAGCTGTGCGGCCACTTCAGGCTTCTGCACCTTCACCGCCACCTGGCGTCCGTCGTGCAGCACGGCCCGATGCACCTGCGCGATCGATGCGCAGCCCAGCGGCTCGGGGTCGAACGCGGCAAACAGCTTGTTCACCCCTACGCCCAGCTCCTGCTCGATGATGGCGTGGATGCGCTCGACGGGAATCGGCGCTACCTTTTCCTGCATGCGCTCCAGCGCCGTGGCGAACTCTACCGGCACCATGTCCGGGCGCGTGGACAGCGTCTGGCCCAGCTTGACGAAGGTCGGGCCCAGCGCTTCCAGATCGCTGACGAACTGTTCCGGGTTGCCATCTGCCGGTACGTCGGCCGGATTGCCCGCGGCATCCAGGTTCATGCCCGAGAACACCCCTGAATGGCGATAGCGCATCAGCAGGCGCAGGATCTGGCTGCGCCGGTTCATGCCTTTGACCAGCGGAGGATTGCCATTGGCGGTGGGCGGATTGCTCAAGCGGAACTCCCATGCGACGAAGACAGGTAGCGCCGGCCACGGGCCGGCGATGTCCGGATTCCGCAGTGTCGCCGGGGGGCGGTGGGCACGCGGTGAATCCGACGTCTTCCGCAGTCCACACCGGATCGGTCAGAATCCGCTCATTCCCTCTCTGGACTTCCCATGGCCGGTGCCAGCCTGTTCGCCCTGCTCGACGATATCGCCACCCTCCTCGACGATGTCTCGGTCCTGACCAAGGTCGCGGCGAAGAAAACCGCCGGCGTGCTGGGCGACGACCTGGCGCTGAACGCGCAGCAGGTGACCGGAGTCAACGCCAACCGTGAACTGCCGGTGGTGTGGGCGGTGGCCAAGGGCTCGCTGGTCAACAAGGTGATCCTGGTACCGGCAGCACTGGCGATCAGCGCCCTGGAGGCCTGGCTGCGCAGCCGCGGCTGGAACGTGCCGCTGATCGTGCCGCTGATGATGATCGGTGGTGCCTTCCTCTGTTTTGAAGGCGTGGAGAAGCTGGCGCACCGCTTCCTGCACTCAGCTGAGGACGACGCCGAGCATCAGGCCGAACGGCGCAAGGCGCTGGCCGATACGCAGGTGGACATGGTGGCGTGGGAGAAGGACAAGGTGAAGGGCGCGATCCGCACCGACTTCATCCTTTCGGCCGAGATCATCGTGCTGACCCTGGGGGTGGTCGCCACCGCACCGTTCACCAACCAGCTGGTCACGCTGGCCGTGGTTGCACTGGCAATGACGGTCTTCGTCTATGGGCTGGTGGCGGGCATCGTGAAGCTTGATGACGTCGGCCTGTACCTGTCGCGCAAGGGTGGGGCTTTGGCCGCCTTCGGTCGCGGCCTGGTGGCCTCGGCGCCGTGGCTGATGAAGTTCCTGTCGGTGGCTGGCACCATCGCCATGTTCCTGGTCGGCGGCGGCATCCTGGTGCACAACGTGCCGGCGCTGCACCACGCGGTGCAGGCGCTGGGCGGTGAAGGGCAGTGGGGCTGGCTGATCAGTGCTGCGGCCAACATGGTGGTCGGCATCATCGCCGGCGCCATCGTGCTGGCGGCGGTGACCGGGTTCCAGAAGCTGCGCGGGAAATGATCTGTAGAGCCTAGCCCACGCTCGGCTGCTCTACGGCGCTGCGCGCCGCCGCCCGAGCATGGGCTCGGGCGCTACACCGTCTGCACGCTGGATCATCAGCCCGCCTGCACCCGGTTCTTGCCTTGCCGCTTGGCCGCATACAGCGCGTCATCGGCGCGGCGCAGCAGGGTCTCGGTATCGTCACCGGGTTGCCATTGCGCCAGCCCGGCGCTGAAATGCACCGGCACGCGCCGGTCCTGCACGGTCAGCACGCGGTGCGACAGTGAACGTTGCAGGCGCTGCACGGTGGCCATGCTGTCGGCGCCCTGGGTTTCCGGCAGTACCAGAACGAACTCGTCGCCGCCCAACCGTGCGATGCCGTCGGTGGCGCGCAGCAGCAGCTTGCACACGGCCACCAGGTGCTGCAGCAAAGCATCGCCACCAGCGTGACCGTGCGCCTCGTTGGTCAGGTGGAAATCATCCAGATCGATCACCGCCACGCCCAGCGGCGAGTTGTTGCGCATGGCACGCGCCAGTTCACGCTGGAGCAGTTCGTCCAGGCCGCGGCGGTTCAGTGCCTGGGTCAGCGG
The DNA here is from genome assembly GCF_059369815.1 of Stenotrophomonas sp. YJH_SMC_27. Classification (NCBI taxonomy): domain Bacteria; kingdom Pseudomonadati; phylum Pseudomonadota; class Gammaproteobacteria; order Lysobacterales; family Lysobacteraceae; genus Stenotrophomonas; species Stenotrophomonas sp. YJH_SMC_27. Next base: position 291,802 of record NZ_JCAFTA010000004.1, on the reverse strand, counting down.
ATCGATACGCGCCAGGTCACCGGCAGCACGCAGTTCCTGCTCCAGCTCGGCAATGCGCTGCTCTGCGCGTTCCACTTCCTGCCGCGCGCTGGCCAGGTGATCGCGGGCCTGCGCGGCCTGCTGCTGCACCTTGCCGGTGTCGCGCATCACGTCCTGTAGCAACTGGTTGAGGTCGGCGATGCTACGCGCCTCGCGCAGCTGCAGTGCGTAGCTGCCGATGCGGTCGTGGTATTCGCCGGTGCTCGTGGCCATGCCATCCATGCGCTCGATGAACTCGCCCATCAACCCGCGCATCGCGGCCTTCGAATCGTCGATGCCCTGGCGCAGCAGGCCCTGCTTGTAGATCACTTCGCGCAACTCGGCGCGGGTGCGCTCGACCGCTTCCGCTTCCAACGGCCCGTCCAGCAGCTGGCGTACTGCCGCGATCTGGCCCTGCAGCCAGCTGCGGTCATCCAGCAGCTCGCTGACGTTCTCCAGCAGCAGCGCGAACAGCTCCAGCAGCAGCGCCTGCTGCTCCTGCCAGCTCTCGGCACGCACACCGACCTGGTGGCCGAGTTCGCGCACTCCTTGTTCGATCGGCTCCAGTGCGGTACCCGGCTGCCACTGGCGGAGGCGCGTGGCCAGGGCCTGCGCCTGTTCGCGCAGGTCCGGGTCGTGCTGCAGCAGGGCCACCACCGCACCGCCCAGCAGCAGCCGCAGCTGCTCGGACAAGCGCAGGCTTTCCGGCTGCCCGTCTGGGGAATGCTGTTCGATGGTGCGGATGTACTTGTCGATCAGCTGCCGCATCGCGCGCCCATAGCGCGGCCAATCGGCGCTGGCCTGTGCCGACTGCAGGCGGTCGCCCATGTCGCCCAGCTCGCCCGGCAGGGTGGCCATGCCGTTGGCGAACGCCGCCAGCAGCGGTTCCGGCGCGTCGGCGCCTGCGAACAGCTGCTGCAGGGCCACGCCACCGCCGCCCTGCAGCACCACGCGGTCACCCAGCCCATCGTCCACCACCGCGCGCACGCGTGCCGGCGGCCCAAGGGCGGTACCGGAGGCAGGGCGGTGGTCGGGCTGGTCCGTCATGGAGCGAATCCTGGGGCTGGCAGGGACTGGTTCCAGCATATCGGCGCGGCCGCCGACGGCTTGAACGGCTAGGATGGGCGACAGGATGCCGCAGTGGAGGTGCTGATGCGCGTGATGTTGCTGGGGGCGACCGGCCTGGTCGGTGGGCTGACCCTGTCCAGGCTGCTGGACGACCCGCGCTGCAGCGCCGTGGTGGCGCCCACTCGCCGTCCGTTGGGTGTAACTCACGGGAAGCTCGAGAACCCGGTGCTGGCCTTCGACGCGCTGCCCACTTCGCCAGAATGGGCGCGCGTGGACGCGGTCATCTGCGCACTGGGCAGCACCATCGCCCAGGCCGGCAGCCGCGAGGCCTTCCATCGCATCGACCACGACTATCCGCTGGCGTTCGCCCGCCTGGCGCAGACGCAGGGTGCGCAGGCCTATGTGCTGAATTCCGCGACTGGCGCCAACCCGCAGTCGTCGATCTTCTACAGCCGGGTGAAGGGCGAGCTGGAGCGCGATCTGCGCGCGCTGGGCTTCAACTCGTTGACCCTGGTCCGCCCAGGGCTGATCGGTGGCGAGCGCAACGAGGTGCGTCGCGGCGAGCGTTTCGCACTGACGGTACTCGGCGCGTTGGGGCCGGTACTGCCGCGGGCGTGGCGGATCAACCCGGCCAGCGAGATCGCCAAGGCACTGGTCGAGGCCGCGCTGGCCCCGCAACCGGGCGAGCACGTGGTGGCATCGCGCGCGCTGGTCGGCTGATGTCGCGTGCGCTGCGCCTGACCCAGCTGCTGCAGCTGCTGCGCCGCCATCGGCGACCCGTGGCCGGGCAGACGCTGGCCGACGCGCTGGGCATCAGTCTGCGCACGCTGTACCGCGATATCGAGACCCTGCGCGAGCAGGGCGCCGACCTGCGTGGCGAGGCCGGCGTCGGCTACCAGCTGGCGCCGAGCGATACCCTGCCGCCGATGACCCTGCCACCGGCCGAGATCGATGCGCTGGTGCTCGGCCTGCGCTGGGTCGCCGCGCGCACCGAGCCGGCGCTGGCCGAGGCCGCACGCGATGCCCTGGCGCGTATCGCGCATGTGTTGCCCGCAGCGCGGCGCGAGGCCTTGCGTGACAGTGGCCTGCGGGTGGGCCCTTCGCGTGCGGCGGCCAAGGTTCCCCCAGCTCGTCTGCAGGCCGTGCGAGAGGCTGTCGGTTCACAGCAGCGCCTGAAGTTCGGCTACGAGGACGCGCACGGCCAGCGCAGCGAGCGCATCGTCTGGCCGTTCGCGCTGGGCTACTTCGATGAGGTGCCGATGCTGGCGGCGTGGTGCGAGCGCCGCGAGGATTTCCGCCATTTCCGTCTGGACCGCATCCGCCAGGCGCGTGTGCTGGAGGATCACTACCTCGTGCCACGCGCCACCCTGCTGCGACGCTGGCAGAAGGCGCAGGGCATCGCGCCGGACTGGCTGGACCGTTCGTAGCCACAGCAACAGCGGGGAGCGGGCGGCGGGGTAGAGTCGACTGTTAGTCGACTATCGCGCGCAGCGCGGGGTTTCAAGCGCGTTGAAGGAAGAGCAGTCGACTAACAGTCGACTCTACCGACGGTCGACTCTACCGGCAGTCGACTCTACTGACAGAATCTGTCAGCAGGGCCGTACCACCATGATCGCTCCCAACAACGGAGCTTCCCCATGTTCAAGCCCAGCACCCTGCTGCAGTACGTGCGCGACGTCGCCGCCAGCGCCACCTTCTACAGCGGCATCCTCGGCAAGCCGCCGGTCGAGCAGTCGCCCGGCTTCGCCCTGTTCCTGCTCGGCGATGGCGCCGCACTGGGCCTGTGGCAGCGCGACGACGTGCAACCGCCGGTGTCCGCGCAGGCCGGTGCCGCCGAGCTGGCGATGGTGGTCGCCAACCCCGACGCCGTGCAGCAGATGCACGATGCGTGGCGTGCTCTTGGTGTGGAGATCCTGCAGGCGCCGGTGACGCTGGAGTTCGGCCATACCTTTGTCGGGGCAGATCCTGATGGCCACCGCCTGCGTGTGTACAGCCGCGCCGAGGGCATGGTCGCGCGGAATTGATCAAAGGAGGGGGGCGGCAATTGCCGGCTCCTGGACCTACCCTTGCTTCTGCGCTGCGTCGATGACGATTGAGAATATCTCGTCGTCTTCCGAATCCCATTCAATGGCCAGCTGGGCCAGCTCTGCGACCACGTCGCGGCCTGGATTGCATCGCCTGAGCTCTTTGGTGAACTGTCGGACCTGGCGTGGCGTTAATTCACTGCCCGGATAGTTGAAGAGATTGAGCGCAGCATCTGAAGAGACGTCCAAGAGGTCGGGTGCGAGGATGGAATACGCTTTGATGTAGCGGGAGAGCGGAATATCCGACAGGAAGTTCTCGGCTGCACACATGATCGACGCGTCATGTGGCGGGTTCCGGAGGAACTCCCTCATGACCGCAAGGACGACTTCTACTGACGGTGGTTTTGTCAGTGGCCTGTAGAAGTGGTTGGCGTATGCACGATCACCTTCGTGGGTGACCGCAGCATCCGATAGCGTTGCCAGTGTTGAGATCCAGACGTCAGCGTCCAGCGGCGTAGCCTGTTCGGCGTGTCTTTGTTGATCGGCATTGGGGACGACCGCCCGGATGATGGGCTCGCCGTTGCGCCATGACTGCAGACGGGAGTCGATAATTGCGTATACCTGCTCCTGTTTGTCCCACATGGCGTCCGGCGAAGGCATGGCGTCTTGAGGGAACAACGAGAAGAAGTCCGAAAAGTAGGGAGCGGCCATGCAGAAGTAGCGAACGGTGAACTCCAGCAATTCCGGGTCGAACGCAGCACCGGGGATTTCGTCCTGGAAGGCAGCTTCGATGCATGCCAGGGTGTCTGTCGGCGAGGGGGCGGCTGCCACCGTAGAGCCGACCGATGCGTCAAGGAAAGCGTGATTTCGGGCGAGCCAGCGCAGGAAGATGATCCCAAGGACCCAGTTCGTGTCTGACGGATCCTCGTCCTTCGTCAACCGTAGGAAGAATGGAGAGGCGCGGAAAAAATCATTGCCCGCCTTCATGAATTCTTCGAGTGTGGGTGGTGTCTCAATCACGGAAGTTCGACGTCTGCAGAGAGGCTCAAGGCTACCGAGCTGCTCTTGGGAATCCATGCAACTATTCTCAAAATGCTCCGTTGGGCTTTCAACCGACGGTCGGAGAGCCCAGTAGATCCCCGCCATGCGTGGATGGAGCGCGAAGGAGCGGGCACAAAAAAACGCCGGGCAATGCCCGGCGTTCTTTCCAAGTCAGGTACCAACCAACGGTTGGCACCCACCGGTCAGGTGGCCGATCAGCTGGCCAGTGCCAGGTCGTCCATCATCGCGCGCAGGAAGCGGGCGGCTTCACCGCCGGTGGCTGCGCGGTGGTCGAAGGTGACCGACAGCGGGATCACCTTGTGCGCTTCCACGCCGCCCATCACCGGGGTCATCTGGTGGCGGGCACGGCCGGCACCGACGATGGCCACGCACGGCGGCACCACGACCGGGGTCGCGTAGCGGCCGGCGAACATACCGAAGTTGGATAGCGAGATGGTGTAACCACTCAGTTCCGACGCCGCGATCGAACGCGATTCCACCTGCTCGCGCAGGCGGTTGACGCCTTCGCGGATGCCGCGTGCATCGAGCATGTCGGCATTGCGCAGGGCCGGCACGAACAGGCCGTCGTCGGTGTCCACGGCGATGCCGATGTCCACCTGCGCGTGCAGGGTGCGGGTCAGTGCTTCGCCGTCGAACCAGGCGTTCATCGCCGGCACCTTCTGTGCGGCAACGACGATGGCGCGCACCAGGCGGGCGGTGACGTCGTTGCCCGGCAGCCAGGCGTGGATGTCGGCGTCGTCGTTCAGCGTGGTCGGCACGACCTTGCTGTGCGCGTCGGCCATCACGCGGGCCATGTTGCGGCGCACGCCCTTCAGCGGTTCCGGCTGGCCCTTGGCGACCACGCCCGGCGGCTGGGTGCGCATCGGCTTGCCGGCGGCAGACAGCGGGGTGCGGGCTTCGCTCTGCACCGGGGCAGACACCTGCGCCGGGGCCGGCGCGGCATACGCGGCGGCAGCGACCGGCGCCGGAGCAGCGCCGAGCTTGGCGGTGCCGTTGGCGGCGGCCTGCTTGACGTCGGCCATGGTGACCGCGCCATCGGTGCCGGTGGCAGGCACGCGGCTCAGGTCCACGCCCAGCTTGCGCGCCATCGCACGCACGGCCGGGACGGCCTTGACGCCACCAACGGCCAGCGCCTGTTCGGCATGCACGGCATTGGAGCTCTGCATGGCGCCAACCACGGTACCGGCATCGTCACGCTCGGTCGCGGCGGGCTTGGCTTCTTCCGCGACCACCGGTGCGGCCGCAGCCGGCAGCGGCGGCGGGGTCGGTGCGGCAGCCGGCGCCGCCGGTGCGGCGTGACCATGGCTGTGGCCGGTGTCCTGGCCATCGGCGCGCTGCGGCAGGTTCGGGTCCAGTTCGAAGCTGGCCAGCACCGAACCGGTCGGGATGATGTCGCCGGCAGCGCCGGACAGCTTCAGCACCTTCCCGGAGAACGGCGAGGGCACTTCCACCACGGCCTTGGCGGTCTCCATCGACACCAGCGGCTCGTCCAGCTTGATCACATCGCCTTCCTTGACGAACCACTCGACGATGGTCGCGTCCGGCAGGCCTTCGCCCAGGTCGGGCAGGTTGAAGTTCTTGGTCTGGCTCATTTGCAGTTCTCTTCCAGCAGTTCCAGTTCGCGGGCCGGCAGCCAACCCGTCGCGCCATTGGCGCGCTCGGACCACCACCACCCGCCGTGTTCGTGATGAAGCTTCACCATCTCGCCGCTTTCCACATCCAGCTCGCGGGCGTCGTAGTCGCACAGCGCTTCGGCGCGACCCTCGTCCAGCAGCTGCAACCAGGCGATGGGCGCCCAGCCAGCGCGCCCATCGTTGGTGCGTACCCAGGCAAACGCCGGCCATTCCTCGTCACGCACACCTACTTCGACGATCTGGCCGGTGTGGAACCGGAGCGGGTTGGGATACTGGCTGCGGTAAGCCCCCAGAAGGCGGGCCCGCATGTCAGCCGGCCGCCACCGCGCGCTTGGCCGCAGCCACGATCCGCTCAACGCTCGGCAGGTACTTCATTTCCAGGCGGAACAGCGGAATGTGGGTGTCGTAGCCAGTAACGCGCTCGACCGGGGCCAGCAGGTCGTAGATCGATTCCTCGGCCAGGCGCGCGGCGATCTCGGCGCCGAAGCCCGCGGTTTTCGGGGCCTCCTGCACGATCACGCAGCGGCCGGTCTTGGCCACCGATTCGGCGATGGTGGCGAAGTCCAGCGGACGCAGCGTGGCCACGTCGATGACTTCGGCACTGATGCCTTCGCCGGCCAGCTTGTCGGCCGCTTCCAGCGCTTCCTTCACCTGCGCGCCCCAGGTCACCAGGGTCACGTCGGTGCCGTCGCGCAGCACGAAGCAGACGTCCAGCGGCAAGGCTTCGCCGTCGTTGACGACCACTTCCTTGTACTGGCGGTAGATGCGCTTGGGCTCCATGTAGATCACCGGATCCGGCTCGCGGATCGCGGCCAGCAGCAGGCCGTAGGCGCGCTGCGGCGACGACGGCAGCACCACGCGCAGGCCCGGCACGTTGGTGAAGATCGCCTCGTTGGCTTCGCTGTGGTGTTCCGGCGCGCGGATGCCACCGCCCCACGGCACGCGCAGCACCATCGGGCAGTGCAGGCGGCCACGGGTACGGTAACGCAGGCGTGCGGCGTGGCAGACGATATGGTCGACCATCGGGTACATGAAGCCATCGAACTGGGCTTCTGCCACCGGCTTCATGCCCTGCGCGGCAAGACCAATCGTCAGGCCGGCGATGGTGGTTTCATCCAGCGGGGTGTCGAGGATGCGGTCCGAGCCGAAGCGCTGCTGCAGACCGGCAGTGGCACGGAACACGCCGCCGTTGACGCCCACGTCCTCGCCCAGCACCAGCACCGACGGGTCGTGTTCCAGCTCCCAGGCCAGCGCCTGGGTGATGGCTTCGATGAGGGTGATCGGGGTGGTGGTCATGCTCTCTTCTCCGCGCGCGACCGCAGCGCTGTCGGCGGCGTTGGTGTGCGCGCCGGGCGCGCCGTTCTTGATCTCATCCATGGCGCTTCTCCAGGGCGATCGCCTGGGCACGCTGGGCCAGCAGGTCCGGCGGCGGATCGGCATACAGGAAGTCGAACATCGCCTCGACCGGCTGCACCGGCGTGTTGAGGTACAGGTTCACTTCCTCGTCCACGCGCGTGCCGCACTCGGCGACCCAGGCGCTTTCCTCGTCCTCGCTCCACACACCGGCGTTGATCAGGTACTTGCGCAGGCGCAGCATCGGCTCGCGCTGCCAGGCATCCTTCACTTCGGCGTCGTCGCGGTAGCGGCGCGCGTCGTCGGCGGTGGTGTGGTCGGACAGGCGGTAGGTCATCAGTTCCAGCACGGTGCCGCCGTCGCCGGCCAGCGCACGTTCGCGCGCCTGCTCCATGGCCGCCAGCACCGCGATCAGGTCATTGCCATCCACCTGCAGGCAGTGCAGGCCGCCGGCCAGGCCCTTCTGCGCCAGTGTTTCGGCACCGGTCTGGGCCGAACGCGGAACCGAGATGGCCCAGCCGTTGTTGACGATGCACAGGATCAGCGGGAGCTTATAGGCGCCGGCCGAATTCAGTGCTGCGTAGAAGTCGGTCTTGGAGCTGCCGCCGTCGCCGCACACCGCCACCGCGATCTGCGGTTCCTTGTTGAGCTTGAACTTCAGCGCCGCGCCTGCGGCATGCAGGCACTGGGTGGAGATCGGCACGCAGAACGGGAAGTCCTTGGCCGCGTTGCCGCCGTAATCGTTGCCGCGTTCGTCGCCGCCCCAGTACATCAGCACGTCGTGCGGGCGCACGCCACGCATGAACATCGCGCCATACTCGCGGTACGAAGGCGCGAACACGTCGTCCTTCTGCATCGCCGCGCCGATACCCACGTGCGCGGCTTCATGGCCCAGGCAGGCGGCATAGGTGCCCAGCTTGCCGGTGCGCTGCAGCGCGATGGATTTGCTGTCGAACGTGCGTACGAACAGCATCTGCTTGAACAGCGGTACCAGGACCTTGGGGTCGCGCAGCGACGCGGGCAGGTCGTCACGGACGAGCGTGCCGTCCGTGTCCAAGTACTGCAGGTATTCGATCTTGAATTCAGCGGCAACCGTCATTGCGTACTGCACCTTCGACAGAGAAGTTACAAATGATATGAATCGCCATGTTAAGGAACGCGTACGGAATAGCCTTCCTGCGCCGCAACACGGGGATTCCCCGTTTTACCCCTGCCGGCGGGTGGGGGGCCAATAACAACAACGTATTCAGTCGTTGCTGCAAAGCATCAGAATACGCCTCTGGCTGACCGCCAGTACAACGGCCTGGACGGTTCCACGCGCAGGCCCGGGATCGGCCGATGCTCCACGGCCAACCGCACGCTCCGGTATGGACCCGGCGGCTGCCAGCGCGGCGGCAACGCGCTACCCTTGCCGCCCCCGATCTGGTCCCGCCCATGTCCGTCGACAACAACCAACGCGATCTCGAAGCCGGCATCCACACCGACCTGCAGGGACGCCTGACCTACGGCGGCTACCTGCGGCTGGACCAGCTGCTCAGCGCGCAGCAGCCGCTGTCCAGCCCGCCGCACCATGACGAGATGCTCTTCATCATCCAGCACCAGACCTCGGAGCTGTGGCTGAAGCTGCTGGGCCATGAGCTGCGTGCCGCAATCGGCTTCCTGCAGCGCGATGAAGTCTGGCAGTGCCGCAAGGTGCTGGCGCGCAGCAAGCAGGTGCTGCGCCAGCTGACCGAGCAGTGGTCGGTGCTGGAAACGCTGACCCCGTCCGAGTACATGGGCTTCCGCGACGTGCTGGGCCCGTCTTCGGGCTTCCAGTCGCTGCAGTACCGCTACATCGAGTTCCTGCTGGGCAACAAGAACGCGCAGATGCTGCAGGTGTTCGAGCATGACCCGGCCGGGCAGGCGCAGCTGCGCACCGTGCTGGAGGCGCCGAGCCTGTACGAGGAGTTCCTGAAGTACCTGGCCCGCTTCGGCCATGCCGTGCCGGCGGTCTACGAGGCCCACGACTGGACCCAGCCGCACGTGGCCGACGACGCATTGCAGCCGGTCTTCGAACGCATCTACCAGGACACCGACCGCTACTGGCGCGAGTACGCGCTGTGCGAGGACCTGGTGGACCTGGAGACCGCCTTCCAGCTGTGGCGCTTCCGCCACATGCGCACGGTGATGCGGGTGATCGGCTTCAAGCGCGGCACCGGTGGCTCGTCCGGCGTGGGCTTCCTGGCCAAGGCACTGGAGCTGACCTTCTTCCCCGAGCTGTTCCAGGTGCGCACCAGCCTGCAGGCCGCGCCCCCGACAGCGCTGGGTTGATCCCCATTCAGCTTGGATCCCAGCCGGCGGCTGGATCGTTTCAGATGCAAGTTCAGGGAGCAGGCTGCCACCTGCCTCAAACGGCGTGTATTTGACGTGAACGCCAGAAGTCGGTGATCCTCGCGCGTTGCTTCAACTGCACAGCGGACGTGCTCGTCATCCACCGAACCAGGAAATCCGCATGAGCGTAAACGCCACTGCGAACACCCCAGAGCCGGCGCTGCCGGACTTCAAGACCACGCTGGGCCACCCGCGCCCGTTGTGGATGCTGTTCATGACCGAGTTCTGGGAACGCTTTGCGTTCTACGGCATCCGCTGGGCCTTGGTGCTGTACATCGTCGCCCAGTTCTACAACGGCAGCGCCGCCGGTGAAGGCGACGCCAGCCGCATCTATGGCGCCTACCTGGCCCTGGTGTACGCCGCGGCGATCTTCGGTGGCTACGTGGCCGACCGGGTACTGGGCTACCAGCGCTCGATCCTGACCGGCGCGATCATCATGGCCGCCGGCCTGTTCATGATCTCGCTGCCGCAGGAGCACATCTTCAAGCTCGGCCTGGCCACGATCATCGTCGGCAACGGCCTGTTCAAGCCCAACATCTCGACCATGGTCGGCAAGCTGTACGGGCTGAAGGACGAGCGCCGCGATTCGGGCTTCACCATCTTCTACATGGGCATCAACATCGGCGCGATGATCGCCCCGGTGCTGACCGAGTACCTGGCCCGCAAGGTGTTCGGTACCGATGCGATGCCGTCCTACAAGGTCGTGTTCATCGCCTCCGGCGTGGGCATGCTGATCTCGCTGGTGTGGTTCTACATCGGTCGTGCCGGCCTGAAGGGCATCGGTGCACCGCCGGCCGGCGCTGAAGGGTTCGGCCGCATCATCATGGTGCTGGCCGGTGCCGTGGTCGCCATCCCGGTCGCGTACTTCCTGCTGGCCACCGGCGCGACCGCGCTGGCCTGGATCCTGGGTGCGATGTTCACCGCGCTGGCCGTCCTGCTGCTGGTCGAGGGCATCCGCGAAGGCAAGGTGCAGCGCGACCGCGTGATCGCCATGCTGATCATCTTCGCCTTCAACGTGATGTTCTGGATGTTCTTCGAGCAGGCCGGCAGCTCGTTCACCTTCCTGGCCGAGAACATCGTCAACCGCCAGTTCGGCAGCTGGACCTTCCCGACCGCGTGGTTCCAGTCGGTCAACTCGGTGGCGATCATCACCCTTGCCCCGGTGATCGCCTGGATCTGGGTCGCCATGGGCCGCGCCAATCCGTCCATCCCGCGCAAGTTCGGCCTGGGCCTGCTGTTCAACGGCGCCGCCTTCGCGCTGCTGATGTTCGCCCTGTCGCAGATGGTGGTGGACGGCAAGATCCCGTTCTGGACCCTGTTCATGGTCTACGTCATCCAGTCGGTGGGTGAGCTGTGCCTGTCGCCGATCGGCCTGTCGATGGTGACCAAGCTGGCTCCGGTGCGCCTGGTCGGCTTCGGCATGGGTGGCTGGTTCCTGTCCACCGGCATCGGCAACAACCTGTCGGGCATCTTCGCTGGCGTGGTCAGTGGTGAAGGCGGCATGACGGTCGAGTCGGCCCTGAAGGGGTATACCTTCGGGTTCTGGGCCCTGATCGGCTCCGGCGTGGTGCTGTTCCTGATCGCCCCGCTGATCAACAAGCTGATGCACGGCGTCAAATGATGATGAGAGGGTAGAAGGCATGCGTAGCAAGCTCGGTACTGCGGTAGTGGTGGTCTGTGCGGCGCTGATAGGCGCCTGTTCCCAACCGCAACCACCTGCGACCGCCGAGCCCACGCAGCCCCTGGATACCCGACCCACCGAGCCACCGGTCGCTGACCCCAGCGAACCGGTGGCCTCGGGCAACACCCCGGTGGCGGCGGACATCGCCGCCATCGCCGGGCTCGGTGCGCAGTTCGACCCGGCCCGCAACCCCGCCGATGACCTGGCCACCGCCAAGGTGGAAGCCCAGCGGGGCAAGAAGCGCATCCTGCTGGAGATCGGCAACGCCGCCTGTGAGCGCTGCCGGGCGCTGGACGATGTGGTGGAAGGCAACGGCGACCTGCGTCGCTTCCGCGATGCCCACTACGTGTGGGTGAAGGTCAACGCCAGCGACGAGCAGCCCAACACCGCGTTCCTTGCCCAGTTCCCGGTGATGGAACGCGACTATCCGCATCTGCTGGTGCTGGACGCCGATGGTGGCCTGCTGGTGTCGCAGGCGACCGCTGAGCTGCGCAGGGGCGAGGCGTTCCAGCCTGCGCGGGTGAGCGCGTTCCTCAAGCAGTGGGCACCCGACAAACCGGAATAGGGGAGTGCCGGCCGCTGGCCGTCATGCTCTGGTGGGTGCCGACCGCTGACCGCCATCCCCGGTGGGTGCCGACCGTTGGTCGGCACAGAAGTGCATCCACGCATGGCGTGGATCTACTGTGGTTGCGGTCACATTCCCGGAATCGGCATCTCAATATCGCAACGCGCTCGCCGTTACCGGCAAGGACCTCAGTCGACATCCCGTCGATGCAACCTTCCGGAACGCCCATGCACAGCGACCACGCCGAACGATTGCCCGGACCCGCCAGTGAGCTGGCCGAGGGTGGAGCAGGCGAGGGCGTGACCCTGCCGCCGCAGGAGGCGCTGCTGGATGACGCCGGTACCGGCGAGGCCACCGTCGATCTGGCACCGCCGCGCCATCGCCTGCCGCAGATCGCGCTGCCCGATAACGTGGTGCTGAAGGGTGCGGTGCAGAAACTGGTCGAGCAGAAATCGCGGCTCGATGCACTGGCCGCCGATGGCCAGCTGGCCGGGCTGCTGCCACCGGAGTGGCAGGGCCATGGCGTGCGCGCGATTGAACTGTCCACCTTCATCCAAGGCGTGCTGCCGTTCCTGCAACCCGGCGAACGTGGCGAAACCGCGCCGGCGCGCCTGCCGGTGCGCCATGTGCTGGGTGACGACAGCCGCTGGGGCCTGGACGATGTCGCCGAACCGAAATCGTTGGCCTGGTACCTGGCTAGCGACGAACGCGCCACCGCCGGCAGCAAGGACGTGGCCGAGGCCTATCTGGTGGGTGCACTCGGCCTGGCGTGGATGCAGGAGGGGCGTAGCCGCCCCGGTTTCCTGCGCGCGATGGGCCAGGACAGCCTGGCGGCCCGGGTGACCATGCTCGGCTACCCGCCGGCCAACGAACTGGCGCTGTACAGCGTCACCGCGCACGGCCAGTCGCAGATCTGGTGCGTGCATGGTCGCCGTCGCATGCGCCCGCTGGTGGCGCCGTGGCTGAGCGTGCCGCTGCTGACCGCGTATGGCGTGCCGGCGCCGGTCGCGTGGCCGTCCAGTTTCCCGCCTGTGGAGGCCGTGGCCGAGCTGTTGGCAACCGCACGGCAGGGGCGCGCGCTGCCGGAAGTGGATCTGGGCAAGGCCGTGGCGAAGATCGCCGAAGAGGCCGCATCCGAAGCCTGGCAACCGGTCAGCCTGCTGCAGCTCAACACCTGGTCACCGCGTTGGCATTTCTTCCTGGGCACCTTCGTCGGCCTGCCGTCGCTGCTGCTGGTGGCGGCGGCGCTGGCGCTGCCCGGTGCGGTCGAGGCGGCCACGGTTGCTGCATCACTTGGCTTCGCCGGTGGTGCCATCGCGGCGCTGGCGGTGCCGTGGATCCACGCGCGGCGCAAGCACCTGAGCTGAAAAAAGGGGACGTAGGGGATTAAGTCGTTTCAGGCACACCTGTACTCATTACGACTTAATCCCCTCCGTCCCCTTTTTCTTTCAGACGCCTTCGCCCATCCGCTCCAGGCCGTCACCGGCCAGGCGCAGGATCAGCTTTTCCAGCAGCTGTTCCTCCTCCTCGCTCAGCACCGACATCAGCTTGCGGGTGATCTCGATCACCATCGGTGCGATGGTTTCGTACACCTCGAAGCCGGCCGCGGACAGCGCCAGCACCGAGCGGCGGCGGTCATCGCCGTGGGTCTCGCGCTTGATGAAGCCGCGCTCCAGCAGGCGGGCCACGGCGCGGCTGACCGCCACCTTGTCCATCGCCGTGCGGTCGGAGACCTCGCTGGCCGAGGAACCCGGGTACAGCGCCAGGATAGTGATGACCCGCCACTCGGGGATCGCCAGACCGTAACGATCGCCGTATAGCTTGGCGATGTTGCCGCTGACCCGGTTGGACAGCACGCTCAGCCGGTACGGCAGGAACTGTTCCAGGTCGAGCAGGACGTGCGAGGCACGCAGGCGGGTCGAGGCGGGATCGGGGCTCATGTTGCGGTGCACCTTGCTGGTGGTTTCAAGTGTAACTATAAGGGGTGGGTCCAGACCCTGCATTCTCGCCGGGTCCCTACCTGCCCGCACCTGGTTTGTACCGATGCGGTACCGATTCGGAGCCACGCCATGAATACCGCAGTCCCGACCGCCTCGCACCCCAACCCCGGCATGCAGGTCACCACCTTCGAGAACCCGATGGGCATCGACGGCTTCGAGTTCGTCGAATTCGCCGCCCCGGCCGGCCGTGGCCAGGAGCTGCACGAGTACTTCCGGAAGATGGGCTTCAGCGCGGTGCTCAAGCACAAGCAGCGTCCGATTACCGTCTATCGCCAGGGCGACGTCAACTTCCTGGTCAATGAAGACCCCGATTCGTTCGCCGCCGACTTCGCCGAGAAGCACGGTCCGTGCGCGTGCGGCTTCGCCATCCGCTTCAAGAAGCCGGGCCAGGAGGTCTACCAGACCGCGCTGGGCAACGGTGCCGAAGCCATCGCCTTCAAGGCGGACAGCAAGGCGGTCAGCGCCCCGGTCATCAAGGGCATCGGCGATTGCATGCTGTACCTGGTCGACCGCTACGGCGCGGCCGGCAGCATCTACGACGGCGACTACGAGCCGATCGCCGGCGCCGACCTGCACCCGGTGGGCTTCGGCCTGACCTTCATCGACCACCTGACCCACAACCTGTACTTCGGCAACATGCAGCAGTGGTCGGATTACTACGAGCGCCTGTTCAACTTCCGCGAGATCCGCTACTTCGACATCAAGGGCCTGAAGACCGGCCTGGTGTCCAAGGCGATGACCGCGCCCGATGGCATCGTGCGCATTCCGCTGAACGAATCTTCGGACCCGAAGAGCCAGATCAACGAGTACCTGGACGCGTACAAGGGCGAGGGCATCCAGCACATCGCCTGCTTCACCGAGAACATCTACGAGACCGTCGAAGCAATGCGCGCGCAGGGCGTGGACTTCCTGGATACGCCGGAGACCTACTTCGAGGTGATCGACCAGCGCGTGCCGAACCACGGTGAAGACGTGCCGCGCCTGGCCAAGAACAAGATCCTGATCGATGCCGATCCGGAAACCCACCAGCGCAAGCTGCTGCAGATCTTCACCCAGAACTGCATCGGCCCGATCTTCTTCGAGATCATCCAGCGCAAGGGCAACGAAGGCTTCGGCGAAGGCAACTTCACCGCGCTGTTCGAGAGCATCGAGCGCGACCAGATCCGCCGCGGCGTGCTGTAAGGTCTGCAGGCAATGTCGGCTTCCGGTCGACATTGCCTGTCCGAATGGTAGTGCCGGCCGCTGGCCGGCAATCTCTGGAGTTCCCATGTCCCCCGCCATCACCGCCCGCGGCTACCAGTCCGGCTTCGGCAACGAATTCGCCACCGAGGCCGTCGCCGGCGCGCTGCCGGTCGGACAGAACTCACCGCAGAAGGTGGCCCACGGCCTGTACGCCGAACAGTTGACCGGCACCGCCTTCACCGCGCCGCGCGGCAGCAACCGCCGCAGCTGGCTGTACCGGATCCGCCCGGCGGTGGCCCATGGCGAGTTCACCCCCTTCGCGCAGTCGCAGTTGCAGTGTGATTTCGGCGCTCAGCCGGCCTCGCCAAACCAGCTGCGCTGGAGCCCGCTGCCGCTGCCGGAGCTGCCGACGGACTTCGTCGAAGGCCTGTACACGATGGGTGGCAACGGCTCGCCCGATGCGCATGCCGGCGTGGGCATCCACCTGTACGCTGCCAACCGCGACATGGTCGGCCGCTACTTCTACGACGCCGACGGCGAGCTGCTGATCGTGCCGCAGCTGGGCGCGCTGCGCCTGCTGACCGAGCTGGGCGTGATCGAGATCGAGCCGCAGCAGATCGCGGTGATCCCGCGCGGCGTGCGCTTCCGCGTTGAACTGCCCGATGGCCCGAGCCGTGGCTACATCTGCGAGAACTACGGTGCGCTGCTGAAGCTGCCCGACCTCGGCCCGATCGGTTCCAACGGCCTGGCCAATCCGCGCGACTTCGAGACCCCGCATGCGGCGTTCGAGGATGTGGATGGCGACTTCGAACTGATCGCCAAGTTCGAAGGCCGCCTGTGGCGTGCACCGATCGACCATTCACCGCTGGACGTGGTGGCCTGGCACGGCAATTACGCGCCGTACCGCTACGACCTGCGTCGCTTCAACACCATCGGTTCGGTCAGCTACGACCACCCGGATCCGTCGATCTTCCTGGTGCTGCATTCGCCCAGCGACACCCCGGGCACCAGCAACATGGACTTCGCGATCTTCCCGCCGCGCTGGCTGGTGGCGCAGAACACCTTCCGTCCGCCGTGGTTCCACCGCAACATCGCCAGCGAGTTCATGGGCCTGGTGCATGGCGCCTACGACGCCAAGGCCGAAGGCTTCGTGCCGGGTGGCGCATCGCTGCACAACTGCATGAGCGGCCACGGCCCGGATGCGCCGACCTTCGACAAGGCCTCCAATGCGGATCTGTCGAAGGCCGATGTGATCAAGGACACGATGGCCTTCATGTTCGAGACCCGCGCGGTGATCCGCCCGACCGCACAGGCACTGGCCGCAGGCCACCGCCAGGGCGACTACCAGCAGTGCTGGAACGGCCTGCGCAACAATTTCCGGTCGTCCCGCTAGCGTGGTGGGTGCCGACCGTTGGTCGGCACGATGCGCCGGAACCTGCGCTTACGCCACCTCGGCGAAGGCGTCGCAATGCTCCCGCGGCAACGCCTCCAGCAGGCGCTGGCGCACGCGCTGGCAATAGCCATCCGAAGTCAGCGCGGGCAGCAGCTGCATCGCCGACTGCAGCCGCTGCAGCACCTCATCCTCCGCACGCGCCTGCTGCAGATCGCGGAACAGTGCCGCTGCCTGCGGATGCCGCTGCATTTCCAGGATACCCAGCAGGTAGATGCGCGCTGCCACCAGCGAACGGCGACGTTCGACCGGCGTGGCGCTGGCGTTCGTTGGCACCTTCACCAGCGCCGCATTGGCCGGTTCGGCAGCGGCGTGAGGGGGTGCCGCCGCCGTTGCCGTGCCGGTCGCCAGATAGCCCGCCTGCACCAGCTGGATGACCATCGCCGGCGCATCCTGTCCAAGCAGACCGGTCAGGTCGGCGACGGTACGCTGGCCGTCGCACAGGATCAGCAGCCGGCGCTGGCGCATGTCCAGCGGCGCGCGGTGGGCCTGCAGCGCGGTTCGGGCGAGATCGGTCTTGCGCGGTTGCATGGAAGGGACGGCCAGATCGGTGCTCGCCGAGCCTGAGCGAGGGCGATGAAACCGCGATGACAATGCAGCGCCTGCACACCGGATGGGTTAGCGTGCAGCCATCTTCGTGCCAGGGAACCGCACCGATGAAGCACCTCCCGATTGCTGGTCTGTTGCTCCTTTCGCTCGCCGCCTGCAGTGCGGGCCCCGACAAGCAGGGGGCGGCCGGTAGCGGCAGCGACACCCCGGCGGAAACCGCCTCGGCGACCGGGCCTGCGCAGTCGACGGATCCCGACCTGGCCGCCCGTCCAGCCAATGACCGTCGCGAGGACAGTCCCGCGCGCCTGGATGGTTTCGGCGGCGCCGCGCTGGGCGCCGGCATCGCCGAGGTCCGCAGTGGCTTCGGCACGCCGCTGCAGGGTCTGGGCACCGATGCGGCCGGCAAGCCGCTGCCGGCTGACGACAGCAACGACGGCTGCTACTTCCTGCGCCCGCAGGATGCCGAAGATCCGCGCCTAATGATCGAAGGCCGCAAGCTGGTGCGCTACGACGTGCGCAGCGCCGTCATCACCGCACCGGGCGGTGGCAAGGTCGGCATGACCCTGGGTGAGCTGCAGGTGCTGTATCCCGAGCGCGCGGACGTCGGCCCCGACAAGTATGACGAGAAGGCCCAGCACCTGCGCGTGCGCCCGGCGCAGGAGGGGGGGGCGGTGATCGACTTCGCACTCGGTGCCGATGGCCGGGTGGGTGCCTGGCGCGTCGGACAGACCCCGCAGGTCGATTACGCCGAAGGCTGTGGCTGATCCTTGATCCACGGCCCAGCCCCGCGTACTGGCCAAGCGTAGAATCGCGCCACCACCGCTGGGGGAGTGCTCGATGATCGCCATTGCCATTGCCTGGTTCCTGCTCGGCCTGCTGCTGCTGGCGCTGGGCGGGGACTCCATCGTCAAGGCCGTGTCCGGCCTGGCCCAGCGTTTCGGGGCCAGCCCATTCACTGCCGGGCTGCTGCTGCTCGGGGTGGCCACCTCGTTGCCGGAGCTGGCAGTCAACGCGCGCGCGCTGGCGGTGGGCCAGCCAGAACTGGCGCTGGGCAATGCGGTCGGCAGCAGCATCACCAACCTGGGCCTGACCCTGGCCGTGGCGGCCATGGCTGCGCCCCTGCTGCTGCGCGCGCGCCTGCAGACGGTGCTGTGGTGGTCGCTGCTGGCGGCAGGTGTGCTGCTGATCCTGTTCGGGCTTGATGGCGGCCTGGCACGTTGGGAGGGCGGCATACTGCTGGCCGGCTTCATCGTGGTGCAGGTGCTGCTGCTGCGCCGTGGTCGCAGCGAGAGCGCGGAGGTGCAGGTGGCCATCGCCGAGTCCGCACTGAGCCGCACCAGCCTGCCGTTGAACGTGCTGCGCGTGCTGATTGCCGCGTTGACGCTGTACTGGGGCGCGCGCCTGGTGGTGGGCGCCGCCGCCGACTTTGGCGTCGCCCTGGGTTGGACGCCGCTGCTGGTCGGCCTGCTGCCGGTGGCGATCGGTACCGCACTGCCGGAAGTGGCCACCGCCATCGCCGCCGCGCGTCGCGGGCATGGCGACATGGTGCTGGGCCACGTGCTGGGTTCCAGCGTGGTCAACCTGCTCCTGGTGATCGGTGCGATGGCCGTGCTGCAGCCGCTGGCGCTGCCGGCCTCGTTCGTGCGCCTGGAACTGCCGGCGCTGCTGGCGTTCGCGCTGGTGCTGTACCCGATGCTGCATGGCGACCTGAAGATCAGCCGCGGCGAAGGTGTGATCCTGCTGGTCGCGTTTGTCGGCTGGTTCGTGCTGGAACTGCTGCTGGTCGGCGCACCGGCGCTGTAGAGCCGAGCCCATGCTTGGCTGCTGTTCGTGCCGACCAGCGGTCGGCACCTACGGGGCGTCACATTGCCGGCCAGCGGCCGGTTCTACCGGTTCTGCGTGGTTTCTTCTTCCCGCACCGGCTCCGGCGGTGGCAGCTGCTCCTCGGCGGCACGTTCGTTGCCCGGCAGGGTGGGGCGGGTCTCCATCAGCAGCGACAGCGCGGCCTTGGCCATCATGTGCGCGCTGATCGGTGCGGTGATGAACAGGAACACGGTGATCAGCAGCTCTCGCGGCTGCGGGTCCTGGCCGAGGAAGATGTGGTAGCAGACCGAGCACACCAACACGCAGCCCACGCCCAGCGTGCTGGCCTTGGTCGGCGCGTGCAGGCGCTTGAAGAAGGTCGACAGCTTCACCAGGCCCAGTGCGCCCACCAGGATGAAGAAGCAGCCGAACAGCAGCAGGATCGACAGGCCGATCTGGATGGCAGTGATCATTCGACGATGTCCCGGCGCAGCACGAACTTGCTCAGCACCACGGTGCTGCCGAAGCCGAGCATGGCGATGATCAACGCCGCCTCGAAGTAGATCGGTGAATTGAGGTACATGCCGAACAGCATCAGCTCGGCGATCGCGGTCACCGACAGGGTGTCCAGTGCGAGGATGCGGTCGGGCACGGTCGGCCCGCGCAGCAGGCGCCAGGTGGCCAGCAGCATGGCCAGGCCGACCACGTGCATGCACACCACCAGGGTGGTCTGGATGACTTCAAAACCGGTCATGGGAAGATCTCCATCAACGGCGCCTCGTAACGGCGCTTGATCGTATCGATCAGGTCCTGTGGATCCTCCAGGTGCAGCACATGCACCAGCAGGAACTTGCGGTCGTCGCTGAGCGCGGCCGAGACCGTGCCCGGGGTCAGGGTGATCATGCTGGTCAGCGCGGCGATGCCGTGGATGTTGGCGATGTCCAGCGGCAGCCAGATGAAGCCCGGGTGGATGTTCTTTTCCGGGCCCAGCACCTGCAGGGCGACGCGGATGTTGGACATCAGGATGTCCCACAGGGTCACGCACACCAGTCTGGGCAGCGGCCGCAGGGTGCCGATGCGCGCGAACTCGCGGTCCAGGCGCGCGGCGAACAGCGGCACCACCACGCCCAGCACAAGCCCCAGCACGATCTGGCCGAGGGTGAAGCTGTCGGACATCAGCAGCCAGAACGCCACCACCATGATGCTGAGCATCGGCGAGGGAATCAGGCGACGGAACAGGGAGTGCTGGGCAGTCATGGCTGGCGGATCTCCGGCGTGGTCGCGCGCAGCTGCTGCACGTACTCGCTGGGATGCAGCAGCTGTGCGGCGGTGGCGTCGGTGTAGCGCATCAACGGTGCAGCGGCCAGGGTCATGCCGATGCCGTAGGCCAGCAGCAGGCAGGCGGCGTAGAGCTCTACCCGGCGCAGGGGAGCCTTGCGCGGCTTCGGTGCTTCTGGATCGACCGGCGGCACGCGCCAGAACAGGCGGATGCCGCCGCGGGTCAGGCCCATGATCACCAGCAGGCTGCTGACCAGCACGGCGGTCCAGACCGGCCCGGTGTACTGCGCCGGCATGCCGGCCAGCAGCGCGGCCTTGGCCAGGAAGCCGGACAGTGGCGGCAGGCCGGCCACCGACACTGCCCCGATCAGGAACAGCACCGCTGGGGTTTCCTTGCCCGGCATCGGTGCCACCACTTCCTTGCGGTCGCTGGCACCGCCGCGACGACGGCGGATCAGGTCGGCGATCAGGAACAGCGCGGCGGCGACGAAGCTGCTGTGCGGCAGGTAGTACAGGCCCGCTGAGAGTACCTGCGGCGTGCCCACCGAGAAGGCGATGAACAGCGTGGCCGCCGACACGATCACCAGGTAGGAGATCAGGACGCGCAGGCGGGTCGCGGCCAGTGCACCCAGGCCACCGAGCACCAGCGTCGCCACGCCGGCCCACAGCAGCCAGTCGCGGCCATAGCCGGCCATCGCGCCTGCGTCATCGCCGAACCACAGCATCTGGATGCGCAGCACCGAGTACAGGCCGACCTTGGTCATGATCGCGAACAGCGCAGCCACCGCTGCTGGCGCACGCGAATAGGCTTCCGGCAGCCACAGGTACAGCGGCATCAGCGCGGCCTTGGCGCAGAACACCAGCAGCAACAGGCCCATCGTCGCCTTCACCAGGGTCAGCTGTGCCGGCGGCACCTGCGCGATGCGCTGCGACAGCTCGGCCATGTTCAGCGAACCCAGCGTGGCGTACAGCAGGCCCAGCGCGATCAGGAACAGGGTCGAGGCGGTGACGTTGAACACCACGTAGTGCAGGCCGATGCGCATGCGCAGGCCGCGGCCACCGCTGAGCAGCAGGCCGTAGGAGGCGATCAGCATCACCTCGAAGAACACGAACAAGTTGAAGATGTCGCCGGTCAGGAACGCACCGTTGAGGCCGACCAGCTGGAACTGGAACAGCGCATGGAAGTGCGGTGCGCGGCGGTCCCAGCCCGAGCAGGCGTGCAGCAGGCAGGGAATGGCCAGCAGCAGGGTGGTCAGCAGCATCCACGCCGACAGCCGGTCGGCCACCAGCGCGATGCCCAGCCGCGACGGCCAGTCGCCCAGCAGGTAGACATTGATGTCACCGCCCGCGGTCGACGCGAACAGCAGGCCCACCGCCAGCGCCAGCGCCGACAGCGCGGTCCACGCGACGGCGCGCTGCACCCTGGGGCCGTAGCGACGGTGTTCGACGAACAGCGACAGTGCAGCACCCAGCAGGGGAATCAGGATCGGCAGGATCACCAGGTGGTTCATGCGCGGTCCTCGCCCTGGCGCGGCGGCACGCGCTCATCCTGCAGGTCATCGTCGGGCTCGTGGGCGTCCACATGGTCGCTGTGGTTGTCGCTGCGGCTGCGCATGGCCAGCACGATGCTCACTGCGGTCATCGCGAAGGCGATCACGATCGCGGTCAGCACCAGCGCCTGTGGCAGCGGATCGGTGTAGTTGCCGAGGTGGCTGTCCACGCCCTCCTGCAGCACCGGCGCCTTGCCCAGCACCACGCGGCCACCGGCGAAGATCAGCAGGTTGGTGGCGTAGGACAGGAAGGTCATGCCGAGAATCACATCGAAGCTGCGCGCGCGCAGCAGCAGGTAGATGCCGATGGCGGTCAGCACGCCGATCGCGGTCGCAAGGGCCAGTTCCATCAGTGCATCTCCCCGGTGCGGGCCGAACGGCGTTGCAGGTCGATCTCGCCCTTGCGGGCGGTGCGGGTACGCGAGGGCTTGATCGTGCCCATCATCGACAGCATCAGCATGGCGCCGCCGAACACCACCAGGTAGACGCCGATGTCGAAACCGATCGCACTGGCCAGCGGCACGTCGCCGATCAGCGGCAGGTGCAGATCGAGGTGGCCGCTGGTGAGGAACGGCACGCCGAACAGCATCGAGGCACTGCCGCTGAGCAGGGCGATCAGCAGGCCCATGCCGATGCAGCGGATGTAGTCGAAGCCGAAGCGCGACTCCACCGATGCGGTGCCCTGGATCACGTACTGAATCAGCAGCGGCACCGCCAGCACCAGGCCGGCGATGAAGCCACCGCCCGGCGCGTTGTGGCCGCGCAGGAACAGGAAGATCGATACGGTCAGGGTCAGCGGGAACATGATCTGGGCCAGGTCGGCTGGTACCGGCAGCTTGATCGGAGGGCCGGGCATGATCTGCTCCGGTGCCATCCGCGTGCGCCGCAGCAGGGCATGCACCACCAGCGCGGCGATGCCGAACACGGTGATCTCGCCGAAGGTATCGAAGCCGCGGAAGTCGACCAGGATCACGTTGACCACGTTCTGGCCATAGGCCTCGGGCAGGGCACGGGCGAGCAGTTCGCCGGCCATGGTGTTCGGCGGCAGGGTCATCGCCGAATAGGCCAGCGCACCCAGGCCGGCGCCGGCGATGATCGCGATCACCGCATCGCGGCGCTTGCGCCAGCGCGGACGTTCCGGCCCGGACTGCGCCGGCAGGTAGTTCATGCCCAGCAGCATCAGCACCAGGGTGACCATCTCCACCAGCAGCTGGGTCAGGGCCAGGTCGGGTGCGGACAGGAACACGAAGGTCAGCGCCACCATCAGGCCGACGCCGCCGACCAGCAGCACCGCCAGCAGGCGCTGCTTGTAGATGCGCAGGGTGGCAACGGCGCAGGCCATCATCACCAGCCACAGCGCCCAGCCCAGCAGCGGGATCGGCTGCGGTTTGGTCCAGTTCGGCGAGGCCGGGTTGACGATGTAGGGCGCGGCGGCCACGGTGATGGCCACCAGCACCAGGCCCAGCAGCATGCGCTGCAGGCTGCCATTGGCGATGCCGTTGGTCAGGCGCATGGCCAGCGCGGAGATCGCGTCCAGCTGCGCATGGAACACATTGCGGCCAGTGCTGATGTTGGTCACGGCGTGCAGGTTGATCAGCTTGCGCAGGCCGAAGTACAGCGCCACGCCGCCGATCACGCCGATCGCGCTCATCGCCAGCGGCAGGTTGAAGCCGTGCCATACCGCCAGGCTGTACTCGGGCATGGCACTGCCGAGGATCGACGCCGCAGCGGCATGCAGCACCGGCGCCACGGTCAGTGCCGGGGCGATGCCTACTGCCACGCAGATCACCACCAGCAGTTCCACCGGTACCTTCATCCAGCGCGGCGGCTCATGCGGCACGCGATCCAGGTCGTGCGGGCCGGGGCCAAAGAAGGTGTCGTGCACGAAGCGCAGGCTGTAGGCCACGCCGAACACGCCAGCCAGCAATGCGGCGATCGACACCGCCGTGCGCATGATCCCCGGGCCTCCGGCCGTGATCGCCTCGGCAAACAGCATTTCCTTGGACAGGAAGCCGTTGAGCAGCGGGATGCCGGCCATCGCCAGCGAGGCAATGATCGCCAGCGCGCTGGTGAACGGCATCAGCCTGCGCAGGCCGCCCAGCTTGCGCATGTCGCGGGTGCCGGTCTCATGGTCGATGATGCCGGCGGCCATGAACAGCGAGGCCTTGAAGGTGGCGTGGTTGAGGATGTGGAACACACCGGCCACCACCGCCATCGGCGTGGACAGGCCGAACAGCAGGGTGATCAGGCCCAGATGGGAAATGGTCGAGTAAGCCAGCAGGCCTTTCAGATCGTGCTGGAAGATCGCGTTCCAGGCGCCGATCAACAGGGTGATCGCACCGATGCCGCTGACCGTGTAGAAGAACAGGTCGCTGCCGGCCAGCGCTGGATGCAGGCGCGCCAGCAGGAACACACCGGCCTTCACCATGGTGGCCGAGTGCAGGTAGGCAGAGACCGGAGTGGGCGCGGCCATCGCGTGCGGCAGCCAGAAATGGAACGGGAACTGCGCGCTCTTGGTGAAGATGCCCGCCAGCACCAGGAACAGCGCGTACGGGTACAGCGCGCTGGCGCGGATCTGCTCGCCAGCGGCCAGCACCACGTCCAGGTCGAAGCTGCCGACGATGCGGCCGATCAGCAGCACGCCACCGAGCAGGGCCAGGCCGCCGCCGCCGGTGATCACCAGCGCCATGCGCGCGCCCTCGCGGGCGTCCTGGCGATGTGACCAGAAACCGATCAGCAGGAACGAGCTGATGCTGGTCATTTCCCAGAAGATCATCAGCAACAGCAGGTTGCCCGACAGCACCATGCCCAGCATGGCGCCCATGAACAGCAGCAGGTAGCAGTAGAAGCGGTGCGCGTTGTCCTGCTGGCTCAGGTAGTAGCGTGCATACAGCACCACCAGCGCACCGATGCCCAGCACCAGCCCGGCGAACATCCAGGCCAGCCCGTCCAGGCGCAGGGTGAAGTCCAGCCCGATCTGCGGCAGCCAGGGCACCAGGGTGCGGACCACCTGGCCATCGAGCACGGACGGCGTGAGCCAGCCGAGTATGGCCAGCCCGCCCAACGGCGCCAGCGCCGCCAGCCAGGCAGCAGTCGAGCGCGAACTACGGGGGAAGGCCGCAACAGCCGCTGCCATCAGGAACGGCAGGGCCAGCAGCAGGGGCAGGCTGGGGAGCATGCAGGGAATCCATGATTCACGAGCAGGTCAGGGAGAATAACAGGCTGCGAAATGTCGCTGAAACCCATCGAACAGCGATCAATTGCATGTAACGTCCGCTGATTCATATTTTCTGCGACGCAACATCGCGTTCCTGCGTGTTCTCCTCGCTTGCCCTCGGGGGACGCCCTACGCCCCCGCAGGGAGACCGCAGGCCCTGTCGCACAGGGGCTGCCGTCGACGGGCGGGCAATGGGGAGCGGATCACCGTCGCAGGCTGGCAGGGCTCCCGTGGACTACGGGTGACGGAATCTGCCCGTTCAGGAAACGACGGCCGCTGTCGGCGCCGCCAGGTCAGTAGCGCCAGTCCAGCTTGCGGTAGAACTTGGCCATCACCCAGGCCGGGCCGATCAGCAGGTAGGTCAGGTCGGTCAGGAAGCTGGGCTTGCGGCCCTCGAATTTGTGGCCGATGAACTGCGCGATCCAGGCCACCACGAACACGCCCACCGCCAGCCAGCGCAGGGCCTGCAGGCCGATTTCGGCT
This sequence comes from Stenotrophomonas sp. YJH_SMC_27, assembly GCF_059369815.1. Lineage (NCBI taxonomy): Bacteria > Pseudomonadati > Pseudomonadota > Gammaproteobacteria > Lysobacterales > Lysobacteraceae > Stenotrophomonas > Stenotrophomonas sp. YJH_SMC_27. Next base: position 266,515 of record NZ_JCAFTA010000004.1, on the reverse strand, counting down.
TCCAGCAGGCGGCACAGGCAGCCGAACACGAAGAACTGGATGAGCATGCCGATGCCCAGCGGGCGCGACAGCTTGTTGTAGAAGCACCAGGCGCTGAACATCGCGAACGCCGACCAGATGCCGTACTGGAACCAGGTGATCAGCGGCGGCAGGCACCACAGCAGGGCCACCACCGACCACAGGATCGCCGGAACCGCCACCACGTGGATGCGCTGGTTGATCACATTGCGGTGGTCGTCGGAGTAGCTGGCGAAATAGCGGTCGATCGGCCGCGCAAGCTCGGTGGATGTCTGCATGCTGCGTTGCTTCCTCGGACAACGGTAGTGCCGGCCGCTGGCCGGCACTCCAGAGCATAGCCGAGTTCATGAGGTTGCCGGCCGGCGGCCGGCACTACCAGAGCCAGGCCATGCCTGGCTGCGGATTCGCCGAGGTTGCCGGCCAGCGGCCGGCACTACCCCTTCAGAGTGCCCCCGCCTGTCCGGCCGGGGGCGCAGGCGGATCAGTCGACGCTGATCCCGGCCAGGCGCTGCAGCGCCTCGGCGTACTTGGCGCGGGTGCGCTCGATGATCTCGGCCGGGATGGTCGGGCCCGGGGCGGTCTTGCCCCAGTCCAGCGTCTCCAGGTAATCGCGCACGAACTGCTTGTCGTAGCTCGGCGGGCTGGTACCCACTTCGTACTCGTCGGCCGGCCAGTAACGCGAGGAATCCGGCGTCAGCATCTCGTCCATGATGTACAGGCGGCCATCGGCGTCGGTACCGAACTCGAACTTGGTATCGGCCAGGAGGATGCCGCGTTCGCGGGCGTAATCGGCGGCGAACTTGTAGATGCGCAGGGTGGCGTCGCGCACGCGCTCGGCCAGGTCCGCACCGACCTGCTTCACCATCGCGTCGAAATCGATGTTCTCGTCGTGGTCGCCGACGGCGGCCTTGGTCGAGGGGGTGAAGATCGGCTCGGGCAGCTGCTCGGCCTGGCGCAGGCCGTGGGGCAGATCGATGCCGCTGACCTTGCCGGTGCGCTGGTAATCCTTCCAGCCGCTGCCGATCAGGTAGCCGCGGGCGATCGCTTCCACCGGCACCGGCTTCAGCTTGCGGGTGACCACCGCGCGCTTGGCATACAGGGCCGGGTCCACGCCTTCGGGCAGCACGCTGGCCACGTCGATGCCGGTCAGGTGGTTGGGCATCAGGTGCGCGGTCTTGGCGAACCAGAAGTTGGAGACCTGGCAGAGCATCTCGCCCTTGCCCGGGATCGGGTCGGGCAGGACCACGTCGAACGCCGACAGGCGATCGGTGGCCACCATCAGCAGGTAGTCGCCCGGCGGGGTCCCTGCAGGCAGCCGCTCGCGCGGGATATCGAACACATCACGCACCTTGCCGCGATGGCGCAAGGGCAGGCCGGGGAGATCGGATTGCAACAGCGTGGTTGGCACGGGCACTCCTGGGGCGTTGTCGATACGGCTGCCCAGCGGACCCGGCGGGCCCGCTGACCAGCGGGCGGCCTAGTGTAAAGCGGTCCGGGCCCGCTGTGACGTAAAATGAGCATCCATTTCGCCGGTCGACCCTGGGGCGCCATGCGCTGGTACGGAAAACTGCTCGGTTTCATCGCCGGGGCCCTGCTGTTCCGGCCCAATCCGCTGTTCGGCGCGGTAGTCGGCCTGTTGATCGGCCATGCCTTTGATTCGGACTGGTTCCGCCTGAACAAGGAGAACCCGTACCGGGAGCTGGGGCTGACCTCCGAGGCCACCGATGCCGAGATCGAGCGCGCCTACCGAAAGCTGATCTCGCAGTACCACCCCGACAAGCTTGGCGGCGCCGCCCCCGAGCTGCAGCAGCAGGCCGAGCAGAAGTCGCGGCGCATCAACGCCGCCTACGACCGCATCAAGACCCTGCGCAAGCGCTGATCCGACAGTCCCGCCTGCGGGCGGGAGAATCCTTTCCCCGTTCCGAAGGCCCCGGCCATGTCCAACTGCCTCATCGCCCCGTCCATTCTCTCTGCCAACTTCGCCCGTCTCGGCGAGGAAGTCGACAACGTCCTCGCCGCTGGCGCGGACTGGGTCCACTTCGACGTGATGGACAACCACTACGTGCCGAACCTGACCATCGGCCCGATGGTCTGCCAGGCGCTGCGCAAGCACGGCGTGACCGCGCCGATCGACGTGCACCTGATGGTCGAGCCGGTGGACCGCATCATCCCGGACTTCGCCGAGGCCGGTGCCACCTACATCAGCTTCCATCCGGAGGCGAGCCGCCACGTGCACCGCACCATCCAGCTGATCCGCTCGCTGGGCTGCAAGCCGGGCATCGTGCTCAATCCGGCCACCCCGGTGGACACCCTCGACTGGGTGCTGGATGACCTGGACCTGGTGCTGCTGATGTCGGTCAACCCGGGCTTCGGCGGCCAGGCCTTCATCCCCTCGGCGCTGGACAAGCTGCGCGTGGTGCGCAAGATGATCGATGCCAGCGGCAAGGACATCCGCCTGGAGATCGACGGTGGCGTGAAAGCCGACAACATCGGTGAGATCGCCGCCGCCGGCGCTGACACCTTCGTTGCCGGTTCGGCCATCTTCAACGCCAGGACCAGCTACCAGGACGTGATCGCGCAGATGCGCGCGAACGTTGCTGCGGCAAGGGGCTGAGCCATGGGTACGGTGGCCGTGTTGAACATCCGCCCGGCCACCGTGGCCGACGCTGGCCTGATCCTGCGCTTCATCCGCGAACTGGCCATCTACGAGAAGGCCGAGCATTCGGTGCAGACCGATGAGATCGGTATTGCCGAAAGCCTGTTCGGTGCCGATGCGACTGCCCGCGCGTTGATCTGCGAAGCCGACGGTGAGGCCATCGGCTATGCGGTGTATTTCTACAACTACTCCACCTGGCTGGGCCGCAAGGGCATCTACCTGGAAGACCTCTACATCAGCCCGGAGAAGCGCGGCGGCGGCGCCGGCAAGGCACTGCTGAAGTACATCGCCCGCCAGGCCGTGGCCGAAGGCTGCGGTCGTTTCGAATGGTCGGTGCTGGACTGGAACACCCCGGCCATCGAGTTCTACACCGCCGCCGGCGCAAAGCCGCAGGACGAGTGGACCGTGTACCGGCTGCAGGGCCAGGCGCTGCACGATTTCGCCAACGGTTGACGTGAAATGCATCCACGCATGGCGTGGATCTACGGCCGGCAAAAAAAAGGCCACGCCAATCACTGGCGTGGCCTCGCTGCATGCGTGGGAGGCTGATCCTGCCTCCATCCGTCGTCCCTGCTATGGACTCCCATTCTCCGGTAGCTGAATGACATCTGCGTGACATTCACCGCGGGAAAACAGCGCATTGCTAGCCTGTGCCACCGCATCCCTGGAAGCTCTGCATGACCACCCCGCGCTGGCGCCTGATCCTCAACGGCAAATCCGCCGGCAACGATGAGTTGCGCGACGCCGTCGGCCATTGGCGCGGACAGGGCGTGCAGCTGGAAGTGCGGGTGACCTGGGAAGAGGGTGACGCCGAACGCTACGTGGCCGAGGCGATCGATCATGGCGTGGACGTGATCGTGGCCGCCGGTGGCGATGGCACGCTCAGTGCGGTGGCCGAGACACTGGCACATCGTGAGGAGCCGGCAGATGCGCTGCCCTCGCTGGCGCTGATTCCGATGGGGACCGCCAACGATTTCGCGACTGCTGCCGGCATTCCCACTGAGCCGAAGGAGGCCTTCGCCTTGATCGGGCAGGCGACGCCGCACGCCATTGACCTGTTGCGCGTGGACGCCGATGGCACGCAATGGTGGTGCGCCAATCTCGCCAGCGGTGGCTTCGGCACCCAGGTGACGGTGGAGACCGATGCCGGCCTGAAGAAGATGCTGGGCGGGCTGGCCTATGTGATCACCGGCATCGCCAAGCTGGGCCGCATCGAGCCGATCACCGCGCGCCTGTCCGGCCCGGATTTCGCCTGGGAAGGCGACTTCATCGCCCTGGGCATCGGCAATGGTCGCCAGGCCGGCGGTGGCCAGCAGTTGTGCCCGCAGGCCGTGATCGACGATGGGCTGCTGGATGTCACCGTGCTTCCGGAACTGGAGGGTGAGGTCACCGCCACGCTCGGCCAGATGCTGAAGTCGGGCACCCAGGCGGCGCTGGAACAGCTGGCCACGCGTGCGCGGCTGCCGTGGCTGCAGGTGGAGTCCGAGCGCCCGTTGACCCTCAACCTGGACGGCGAACCAGTCCAGGCCCGCCAGTTCCGCATCGCGTGCGTGCCGGGCAGGGTGCGCATGCACCTGCCGGTCGGTTGCCCGTTGCTGGCTGGGTAGGGGAGGTAGAGTCGACTGTTAGTCGACTGCTTTTCGTTCCGACGGCGTAAAATCCCGCGCTACGCGCGCAAGTCGACTAACAGTCGACTCTACCGGTTCCCGCGCCGGTCCCCCACCGGTCCCCGCCATGAGCCCTGTGCTTTCCCGTGGTTCAGTTTCCCAGGGTTCCCCTCCCGCCCCGGCTGCGATACAGTCAGGGGGTGTCCAGCCTGACGACCCCGCATACCCTTTCTTCCGCACGCCGTTGGTGGCGATGGTGGCCCGTTGCCGTCGTCCGCCCCCATAACGCTGTGTCCCGGAAGGAAAGTCGTCTTGAACTCGCACGCTCAGTTTCAGCAGCAGGCCGCTGAAGGCCACACCCACATTCCCGTCGTCCGTGAAGTGCTGTCCGACCTGGACACGCCGCTTTCGGTCTATCTGAAGCTCGCCGACGGCCCCAATACCTACCTGTTTGAATCCGTCGAAGGCGGCGAGCGCTTTGGTCGTTACTCGATCATCGGCCTGCCGGCGCGTCGCGTGTACGCCTTCCATGGCCACACGCTGACTGTGCGCGAAGACGGCCAGGTGGTGGACACCCGCGAGGTGGCCGACCCGTTCGCCGAAGTCGAGGCGCTGCGCAGCGCCCACTCGGTGCCGAAGCTGGAAGGCCTGCCGGGCTTCACCGGTGGCCTGGTCGGCTGGTTCGGCTTCGAGTGCATCGGCTACATCGAACCACGCCTGGCCCCGCCGGCCGGCCGCGATGAGCTGGGCACGCCCGACATCCTGCTGCTGGATTCCAACGAGCTGGCCGTGTTCGACAATCTCAAGGGCCGGCTGTACCTGATCGTGCACGCCGACCCACGGGTCGAGGGCGCCTTCGAGCAGGCCCAGGCACGCCTGGATGCGCTGACTGCCAAGCTGCGCGCGCCCGGCGCCGGTTATCCCGCACCGCTCAACAGCGACGTGCTGGACGAGTCCGACTTCGTCTCCGGCTTCACCCGCGAAGGCTTCGTCGATGCGGTCCAGCGCAGCAAGGAATACATCCGCGCCGGTGACATCTTCCAGGTGGTGCTCAGCCAGCGCCTGAGCGTGCCGTTCAAGGCGCGCCCGGTGGATGTGTACCGCGCGCTGCGTGCACTGAACCCGTCGCCGTACATGTACTTCCTGGATGTCGGCGACCTGCAGGTGGTCGGTTCATCGCCGGAAATCCTGGTACGCCTTCAGGACGGCGAAGTCACCGTGCGCCCGATCGCCGGCACCCGCCCGCGTGGCGCCACGCTCGAGCTGGACCTGGCGCTGGAAGCCGAGCTGCTGGCCGATCCGAAGGAACGCGCCGAGCATCTGATGCTGATTGACCTGGGCCGCAACGATGCCGGCCGCGTCTCGAAGGCAGGTACCGTGGAGGTGGGCGAGCAGTTCGTGATCGAACGCTACAGCCACGTGATGCACATCGTCAGCGAAGTGACCGGGCAGCTGCAGCCGGGCCTGAGCTATGCCGACGTGCTGCGTGCCACCTTCCCGGCCGGCACGGTCAGCGGCGCGCCGAAGATCCGCGCGCTGGAAGTGATCCGCGAGCTGGAACCGATCAAGCGCAATGTCTACGCCGGCAGCATCGGCTACATCGGCTGGCACGGCGATGCCGATACCGCGATCGCGATCCGCACCGCGGTGATCAAGGACGGCCGCCTGTACGTGCAGGCCGGCGCCGGCATCGTCTACGACTCGGACCCGGACAAGGAATGGGATGAGACGATGAACAAGGGCCGCGCGCTGTTCCGCGCCGTCGCCCAGGCCGCCAAGGGCCTGTGATCCTCCCCGTGCCGTGGCCTGCGCCGCGGCACCTTCCGCTGTTCCCATTCAAGACAAGGAGTACCGCATGAAGCTGCTGAGCGCATTGCTGTGGTCGTCACTGCTGGCCACGATGGCCCCGTCTGCGTGGGCGCAGGCCAACACGATTCCCTCGCAGCCGCACCTGCTGGTGAAGGGGCAGGGCAGCCGCACGGTGATGCCGGACCGGTTCGGCCTGCAGTTGAACATCGAAGAGACCGACATGGACGCCGACGCCGCGCGCCGCCGCGTGCAGGACAACGTTGCCCGCGTGCTGGCACTGTTCAAGCAGCACAAGGCGGTGGACGGCAGCGTGCGTGCGGACAACCTGCGGATCGGCCCGGCCACGCGCTATGAGCAGAACCGGCAGGTCTTCATCGGTACCCGCGTATCGCGCCAGCTGCGTGCCAGCTTCGCCAGCGTGAAGGCGATGCAGGATGTGCTGGGGGCGTTGAAGGCCAACGAGAACGTACAGGTGAGCAGCCTGGCGCCGACCTATTCGGGCGAAGTGGCGCTGCGCCGCGAACTCAAGGGCGAGGCAGCGGCCCAGACCCGCGAGTCCGCGCAGGGCCTGGCCAAGGCCTATGGAACAAGAGTGCGTGGCCTGTACAGCATCTCCGATGTGGCGCCGGACTTCGCCTACGGCATCCGGGCCGGGCAATGGCCCCAGCAGGGCGAGGACGGCGGGGACCTCGACAGGATCTCGGTGACCGGCAGCTACGCGCCCGCCTCCGCGCCCGCGCCCGCTGAGCCCGAATCCATTGAAGCCGGCCCCATCACCTACACCGAAAACGTGTACGCCATTTTCCTGATAAGCGACGGAACCTGACCATGTTGTGGATGATCGACAACTACGACAGCTTCACCTACAACCTCGTGCAGTACCTGCAGACGCTGGGCGCCGAAGTGAAGGTGGTGCGCAACGATGTGATGAGCGTGGACGAGATCGCCGCGCAGAAGCCCGAGCGCATCGTCATTTCGCCCGGCCCGTGCACCCCCAACGAAGCGGGCGTTTCGCTGGAGCTGATCGAACGCCTGGGCCCGACCACGCCGATCCTCGGCGTGTGCCTGGGCCACCAGGGCATCGGCCAGGTCTACGGCGGCACCGTCATCCGCGCCGGCAACATCATGCACGGCAAGACCTCGCCGATCCGACATGAAGGCAAGGGCGTGTTCGCCGGCCTGCCGGACCGCTACCAGGCCACCCGCTACCACTCGCTGGTGGTGGACAAGAACAGTCTGCCCGACTGCCTGGAAGTGACCGCCTGGACCGAGAACGAGGACGGCTCGATCGAAGAGATCATGGGCCTGCGCCACCGCCAGTTCCCGGTGGAAGGCGTCCAGTTCCATCCCGAATCCATCCTCACCGAACACGGCCACGCGCTGCTGCGCAATTTCCTCCAGCGCCCGGCGGCCTGATCCAAGGAGCATACCCATGAGCTTCTCCCCCCAGGAAGCCCTGCATCGCACCATCGAGCACCGCGAAATCTTCTTCGACGAAATGGTCGACCTGATGCGGCAGATCATGCGCGGCGATGTGTCTCCGATGATGACCGCCGCGATCCTCACCGGCCTGCGCGTGAAGAAGGAGACCGTGGACGAAATCGCCGCGGCGGCCACCGTGATGCGTGAATTCGCCCGGCCAGTGCCGGTGGCCGATACCTCCAACCTGGTTGATATCGTCGGTACCGGTGGCGATGGCTCGCACACCTTCAACATCTCCACCTGCTCGATGTTCGTCGCGGCCGCCGCCGGCGCGCGCGTGGCCAAGCATGGCAATCGCAGCGTGTCGTCCAAGTCCGGCAGTGCCGATGCGCTGGAATCGCTGGGCGCGGTGATCGAACTGCAGCCGGATCAGGTGGCCGCGGCCATCGAGCGGACCGGCATCGGCTTCATGTTCGCGCCGATCCATCATCCGTCGATGAAGGTGGTCGCGCCGGTACGCCGCGAGATGGGCGTGCGCACCATCTTCAACATCCTCGGCCCGCTGACCAATCCGGCCAGCGCGCCGTCTGTGCTGATGGGCGTGTTCCATCCCGATCTGGTGGGCATCCAGGCCCGCGTGCTGCGCGAACTGGGCACCGAGCGCGCGATGGTGGTCTGGGGCCGCGACAACATGGACGAGATCTCGCTGGGGGCGGGCACCCTGGTGGGCGAGCTGCGCGACGGCAAGGTCCGCGAGTACGAGATCCACCCGGAAGACTTCGGCATCGCCATGTCGGCCAGCCGCAACCTGCGCGTGGACGGCCCGGAACAGTCCATCCAGATGCTGCGCGCGGTGCTGGACAACGAGCCGGGCCCGGCGCTGGACATCGTGGCGCTCAATGCCGGTGCCGCCCTGTACGTTGCCGGCGTGGCCAGCGATATCGGCGATGGCCTGGCCCGTGCCCGTGCCGCCATCGCCAATGGCAGCGCCCGCCAGCGCCTGCAGCAGTACATTGAAACCACCCGCGCGCTGGTTGCCTGAGCGCGCGGTTCAGCCTGACCCCGTCGATGGCCCGATAATGGCCGTCCTCACCGCCCCCGCACCGACCCGAAGACGATGAGCGACATCCTGCAGACGATCCTGGCCCGCAAGGCCGAAGAAGTGGCCCAGCGCCGCGCCCAGCGCCCGCTTGAGGAGCTGCAGGCCGCCGCGGCCAGCGCCCCGCCGGTACGCGGCTTCGTGCGCGCGCTGCAGGCGGCGGTGGCCAATGGCGACCCGGCGGTGATCGCCGAGGTGAAGAAGGCCAGCCCATCCAAGGGTGTGATCCGCCCGGACTTCCGCCCGGCCGACATCGCCGTCAGCTACGAATTCGGCGGTGCCAGCTGCCTGTCGGTGCTGACCGACGTGGACTTCTTCCAGGGTGCCGACGCCTACCTGCAGCAGGCCCGCGAGGCCTGCACGCTGCCGGTGCTGCGCAAGGACTTCGTGATCGACGCTTACCAGGTGTACGAAGCGCGCGTGCTGGGCGCCGACTGCATCCTGCTGATCGTGGCCGCGCTGGACGACACCCAGCTGGCCACCTTGTCCGAACTGGCGCTGTCGCTGGGCATGGACGTGCTGGTGGAAGTGCACGACATCGACGAACTGGAGCGTGCGCTGCAGGTGCCGGCACCGATGATCGGCATCAACAACCGCAACCTGCGCACCTTCGAGGTGTCGCTGCAGACCACGCTGGACATGCAGCAGGCCGTGCCGCGCGACCGCCTGCTGGTCACCGAGAGTGGCATCCTGGGGCCGCAGGACGTGGCGCTGATGCGTGATGCCGGCATCCACGCGTTCCTGGTGGGCGAGGCCTTCATGCGCGTGGAAGAGCCGGGCGAGGGCCTGCGTCAGCTATTCTTCGCGGCATGAAAACGCACTATCCGACGCCGCGCGAGGATGCGCCGCTGGTGGTCTTCGACTTCGACCACACCCTCTACGACGGCGATTCGGGCACCCATCTGTTCGCCTCGCTGATCAAGCGCAACCCGTTGCGCATGCTGGCGGCGCTGCTGGTCACGCCGATCGCCGGGCCGATGGTGGCGCTGCTGCCGACCCGTCGTGCCGGCATTTCGGTCTACGTGTGGATCGGCAGTTTCGGCCTGCACCGTGCGCGCGATTTCAACAAGGTGATCGACGCCTATGTGCTGCGCAACGAGGCGCAGATGCGCGCCAAGCTGCTGCCGCAGGCGCTGGAGGTGTTCGCCGCGCATCGGGCCAAGGGCGACCGCGTGGTGGTTGCCACAGGTGCGCCGCCGGAGCTTGCACGCGCGATCCTGGCCTTCGTGGCCCATCAGGATGTGCCGGTGATCGGTACCGAGGTCGGCCCACGGCTGGGCGGCGTCGGTCCAACCCGTCACTGCCACAACGAAGAGAAAATGCGCATGCTGCGCGAGCGCGGCTACGGCGATATCGATATCGCCTACTCCGACAGCACCGCCGACCTGCCGCTGCTGCTGGCGGCCAAGGCACCGGTGGTGGTGAACCCGAAGCCGGGCCGGGTGGCGTTCTTCCGCCGCGTGCTGCCCGCCGGCACCCGCATCCTCAACTGGGGCTGCGCTGACCGCGGCGGTGACAAGGCGTAGCCCGGGGTCAGATCCCCGTAGGGCCTCCGACCCCATCGCACGATGACGGATCTGCCGGCCAGCGGCCGGCACTACCCTTCTCCGTCGCGGTTGTGCCGGCGCTTCTCCGTCCGGTAGTGCCGGCCGCTGGCCGGCAAGCGCTCAGCGCCCCAGGTGCCCGTACACCGCGTGGCCGATCTGGAACAGGCTGATGCCCAGCACCAGCACGCCCACGGCCACCAGCACCCAGCGCTCCTTCACCCGCTTGACCAGGATCGCCGCCACCGGCGCGGCCATCATGCCGCCGATCAGCAGGCCGGCGACGATCTGCAGGTGCTGCACGCCCATCGACAACAGGAAGGTCGCTGACACCGTCAACGTGACCACGAACTCGGCTGCGTTGACTGTTCCGATGGTGGTGCGCGCCTGGCCGCCGCGGGCGAGCAGGGTGGACGTGGCGATGGGCCCCCAGCCACCGCCGCCGCTGGCGTCGAGCAGGCCGGCGAAGAAGCCCAGCACCGGCACCCGGCGGATCTCGCCCTTGGGCATCCAGCGCCCAGCGGCGCGGGCCAGGATGATGATCGCCAGCACCAGCAGGTACAGGTAGATCAGTGGCCGGATGATCTCGCCCGGGAGCTGCGTGAGCACGTACGCGCCCAGGGCGCCGCCCACTGCGCCGGGCAGGGCCAGGCGCAGGAACAGGCGTTTATCGACATTTCCGGCTGCGAGGTGCGACACCCCCGAGGCGCCCGTGGTGAACACTTCAGCGGTGTGGATGCTGGCGCTGACCTGCGCCGGCGGCAGGCCCATGCTCAGCATCACCGACGAGGACACCAGGCCGAACGCCATGCCCAGCGCGCCGTCGACCAGCTGTGCGCCCAGGCCGATGAGGATGAACCACCAGAATTCGCTGCTCAGCTCCATGCACCGAGCCTAGCGCGCCAGGGAGTGCGGACCAAGGTCCGCACCCACCGGGTGCTCAACGGTCAACGGGTGCCGTACAGCACCACGGTCTTGCCGCGGGCATGCAGCAGGCCGTCGGTCTGCAGTTTCTTCAGCACGCGGCCGGCCATCTCGCGCGAGCAGCCGACCAGGCGCGCCAGCTCCTGCCGCGATACACGCAGCTGGCTGCCTTGCGGATGGCTCATCGCCTCCGGTTCCTGCGCCAGGTCGTGCAGGGTGCGCACGATCCGGTCGGTCACGTCCAGGAACGCCAGGCGGCTGGCCTTGCGGCTGGTGTCGAGCAGGCGCTTGGAAATCTGCTGGCCCAGCGCATACAGCAGGCGCGGGGCATCGGCCGACAGCGGGCCGAGGAACAGCTGATGCAGGCGCTCGTAGCTGATTTCAGCCAGCTCGCAGGCGGTACGGGTCCGCAGGATCACCTCGCGGCGGTCCGATTCGACGAACAGGCCCATCTCGCCGACGAATTCGCCGGCACCAAAGTAGCCCAGCACCAGCTCGCGATCGTCATCTTCCTCGGCCATGATCGAAACCGAGCCGCTGATGACGTAATACAGGGTTCCCGCCGGGTCCCCGGGCCGGAAGACGTCGGTACGGGTGGGGTATCGCCGCCTGTGGCTGTGCGCCAGGAAACGATCGATTGTGGCGATATCCAGGGCCAGTGGACTGCTAGCTAGGCGCACGGTTGACACGATAGGAGCGCTCCCTCTGCGCATGAACGGATTCACGGGGTCGATAGCGGAGCTTAACCAGCGCAATTGTTAAGGGCAAACAGTGTGCCAGATGTGAGCGCTCTTCACGTTCCCCCCGGGGGCAGTTTGCCCCATAATTCCCCCTTTCCCTTCTTACACAGGAATCGACCGCCGTGGTCAAGCCGTTGCCTCGCCTGAGGCTGCAGGGTTTCAACAACCTCACCAAGGCGCTGAGCTTCAACATCTATGACGTGTGTTACGCGCGCACCGAAGAGGAGCGTCAGCGTTACATTGAATACATCGATGAAGAGTACAACGCCGACAGGCTGACTCAGATCTTGACCGATGTCGCCGAGATCATCGGCGCCAACATCCTGAACGTGGCCCGCCAGGACTACGACCCGCAGGGTGCCTCGGTGACCATCCTGATCTCCGAAGAACCGGTGATCGACAAGAAGCTGGCCGGCAAGGAGCTGATCTCCGACGCCGTGGTCGCGCACATGGACAAGAGCCACATCACGGTCCATACCTACCCGGAGACCCATCCGCAGGAAGGTATCGCGACGTTCCGCGCGGACATCGACGTGGCCACCTGTGGCGTCATTTCCCCGCTGAAGGCCCTGAACTACCTGATCGAGAGCCTGGAATCGGACATCGTGATCATGGACTACCGCGTCCGTGGCTTCACCCGTGATGTGAAGGGCAAGAAGCACTTCATCGACCACAAGATCAACTCGATCCAGAACTTCCTGGCCAAGAACATCAAGTCGCGTTACGAGATGTTCGACGTCAACGTCTACCAGGAAAACATCTTCCACACGAAGATGCACCTGAAGGACTTCGACCTGGACCAGTACCTGTTCGAGGAAAAGGCCAGGAACCTGTCGTTCAAGGAGCGCATGAAGATCGAGGCGCTGCTCAAGCGCGAGATCGAAGAGTTGTTCCACGGCCGGAACCTGTCCGAGTAAGCCCCATGTGCGATGCCCGCAGGCATCGCCACCCAGGCGGGACGACCCGCCCCGTGGAACTGGCGTCGCACGCGCGATTGGCTCCATGGTGATGTACCGACCCACGGCCCGGTGTGAAAACACCGGGCCGTTTCGTTTTTTCCCAAAAAGGTAAGGAGCCCCCACCCATGCCCTGGATCTACCTGCTGCTGGCCGGCCTGTTCGAGATCGGTTTCGCCCTCGGAATGAAGTACTCCGAAGGCTTCAGCAAACCCCTGCCCACCGTTGCCACGGTGGTGTCCGCCCTGATCAGCCTGTACCTGATGAGCCAGGCGATGAAGAGCATCCCGGTCGGCACGGCCTATGCGATCTGGACCGGCATCGGTGCCATGGGCGTGGCGGTGCTGGGCATCTACCTGTTCAACGACAGCGCATCGCCGGCCCGCCTGGCCTGCGTGGGCCTGATCGTAGCCGGCGTGATCGGCCTGAAGCTGGTCTCGCCCAACTGATTGATGGCCCGACCAACGGTCGGGCCCCACCGTCGGCCCCCCCGCACCTCCTGGTAGGCCCGCACCGTTGGTGCGGGCGACCCTTCAAATGCGGTAGGCGATGGTCTTCATCACCCTGGAGGCCAGTGCCATCGCGCCCGGAATCGGGAACGGAAGGCGGCGTGCGCCGGCCTGCTCGGCGTGCTCGGCATGGCGGGCCTCGTCCTCCTTCATCACCTGGATGACCGCGCGGCTGCGCAGGTCGCCGGGCGGCAGGTCGACCAGATGCTCGTCCAGGTGGGCCTCCACCTGGCGCTCTGTCTCGACCACGAAGCCGAGGTTCCAGCCGTCACCGCGCAGCCCGGCCAGCGTACCGATGGTATAGCTGCCGGCGTACCACAGCGGGTTGAACAGGCTGGGACGGCTGTCCAGTTCGGCCAGCCGGGTGGCACACCAGGCCAGATGGTCGGTCTCTTCCTGGGCCGCTTCCAGCAGGTGTTCACGCGTGGCCGGGTCGCGGGCCACGGCGGCCTGGCCGAAATACAGGCCCTGCGCACAGACTTCGCCGACGTGGTTGATCCGCATCAGGCCGGCGGCATGGCGGCGCTCGGCGCTGCCCATGCCGGGCTCGTCGGTCTCCGCAGCCGGGTAGGGGCGGGCCGCCGGTGGGTTGCCGAACACCGTGTCCAGGGCGCGCTGCGCCTCGGTCAGCAGGTGGTCCAGCGGGGTGGTCTGGCGGAGCACGGTCATGGCAGTACGCGGTGGGGCGGAAGTTCCCCCCGATTCTCGCCCGGCCCTGCGTCCGTGCCAACCCGGCCTGACGGTCCACTTGCAAGTGGCTGGCAAGGCCAGTACAATCCCGCCTCTTGCGCTTCACCTTTTCACAACGCGTGGCAGAGTTCCGGCGAGCCTTTCGCCGCAATGAGCCCGACCTAACCTAGAGTTCTTCATGAGCACTTTCACTGCCAAGAACGAGACCGTCCAGCGCGACTGGTACCTCGTCGACGCCGAGGGCAAGACCCTGGGCCGTCTCGCCACCGAGCTGGCCCGCCGTCTGCGTGGCAAGCACAAGCCGGTCTACACCCCGCACGTTGATACCGGCGACTACCTGGTCGTCATCAATGCAGAAAAGATTGCCGTCACCGGCAAGAAGCTGCAGGACAAGATGTATCACCGTTTCACCGGTTACATCGGCAACCTGAAGACCGAGTCCCTGGCCCAGGCGCTGGAGCGCCACCCGGAGCGCGTGATCGAGATCGCCGTCAAGGGCATGCTGCCGAAGGGCCCGCTGGGTCGCCAGATGTACCGCAAGCTCAAGGTCTACGCCGGCACTGAGCATCCGCACGCCGCACAGCAGCCGCAGGTTCTGGATATCTAATCATGGCTATCACTCAAAACTACGGCACTGGCCGCCGCAAGTCCTCCACCGCTCGCGTGTTCCTGCGCAAGGGTTCGGGCAACATCACCGTCAATGGTCGTCCGCTGGACGAGTTCTTCGGTCGTGAGACCGCGCGCATGATCGTGCGCCAGCCGCTCGAGCTGACCAAGAACACCGAAAGCTTCGACATCCTGGTCACCGCCGCTGGCGGCGGCACCACCGGCCAGGCCGGTGCGATCCGTCTGGGTATCGCCCGTGCGCTGGTCGAGTACGACGAAAGCCTGAAGTCCGAGCTGCGCAAGGCTGGCTTCATGACCCGCGACGCCCGCGAAGTCGAGCGTAAGAAGGTCGGTCTGCACAAGGCCCGCCGCGCCACCCAGTTCTCCAAGCGCTGATCTGCTGCGCCTGGTTGGGCTCCTTCGGGGGCCCGCTGGATGGAAAAGCAAAAGCCCGGCTTCGGCCGGGCTTTTGTCGTTTTGGAGTCAGGCATTTCGTGGTTGCCGGCCAGCGGCCGGCACTACCCGTCTTTTTGCATGTCCGACCCCGGGCCTCTCTCTGGAGAAGAGCCCCCTTGTTGTTCAAGGGGGTGCGCCGACAGGCGCGGGGATAAGGTGGAATGCGTGACCAAATTAAAAGCAAAAGGCCAGATCTTTCGATCTGGCCTTTTGCTTTTAATTTGGCTGCCCCGGATGGATTCGAACCACCGAATGCCTGAGTCAGAGTCAGGTGCCTTACCGCTTGGCGACGGGGCAAAACGTACAACGATTTTCTCACTTATCACGCTGAAAAACAACTTCATTTTCAGTGTGGTGGCTATGGGTGGACTCGAACCACCGACCCCAGCATTATGAGTGCTGTGCTCTAACCGGCTGAGCTACATAGCCTTGGTGAGCCCGCTATTCTGCGGATGTGTACCGTCCCTGTCAACACTTTTGTGCCGTGCTTGTGGGCCGACAGAGGGCGTGGGATAGTCCCGGGCAGTAGATTTTCTTAGGAGTCCGCATCGTGATCGATCCGGACGGCTATCGACCGAACGTCGGCATTGTGCTGATGCGGCAGGACGGCCAGGTGTTCTGGGCACGACGCGTGCGCCGGGATGGTTGGCAGTTCCCGCAAGGGGGCATGAACACCGATGAGACGCCCGTCGAGGCCATGTATCGTGAACTGCAGGAAGAAACCGGCCTGCTGCCTGAGCATGTGGAAGTGCTCGGGGCCACGCCCGGTTGGCTGCGCTACAAGCTGCCGGCGCGGGCCATCCGCCGCAACGAGCGGCAGGTCTGCATCGGCCAGAAGCAGGTCTGGTTCCTGCTGCGCCTGACCGGCGACGAATCCCATGTGAAGCTGGACCACACTGACTCGCCCGAGTTCGATCATTGGCGCTGGGTCGATTTCTGGTACCCGGTGGAGCATGTGGTGGTGTTCAAGCGCGGCGTCTATGCGCGCGCACTGCGTCATCTGGCGCCTTTGGCGCGCGGGGTCGCCGGACAGGGCGTAACCGCCATGCCCAAGAGCGCCGCCGAGGCTTGGATGCCCGGCCACACGGCCGGCCACGACCGCCCGCGCAAGCGCCCGCGGACGCGCGGCTACTGGCCGAAGAAGGCCACGGGTGATGGCCCAGCCAGCTGACGGGCTGAACGGTATCGAGAATGGTTCAGGTCTCTGATTGACAACCATTCTCGTTTCCATTGGAATAGCCACCAGGCCGCTCCTGGCCTGTCAGCCCGGTTCCCGCCTGTGTACGTCTGCATCTGCAACGGAGTCACCGACCACCAGATCCGCGAAGCCGCCAGCCATGGTGTCAGCACGGTGGCCGAACTGACCATGCGGACCGGCTGTGGTGCGACCTGCGGTTCCTGCCTGGACATGGCCGCGGACCTCTTGGCCAAGGCGCGTGCGACCCACGATCTGCCGCTGCCGGTATTGGGCCTGGCCCAGGTTGCCTGATCGTTTCTTCGCGGCGCATTGACGCCGCGCTTTCGCATTCTTCACGCGCGGCCGCACAGGCCAATGCGCACGATTCGCGTTCCTTCACGGCCGCAGGCAAGGCGTTAAAGTGCCTGCGTTTTCAGCGTGCAGGAGCATCCCATGAAGGGCGACACCAAGGTCATCGAATTCCTCAACAAGGTCCTCTACAACGAGTTGACCGCGATCAACCAGTACTTCCTGCACGCCAAGATGCTGAAGAACTGGGGCATCAAGGAACTGGCCGAGCACGAGTACAAGGAATCGATCGACGAGATGAAGCATGCCGACATGCTCGCCGACCGCATCCTGTTCCTCGAAGGCCTGCCGAACTTCCAGGCGCTGGGCAAGCTGCGCATCGGCGAGAACCCGACCGAGATCCTGCAGTGCGACCTGTCGCTGGAGCGCGACGGCGTGGTCACCCTGCGCGAGGCCGTCGCCTATGCCGATTCGGTCGGCGACTATGTCAGCCGCCAGCTGTTCGTGAAGATTCTCGATTCGGAAGAAGAACACATCGACTGGCTGGAAACCCAGCTCGACCTGATCGAGCGCATCGGCGAGCCCAAGTACCTGCTGAGCAAGCTGGAAGAGTGAGTCAGCTGTCCTGGCCCGCACGATGCTGCGCCAGGTAGCCCGTCAGGGCCACACGTGCCCGGGCGAATTCGGCAACCAGCAGCGCGACCGCCACCGCGGGGCGCTGCAGGCTGCCACCACGGGCCTCGCGTTCGATGCGCTGCGCGACCGCCGACAGCGACAGGGCTCCCACGTTCGCACTCGACGATTTCAGGCTGTGCGCGACCGCCTGCAGGCGGGGCTCGTCGCGGCTCTGCGCGGCCTGCTGCAGCTGCTGCACCATCGCTGGCGCATCGTCAAGAAAGACCGACACGATCTGGATGGCGGCGTCGCCGATCACCGCGTGCAGTTCGTCCAGCACATCGCGGTCGAGTACCGGTTGTGGCTTGGAGCCCACTCGGCTGTCATCGTCCTGCAGAGCCGAGCCATGCTCGGCTGATGGAGCCCCACTGCTGTTGGCCGTCAGCCGAGCCATGCTCGGCTCTGCAGAAGGCCGTGCAGGTGATGCGGCTTTACCGCCACCCCAGCGCTTCAACAGCGCATGCAGCGTGGCGCGGGCGATCGGCTTGGACAGGTAATCGTCCATGCCAGCCTGCAGGCAGCGCTCGCGGTCGCCGGCCATGGCATTGGCGGTCATCGCGATGATCGGCAGGCGCGCTCGCCCGGTTTCCGCTTCTTCCGCACGCCAGTGGCGCGTGGCGGCGTAGCCGTCCAGCACCGGCATCTGGCAATCCATCAGCACGATGTCCACGCCGCCTTCGCGAAGTGCGGCCAATGCCTGCTCGCCATCGACGGCGTTGCGCACCTCGCACTGGAATACGCGCAGCAGCTGCTCGGCCACCATCCGGTTGACCGTATTGTCTTCCACCAGCAGCACGCGCAGGTGCAGTGGCGGCAGCACCGGCGCGGGTACCCCATCTCCGGCACTGGAAAGCAGGGCGGCAGGACGGGCAGGCGTGACAGGTGCGGCCAGGAGTGCATGCAGTGCGGCATCGTCGAAGTGCGTGGGCAGCTGGCGCTGGCGCGGTCGTTGCGCTGGTGCATCATCCTGCAGCCAGAGCACCTGCAGTGCGTCGTCGTCACCGCGCTCGGCCAGTGCCTGCTGCAGCATCGCCTCGCCGCTGCGCCGCGCGCGTGCATCGACCAGCAGCCACGCCGGTGCCGGTTGCCCGGGTTGCGGCGCGGTGCGCAGCTGTTCGACCACGGCGTCCAGCTGGCTCAGCATCTGCACCTGCAGCCCATGGTGGGCGGCGATGCGCTCGATGCGTTTCTGCAGCATTGCATCGGCACTGAACAGCAGCAGCGCTGTCGGCGCGCGGGCCATCGCCGGCAGGTCGCCGGGCACCTTCAGCAGCGGAATCTCGAACCAGAACGTAGCACCCTGGCCGGGCGTGGACTGCACGCCGATCTGCCCGTGCATCAGGTCGATGATGCGCCTGCAGATGGCCAGGCCCAGGCCGGTGCCGCCGTAGATGCGCGTGGTCGAGGCATCGGCCTGGCTGAAGGACTGGAACAGGCGTGCCTGCAGTGCCTCATCGATGCCGATGCCGGTGTCGATGATCTCGAAGCGCAGCTGGTGCTGGGCCGCGCCTTCGCCCAGCCGCTGCACGCGCAGCTGTACCTGGCCGCGCGCGGTGAACTTGATGGCATTGGCCAGAAGATTGCTCAGCACCTGGCGCAGGCGTACCGGGTCGCCGCGCACCGGCAGGCGCACCGACGGGTCAAGCTGCAGGGTCAGGGACAGGCCCTTGGCGTCGGCGGCGCGCTGCATCAGCTGCACCACGCCATCCAGCAGATCGCGCAGGTTGAGGCTGGTGATTTCCAGTTCCAGCGCCTGTGCTTCCAGCCGTGAGTAGTCGAGGATGTCATCGACGATGCGCAGCAGCTGCTGTGAACTGGCCGAAGCGGTGGCCAGCATCTGCCGCTGGTCCTCGCCCAGCGGCCCGTGCGCGATCAGCTCCAGCATCGGCAGGATGCCGTTGAGCGGGGTGCGGATCTCGTGGCTCATGGTGGCCAGGAACTCGCCCTTGGCCAGCACCGCTGCTTCGGCGGCCTGCTTGGCCTGCAGCAGCTGCTGTTCCAGCTGGCCCTGGCGTTCGGTGGTACGGCGCAGCTGGTCGCGTTCGGCGGCGAGCGCATCGTGTGCGCGTTGCAGCCGGGACAGTGCACGGCTGCGTGCGCGCAGGCGCAGGCCCAACAGCAGCGCCACGGCGGCCGCGGCAAGGGCAACCAGCAGCACGCCCCACAGCGGCACGTCAGAGCACCGCGTTGTGGAAGTCGAAGTTCAGGTCGCTGCCGGCCGACTGCACCATGTTGCCCTGGATGTAGTCGACGCCGCCGACCCACATCGCCGCGGCGGCCTGTGGGTCCTCGATCTGCTGCCCGATGATCTGCAGCCCGGCCGCATGTGCCTGTTCGATCGCCTTGCGCAGTTCCTCGCGCGTGGCCGGGTTGGCATGGCTGCTGGAGAAGCGCGCGGCCATGCGCACGAACGACAGCGGCAGCTGGGTCAGCAGGGCGTCGGCTTCGCCGCTGGGCTCGAACTGGCTCAGGCAGAATCGCACCCCGGGGCCGGCCATGCGCTGGCAGAACTGTTGCAGCGGCACGGTGTGGATCAGTGCGTCGGGCAGGCGCACGTCGATCACCAGCGCACTGCCCGGCAGGTCACGCTGCTGCAGCGATTCCAGCAGCCAGTCGGCGAAGGCGTCGCGCTGCAGGGTGCGCAGCGACTGCGAGACGAACAGGTTCAGCGGCGGCGTGGCGTGCCGGTAGAGATCCAGCAGGCCCAGCGCGTGCTCCATCACCTGCTGGTCGAGGTCGGCGATACGGCCTGCCGCTTCGGCGGCCGGAATAACCTGGCCGGCCGCCAGCACCGTGCCATCGGCCTGGCGCAGGCGCAGCAGCAGCTGGTACTGCGCGGTGTTGCCACCGGCGACGGCGACGATCGGCTGATAGGCCAGCTCCAGCTGGCCTTCCAGCAGTGCCAGGTGCTCCTGTTCGGTGACGGCCTGGCGGTGCACATGGCCCGCCACACCGGCGCTGAGCAGGCGTGCCTGCAGGGTGGTGCGCTCGATCGCTTCCAGTGCAGCGTTGGCATCGTCGAAGCCCGGCGACAGCGGCGCATAACCCACCACGCCGCGCAGGTGCACCGATTCGTCGTCGCGGATCACGAAGGCACGCGCCGACAGCTGCTCGCGCAGGGAAGCGGCGATGCCTTCCAGGGCATCTTCGTCGGCGTTGCGGGCCAGCAGCAGGAAACTGTTGTCGTTCAGGCGTGCCAGCAGGTGTGGATGGCCGGCCTCGGCCAGGCGCTGCCCGGCCTGTACCATCAGGCGCTCGAAGGCGGCATAACCATAGCGTTCGCGCAGCCCCAGCGCGCTGGCCACTTCGATGAAGAACACACCGCCCCGGTCGCGGTGGGCGAGTGCGGTGTTGAGCTGCTGCAGCACGTGATGGCGCGTCGGCAGGCCGGTTTCCGGATTGCTGGTGGCCGGCACGCCGCTGGCACCGGGCAGGGTCGCGGCCTGCGCACGTGCGCGGCGGATGCGGTTGGCCACGGCGGCGATCAGGTGGCGCGGGCGGATCGGCTTGCTCAGGTAATCGTCGGCGCCGCTGTCGAGCACTTCGAACTGGCGCTCTGGATCCGGATCGCCGCTGAGGAACACGATCGGCAGCAGCTGCAGGCCGGGCTGCTGGCGGATCAGTGCGGTCAGTCGCATGCCATCCAGTCCGGGCAGGTGCAGATCCATCAGGATCAGGTCGGGACGGTGTTCCTTGATCGCCTGCAGCGCGCCATCGGCGTCGCTGTGCACGATCGCCTGCATGCCGGCGCCGTGCAGCACGCTCTGCGCGAACAGGGCCTGGGCGCGGTCGTCCTCGACGATCAGCACGCGGTAGGGCGAATCGGAGGCCAACGGCGCCTGGTCGTTGTTGCCAGCCTCGGTCAGGAAGGCCGGGCCCGGCAGAGGCGGTGGCGCGCTGCCGATCGATGCGGGCATGTCGGAGCTGGCCAACGGCGGAACCACTGCGGGTACTGCGGCGACCGCGCTCGCCGGCTCCGCGGCCCAGCGTTGCCAATGATCGGCCGGAGGGGATTCAGCGCGTCCCGGGCGGGCGCCCGCGGGGGATTCGTTTGCGGCCATCGGTGCTCCTGGTGTTCGCGTCCATTATGCGACAAGCCCGAGGTTCAACCGGTACCCGGCTGGCGCGGACCGTCCGGCGACGCACTGCGTGCCAGCCAGCGCACGCCCTTCCACAAGGTGCGCCAGACCAGCCACACCAGCAGCGCGCCCGCCAGGCTGCAGGCCAGCACCACGATCAGCGCGATCCACGGGTGCGCCAGGGCCAGGGCCAGGCCCCCGACCACCACGGTGTCCTCGGCGGCGGAGGCCACCCAGTTGCTGGCAGGCTCGGGCGAGGTATTGAGCAGGGCACGGGTGCCGGCTTTCAGTCCATGGCTGGCCAGCGCGACACCGGCACCGGCAGCAAGTGCGCCGGTACCCAGCTGCCCATCCGGCGACAGCGTGGCTGCGGCAAGGAAGGCACCTGCGGGTACACGTGCCAGGGTCTGCACCAGGTCCCACGCCGAGTCCACGCCGGGAATCTTGTCGGCGAAGAATTCGGTCACCGCCAGCGCCGCCGAAGTGCCCAGCACCCACCACGATTCAGTAGCCTGCAGGGCCGGGGGCAGGTCGACCCAGCCGAGCAGGCCGGCCAGGCCGACACCGAACACGGTGAGGTAGACGCGGATGCCGGCCAGCCAGGCCAGCAGGATGCCGATCACGAACAGGTGGGCTTCGGTCATGGCGATGCTCCGGCGACGGAACTGTGCAGGGGACCACACTATCGACGATGGCATGCCTGAACGCCACAGACCGTGGCTCGCTGCTGCGCAGGAAACCCACCCGTCCTGTCATACACTAGCCCGTCGTTTGCCACAGGGGCCGTACCGGTGTCGCCCTTGCGATACCCCGGAAACCACCCATGACCAACCGTCCTCCCATGCGCGTGCAGGTCCGCCTGCCCGGCGCGCCGCAACCGCCTGCCGACCGTCGCCGCCTGCTGGTGATCGGCAGCATCTGGCTGCTCAGCCTGGTGCTGGCCGTGCTCGGTGGCTGCTGGATGGCCACCCCGCGCGATGCCCAGGGCCAGCGCCTGCAGGCCGCCGAGAAGCGTGCCGAGACGCTGCAGGCGCAGCTGACCGAACTGCGCCAGAAGCAGGCCACGCTGGAAGCCTCCGACCGCATCAGCCGCGCTGCCAACACCGAGGTGCAGTCCTCGCTGGCCGAGCGCGATGAGGAAATCGCCGGCCTGCGTGCCGACGTTGCCTTCTATGAGCGCCTGGTGGGTTCGACCAGCCAGCGCAAGGGCCTGAACACCCATTCGATCGAGTTCAGCCCGGAAGCGGCCGGCACCTGGCAGTACACCGCCGTGCTGACCCAGAACCTCAACCGCGGCGCCATCAGCCAGGGGCAGATGCGCTTCACCGTGGAAGGCGTCAGGAACGGCAAGCTGGCCACGATCAGCTGGGATGATCTGCACCAGCGCAGCAAGGTACCGGGACAGGATTACTCGTTCCGGTACTTCCAGCAGCTCACCGGCAGCGTGATGCTGCCGGCTGACTTCACCCCGCAACGCGTGCGGGTGACATTGGGGAGTGGTACGGGGGGTACCACCCAGGTATTCGACTGGAAACAGGCCGGTGCGCCGGCCGCCAAAGGGGAGTAGGCAGATGTTCGGAAGCAGCAAATCCAACCGTGAAGGCCAGCTGGTGGTGGATGCCCTGATCGGCAACCAGGTGGTGATCCGCGGTGATGTGGAATTCAGTGGTGGCCTGTACGTGGAAGGCCGCATCCATGGCAAGGTGATCGCCGCCGAAGGCGCCAGTGGCGCGACCCTGACGGTCGCCGAGCATGGCGTGATCGAGGGCGAGATCCGCGCGCAGGTGGTGGTCATCAGCGGCCGCCTGGACGGCGATGTACACGCCACCGAGAAGGTCGAACTGACCCCGAGCGCACGGGTCAATGGCAACGTCCATTACCAGGTGGTGGAGATGAATGCGGGCGCCCAGCTGAACGGCCGCCTGATCCATGCCAGCGCCCCGATGGCGGCCCTGCCGGCGCCGGAAGGCGATGAGGCCAATGGCGGCAAGGGCGACACTGCTGCACGCCGCAAGCTGGCCGAGGCGATGGCTTGAAAGCCATCCCCGGCACCCCCATGCTGGCATCATGAGCACGCTAGTCTCCCTGCCCGGCGCCACTCCGGTTGCCGCGCCCGATTACCAATCGCTGGAGCGCCCGCTGAACTTCACCGAGTCGGCGGCCGCCAAGGTCAAATCCCTTATCCAGGAAGAGGGCAACCCCGACCTGGCCCTGCGTGTGTACATCGAGGGCGGCGGCTGTTCGGGCTTCCAGTACGGGTTCGAGTTCGACGAGAACCGTGCCGAGGATGACCTGGCGGTACAGACCAGCGGGGTGACCCTGCTGGTCGATCCGCTGAGCCTGCAGTACCTGATGGGCGCCGAGGTGGATTACACCGAGAGCCTGACCGGTGCCCAGTTCGTGATCCGCAACCCGAACGCAAAGACCACCTGCGGCTGCGGCAGCAGCTTCAGCATGTAAGAGCCCTGTGGCCAGGATGTGCCAACCACGGTTGGCACCCACCAGAGCGGATCAGTAGATCCACGCCGTGCGTGGATGCTCTGTGCCTCCATGCACACAACAGCAGATTGCGCACAGCGCCGACCTTGCCACCCGCATCGATTGGCGGCACGCTTGCCGGATGCCCAATACTTCTTCGCCGCTTTCCGGTTTCGCCTTCGTTGGCGAACCGCTGGAGCGCGCCGATGCCCTGCGCGACGATGCCGATGCACTGGCGCGCCTGTGGCCGGGTGCGCGCATTCTCGTGCTCGATCAGGACGGCAGCGCCTTTACCGGCGATGACGACCAGCCGCTGGCGCTGGCCGGCGCCGACATCGGGGGGGGGCCCGGCTCCGCGATCTTCCTCGGCCTGCGCGGGGAACAAGCATGGTTCTCGGTTGAAGCCGCCAGCGTCACCGTCACCGCACCACGTCGCCTCGACCTGCGCCAGGCCGCGCTGCTGTGGTCGATGGCCGATGCGACCGCCTTCAGCTATGCCCGCGGCATGTCTTACTGGCACTCGCGCACCCGCTTCTGCGGTGTGTGCGGCGGCGCCGTGGCGTTTGCCCGAGGCGGCTTCGTCGGCCGTTGCGCGCAGTGTTCCACCGAGCACTACCCGCGTGTCGATCCCGCCGTGATCGTCGCCGTGGAGAACCAGGGCCGGCTGCTGCTGGGCCGGCAGTCGAACTGGGCCCCGCGTCGTTACTCGGTGCTGGCCGGCTTCGTCGAACCCGGCGAGACGTTCGAGCAGACCGTGGTGCGTGAAGTGCACGAGGAGAGCAAGGTGCGGGTGACCGCCTGCCAGTACCTCGGTTCGCAGCCGTGGCCGTTCCCCGGCGCGCTGATGATCGGTTTCCGTGCACAGGCGCAGGATGACCTGCCGACTGTGGATGGCGAACTGGAAGACGCGCGCTGGTTCACTGCCGATGAGGTTGGCGCAGCATTGGCACGCGATGTGGACGACGATGGCCAAGGCATCCGCCTGTCGCCGCCGATCTCGATTTCGCGCGGCCTGATCGAACACTGGTACCGCGAGCAGCAGGGCTGAACCGGCCTGCGGCAGGGCCGGTTGTGGCCGCTGTATTGCCGCCACCTGAACACGGCCCGGGTTACAGTCCGGTTCACCGCTGAGGGGCGCCGCTGCGACAGGTAAGGTAACGGCGCCGAGCGTTCCGTTTCGTAGGGAGACCTGCCATGTTCACCACTCTGGCCGCCGTGCTGGTGGCACTGGCCCTGGGCCATGTTGCCCCGGCCGCTGCCGCCTCGCTGCGCCGTTTCGACGGCTTCCGGCGCTGGCTGGGCTGGCTGGACGCGCATGGCGGAAAGGCGTGGCAGGGACCGGCCGGTGTTGCATTGGCACTGCTGCCGCCGCTGCTGCTGATGGCGCTGCTGGCATGGCTGCTGCGCGGGGTGCTGTTCGGGCTGCCGTCGCTGATGCTGGGCGTGGCGGTGCTGGCCTGGTGCTGGGGGCCGCGTGATCTGGATCGTGATATCGAAGCGATCATCGATGCGGACGACGCCGCAACGCGTCAGGCCGCCGTGCGCAACCTGCAGGCGGCCGGTGGCAGCCTGCGCGAAGACGTGCCGTCGCTGGTCGAGGCCACCGTGCTCAACGCGCTGCGGCGCTGGTTCGCGGTGCTGTTCTGGTTCCTGCTGCTGGGCCCGGCCGGTGCGCTGGGGTACCGGCTGCTGGCGCTGATGGCGGAAAGCCCGATGCGTGCCCGCGTGCCGGTGGAGCCGCTGGCGCTGGCGCAGCGCCTGCTGGGCTGGATCGAGTGGCCGGTGGCGCAGCTGATGGCGTTTTCGATGGCGCTGGTGGGCAACTTCGATACGGCGTGGAAGGCGTGGCGCCAGGCGCATGGCGAGCGGCTGGCCGGCACCATCGGGTTCCTGGGCGCGGTGGCGCGGGCCAGCGTCAACGCCGAGCTGCGCGAAGATGCGCACGATTACACCGAGGCCGGGCTGTTGCCGGTGTGGCAGCGGCTGCCGGACCTGCGTGATGCGATGAGCCTGGTGTGGCGGATGCTGCTGCTGTGGCTGGCGATCCTCGCGTTGCTGGTGATTGCAGGCTGGGTGACGTAGGTGTTCTGGCAGGGCTTGCAGCCCTGCACCTGCAGAGGCGACAGCAACAGCAACAGCAACAGCAACGGCAGGATTGCTGCGGGTTGGCGGGGTGGGTCGGATGGCGGGGGACGCCGTGAATCCGTCCATGGAGGCTTGGTCGCCGCATCCATGCGGCTCACACCCCCGCCATCCGACCCACCCCGCCTTCGACAGTTTTCCGTGCACTGACGTTCTGTAGAGCCGAGCCATGCTCGGCTCCGAGCGAGCGGAGCGAAGCGATCCGCTTTTGATCTTCTTTTTCTTTTCCGTGGCGGACGCGCACGGAAACTGTCCGTGGCCGGGCGGGTGGGCTGCGCAGGGGCGTGAGCCGCATGGATGCGGCGACCGAGGTTACATGGACGTACTTGCAGCGACCCCTGCGCCGCCCACCCACCCGGCCAACCCCATGATCGACGAACGCCGCCCACCACGAGGGGCTGCGCCGTTGGCTGGAAACCTAGATCGGCGCCAGCGCGGTAAACGGTGCCCACGGCAGGTTGCGCAGCAGCGCATACCCAGGCAGCACCCAGAGCCAGAACACAGGATTGGCCAGCACCCGCATGAGCGGGTCGAGCAGGCGTGGGCGGATGCCGGCGATGTTCAGCAGCATCAGCAACAGGAACGGCAGGCTGATGACCAGCAGCGGGTTCATCGCCATCGCGCCGGGCAGGTCGAAGTGGACCAGGGAATACAGGCAGCGCGTGCTGCCACAGCCCGGGCAGTACAGGCCGGTCAGGGCGTAGAGCGGGCAGCTCGGCAACGGATTGCCGGTGACATACGGATTGACGTTGCGCAGGAGCACCGTGGCGCCCGCGGCCAGGCCGGCGGAAACCAGCAGCGGCGCCCAGCGGGCGAACCGGGAACGAGCAGGAAGCGCGGACATGCAACAACGGATCCGGCGCAGGCGCCGGATCCGTCCAGGCGTATCAGTAGCCGCTGTTGCTCATCGCGCCCATGCCGCCGAGCACAACGAAGAACAGCACGTACAGCACGACCACGACGGCCCAGGCGATGGCCGACCAGATGGCCCACTTCTTGGCCTTGGCGGCGGAGTCCTGGGCGCCGGCAATGTCGCCAGCGGCCAGCTTGCCGTTGACCTGGGCGGCATAGACGATCGACACGATGCCGGCCGGCAGGCAGCAGAACAGGGTGGTCAGGATCGCCCAGACCAGGTTGTTCGGGACCTGCGGAGTGGCGGTATTCATGGGTTCAAGCTCCTTGATGGGTGGTGGTGGTAGATCATTGGTCGGAAAGAGCGCCCAGCACGGCCAAGCCGCCGAACAGCCCGAACCACAACAGCAACAGGACCGGCAGGGCCACGGCCGAAGCCACCGCCCACCAGCCCGCCTTGCGCGACGCACTGTAGGCCCCCGGCAGGTCGCCGGCCGCGCGGCGGCCATCGACCTGGGAGGCATAGACGATCGACACCACGCCCAACGGGAGGCAGCAGAACAGCGTCGTCAGGATCGCCCAGACCAGATGGTTGGGGATGTAGACCGGACGGCTGAGCGGTGGTGGTTGATTCAAAGCAAGACTCCATTCCTTGGTGGCCAGCCGTGATGTATCGGCCGGACCTCCCCCCTGTGGGTGCGTAATCTACCGCAACCGACGTTGCATGTATGCGTTTACAGTCACGACATGTCGCGTACGTCACCGGACGGTGGCCTATGCGGGGGAGGCTGCCGGGCCCGCTTGGCGGGCCGGGTCCGTCAGGCGTGATCGCCGCGCAGTGCCCGCACCTGGGCCTCCAGCACCGGGGCGCTGGTGCTGTGGCCATCCACGGCCGGCGCCGCGACCACTTCGACGGTGGCACGGAAACGGCGCGGCACCCGCATGCGGCCCAGGCGGCTGTCGCGCCGGCTCCACATGCTCGACCACATGCCGCGCAGGGCCATCGGCACCACCGGCACCGGCCGCCGTTGGAGGATCTTCTCAACGCCCGACTTGAACGGGGCCATCGCACCATCCCTGGTCAGCGCACCTTCCGGGAAGATGCAGACCAGCTCACCTTCGGCCAACGCGGCGTCAATCTCGTCGAACGCGCGCTGCATCAGCGCCGGGTCTTCGCGCGCGCCGGCGATCGGGATCGCCTTGGCGGTGCGGAAGATCCAGCGCATCACCGGGATGTTGAAGATCCGGTAGTACATGACGAAGCGCACCGGGCGTGGAATCGTCGCCGACAGGATCAGCGCGTCCATGTAGCTGACATGGTTGCAGACCAGCAGCGCGGCGCCTTCGTCGGGCACGTTGGCCTCGATGCCGTGCGGGCGCAGCCGGTACAGCGTGCGCACCATCAGCCAGCTGAGGAAGCGCATCAGGAATTCGGGGACGATGGTGAAGATGTAGATCGCCACCAGCGCGTTGGCGATGGCCAGCGCCAGGAACTGCTGCGGGATGGTCCAGTGCAGCAGCGTGTGCGCGGCCAGCGACAGCAGGGCCGCAGCGACGATGAAGCCGGAATTCTGGATGTTCAGCGCCGCGAACACGCGCGACATCTGCGCCTTCGGCGTGCGGCTCTGGATCAGCGCGAACAGCGGCACCACGAAGATGCCGGTGAACAGGCCGATGCCGACCAGGTCGATGACGATGCGGCTGCTGCCCGGCTGCTGCAGGAACGGCCCGATGGCCAGCCCCTGCACGGTCGCCTCGCCGCTGCGGGCGAAGTACAGGTCGAGCAGGAACGCGGTCATGCCGAACGCGCCCAGCGGCACCAGGCCGATTTCCACCGTGCGCGCCGACAGCTTCTCGCACAGCAGCGAGCCGATGCCGGTGCCAACCGAGAACAGGGCCAGCGCAAAGATGTACAGGGTTGGCTCACCGCCCAGGTTGGTCACCGCATAGGCCGGTAGCTGCGAGGTCAGCACGGTGCCGACGAACCAGAACCAGGACACGCCCAGGATCGAATTGCGCACGGCTTTCTGCTGGCGCGCCATGCGCAGCACCGCCAGTGATTCCGGCAGCGGGTTCCAGTTGATCTTCAGGTTCGGGTCGCCGGCATCGACCTTGGGAATCAGGCGCGCGGCGATGTTGCCGCAGATCGCCAGCGCGATGATCGCGCAGGCCGCCACCACGGTGCCGTGGCTGCCGGCCACGGTGAACACCAGGCCGCCGACGATCATGCCGGAGAGGATCGACATCGAGGTCCCCATCTCGACCAGGCCGTTGCCCCCGGTCAGTTCCTCGGGCCTGAGCACCGACGGCAGCACCGAATACTTCACCGGGCCGAACAGGGTCGATTGCATGCCGGTGCAGAACAGGGCGACCAGCAACACCGGCAGGCTCTGGGTCAGGAAGCCGGCGGCCGCCAGCGACATGATCACGATCTCCATGGTGGTGGTAATCACGATCAGCCGCGATTTTTCCAGTTTGTCGGCGATCTGCCCGGCCAGTGCCGAGAACAGGAAGTAGGGCAGAATGAAGATGGCCGGTGCCAGCGTGGCGTACAGCCCCAGCTCCTCCTCCGGCACGGCCATGAACAGCAACATGCTGATGATCGCCTGCCGGTACACGTTGTCGTTGAACGCGCCGAGTGCCTGGACCACGAAGAACGGCAGGAAACGGCGCTGGCGCAGCAGGGCGAACTGGTTGTGACCGGACATGGAGCCTCCTTGACCGGCGCAGCCTAGCATTCCTGCCCATCTGCTGTGGGTACGGACCTGTGGGTGCGGACCCGTTGGTCCGCACACCTGCCAGCACCCTCAGACGATATCGTCGACCACGCCGCCGTCCACGCGCAGCGCCGCGCCGGAGGTGGCGGAAGCCTGCGGCGAGGCCAGGTACACCACCATGTTGGCCACTTCCTCGACCGTGGCAGTGCGCTGGATCACCGAGGATGGCCTGTGTGCCATCACGAACTCGCGGCCGATCTGCTCCAGCGGCTTGCCGCTGCGCTGGCGTTCATCCTCGAACATCGCCGCGAAGCCATCGGACAGGGTCGGGCCGGGCAGCACCGCGTTGACGGTGACGCCACTGCCGGCCACGCGCTTGGCCAGGCCGCGCGACAGCGACAGCTGCGCGGTCTTGCTGACCCCGTAGTGGATCATATCGGCGGGAATGTTGCGTGCCGATTCGGAGGAGATGAACAGCACGCGACCCCAGCCGGCATCGACCATCGCCGGCAGCAGTGCCCGCGACAGGCGCACACCGGACATCACGTTGGTCTGCCAGTAACGCTCCCAGGTGGCATCTTCGGTCTCGAAGAAGTCCTCGGGGCCGAAGACGCCGGCGTTGTTGACCAGGATGTCGACCTTGGGCAGGCCGGCCAGCAGCGTATCGACGCCGGCCGCATCGGAGAGATCGGCGGCCACGCCGATCACCTCGGCACCCGGAACGGTAGCGAGCAGGCGCTGGCGGGCGCGTTCGAGACTGTCGGTGCTGCGGCCGTTGAGAATGACCCGCGCACCCGCCGCGGCAAGACCCTGGGCGATCGCCAGGCCGATGCCGGCGGTGGAGGCGGTGACCAGCGCGGTGCGGCCGGCGAGTTCGATCTTCATGGGGGATTCCAGTACCAGGGGATCACCCAGTATCCGCGCGGGAACGTGATCGGGATGCATCGCAAGGCGCAACACACGGTTGCACACGGCGCAGTAGATCCACGCCACGCGCGGACGGGATGTCCGACCAGCGACAAGGAATCAGGTCAGGTTGGTCACTGCCTCATTGGCCGCTGCACGCACCTTCGGCAGCATCCGCAGCACCAGCGCCATCTGGGTACGGATCAGCTGCAGTTTCGGCGGCATCGCCTCGTCGATCTGCTCCAGCTCGGCGGCCACCGCGCGGTCTGAGTCGTTGTCATCTTCCGCAACGGGTTGCCGCGCGGTCAGCGCCGTCGCCAGCTGCTGAAGTGCCTTGCGCACGCGATCGCCCGCGGCCAGCGCCAGTGGATCGCCAGCATAGCTGTCCACCTGGTCGCGGTGCGCACCCAGCGCCGACAGATGCCCCAGCAGCGTGTTGGACAGCGCCAGGAAGCGGAAGCCGGCATCCAGATTGCGGCGCACATGGCCGGGTTCGCGCAGCATGTTCGACAATGCGGTGGACAGCGCGGCGTCGGCGTTGTGCATGTCGCGGCGGGCGATGCGGTAGGCCAGGTCATCGCGCATGCCGCTGCGGTACTGGCCCAGCACCGAATCCAGGTAGCGAGCCGCAGTGTCCAGCACGCGTGCCAGGACGAGATGCAGCTGCCGGCCCTGCCAGTCGGGCAGGATCAGGAATGCGGCGACGGCGGCGATCGCGCAGCCCAGCAGCGTATCGACCATGCGCGGCACGATCAGCACGAAGCCGTCGCCGATAAGGTTGAAGCAGGTCAGCGCCATCACCGTGATCGCCGCCGATGCCACCAGGTAGCGATCGGTACGGGTGAAGAAGAACAGCAGCGCCGACAGCAGTGCGATCAGCAGCTGCACGTGCAGCTGTGGGAACAGCTGCAACAGCGCCCAGGTCAGTACCAGGCCGGCCACGGTGCCGACGATGCGTTGCGCCAGGCGCTGGCGGGTGGCACCGAAGTTGGGGCGGCACACGAACACGATGGTCAGCAGCACCCACGAGCCGTTCTGTGCATTGAACAGGCGTATCGCGGCAAAGCCGGCGATCAGCGCCAGCGCCATGCGCAGGCCATGGCGGAATAGCACCGAGCCGGGCGTGAGCTGCTGGCGGATGCGCACGCCCATCTCGCGCAACGTGTGCGGGTTGCTGTCGCGCAGGCGGGTGTCGACGTTGTCCAGACTGGCCTCGGAGCGCTCCGCGTCCAGCAGGCGGCGCTCGATGCTGCGCAGGTTGTGCACCAGCAGGTCCAGAGAACCAAGCAGGCGCTGCCACTGCGGGCGCTGCTGGTCACGCAGGTAGGCCAGCGCATCGGCCAGATCGCGTCCGGCCTGCTGGTTGCTTTCGCCATACACGAACGGACGGCGCAGGCGGATCGCTTCGCCCAGGCGCGCGCAGGCCTGGCCCTGCAGGTCGAGCAGGCGCTGGCAGCGGTACAGCACATCGCTGTGGAAGAAGGCGTCGACCAGCGCGCCATAGGGGTAGTGCGAGGAACTGGCGCGCTCGTGGAAATCCTGTGCCATGTAATAGAGACGCAGGTACAGACCGGAGTTCACGCCCGGCCGCCCGGAACGGCCGAAGCGGGCCAGGATCGCTGTCTTGGCCTCGTTCAACGCACCGACCACACGCCGGTTCTGTTCGGCCAAGTCGAGTTGGCGACGTTGCAGGTCTGCTTCCCTCACCGGCTCGAACAGCGCGGCCTTCAGCTGCAGGTAGCGGCCCAGTTCCTGATACAGCCGCGCTACGCGTTCGCGCACCGGACGGTTGGCGAACAGCGCGGTCCACAGGATCGAAAGCAGGCCGTACCAGACCGCACCGGCCAGCAGGTGGCTGACCGCGTCCAGCGCGCTGTGCAGGTCGCCGGCGCCATGCTGCTCCAGGCCGATCATGGTGTAGATCGCCAGCGTCACCGTCGCCTGGGCGATCGACGCATAGCGCTCGCCGAGCGCACCGAGCAGGGTCAGGCCGAAGGTGGACAGCGCCAGCGCGCCAATGAAGATCCACGGCCACGGGAACAGCCAGATCACCGATGCTGCGGCAAGGCAGAAACACAGCAGCGACAGCAGTACCGCCTTGGTGCGGCCCCACCAGTTGTCGTCGGTCTCGGCGATGGCGCTGGCGATGATGCCGAGAAACACGCCGGGCAGGGCGGTGAGCGCGTCCAGCTGCCAGCACACGGCAAGCGCTGCGGCCAGGGCGATGAACACCCGCAGGCCATAGCTGGCCTTCTCGTGGGCCCACAGGCGGCTGAGGCGGGATTGGCGGGCGGACATGCAGGCTCGGTGGAAGGGTCTTCCACCATTATTGCGGGCCACGCGTGAAATGGTAGATCCACGCCACGCGTGGATGATTTTCCGCTCGATACGCGGTAGTGCCGGCCGTTGCCCGGCTCTTCATGCGCCCGGACGAAGGTGCGAGGAGCCGGCCGGCGGGCGGCACTACGGGGTTGCCGGGGTTACATGTCGAACCGAACGCTCACCGCGAACGTACGCGGCAGGCCGGCGCCAGCGTTGGACCAGTACTTCCGGTTGGCCAGGTTCTCGACGCTGGCACGCAGGGTCACCGGGTGGCCCGAGGCAAGCAGCCGGTAGCCGACGCCGGCATTCACCAGCGTGTAGTCGGGCAGCTTCAGGGTGTTGTCGGCGTCGTACCAGACATCGCCGTAGTAGCGCACGGCCGCATACGTTTCCAGGCCGTCCACCCACGGCAGCTGGTAGGTGGCATGCATGACGCCGCTCCAGCGCGCGGCACCGGCGGTACGGTTGCCTTCCTGTGCGGCGCTGGCCGGCGACAGCCTGTCGTAGGTCGGGTCCAGCCAGGTGACGCCACCGCCGACCTCCAGGGCATCGTTGAGGTGTAGGTCGGCACTGGCTTCGATGCCTTCGTACAGCGTGATGCCGTCCTGCACCAGGCGCTTGCCGGCAGGCGTGAGCTCATCGATGTTGGCGCCACGCTCCAGCCGGAACGCCGCCAGGTTCGCATTCCAGCGTGCCCCCTCGACCTTCGCGCCGATCTCGTACTGCGTGCTGATGGTCGGGTCGAGCACGTCGCCGGCGTTGACGTAGCTGTTGCCCACGCGGCTGCCCGCTTCCAGCGATTCGATGTAGCTGGCGTAGAGGGTGACGGCATCGCGGGGCTTGAACATCACCGCGTAGGTCGGTGTGACCGGGTAGGTGTGGTAGCGGCCCCTGGTCTCGTAGTCGTTGTAACGCCAGCCTGCCAATACCGACCAGCCACTGCCGAGATCGACGGTATCGCTTGCGAACACCGCTTGCTGCACGGCTTCGTCGCCACGGGTCATCACTCGTGAACCGACGGCATCGTGGCGGATGGCGTGGCGCTGGTACAGGTTGCCGCGGCCGATCAGGTTCCATTCGTAGGGGCGGTCCCAGCCCAGCCCGGTCTGGTGGCTGATGCCCGCCACCACCTGATGCTGCAGCGGGCCAGTGCGGAAGCTGCCCTGCAGCATCGCCTGGGCCAGCTTCCACTCGCTCTTGCCGCCCAGTTCGTAGACGTTGACGTCATAGTCGCCGTTGGGATTGTCGATGTAGGCGAAGATCTTGTTGACGTCGTTCCACGAGGTGGTGACGCCGTAACTCAGGCTGGCTTTCCAGTCGCTGTTGATCTGCCAGTTCAAGCCGGTCGACAGCAGGCTGGATCGGGTGTCGTAGTAGGTGCCGGGCACGCTGTTGTCGGTATCCCCGGCAATCGGTCGCGGCAGCGATGTCAGGCCACGGAAGTAGTACTGCGGCGATTCTTCGCGCAGATCGCGTGACTGGAATACGCCGTCGAAGGTCCAGGTCAGTACATCGCTC
This sequence comes from Stenotrophomonas sp. YJH_SMC_27, assembly GCF_059369815.1. Lineage (NCBI taxonomy): Bacteria > Pseudomonadati > Pseudomonadota > Gammaproteobacteria > Lysobacterales > Lysobacteraceae > Stenotrophomonas > Stenotrophomonas sp. YJH_SMC_27. The sequence goes on along the minus strand of NZ_JCAFTA010000004.1, from coordinate 232,304 downwards.
AGGCGGGCATCCAGCGAGAGTGCGCCAACCTTGCGATCGACGTACCCACCATTGAAGGTCTCGCCCTTTTCCTGGAAGGCGTTGAAACGGTAGCCGAACATCTGCTCGTTGCCGAAACGTCCGCCAACGTCGATGCCGCCGCTGACGATGCCCTGTTCACGCCAACCCAGCTGGGCGGAGAAGGTGGGCGTGTCCGTCGGCTTCTTGGTGATGTAGTTGACGATGCCGCCGGGTGCACCGAACCCGTACAGGAAGCCGCCCGGGCCTTTCAGCAGATCGACCTGTTCCATCACTTCCAGCGGCCATTCGGTACCCCAGGAAGAGACCTGCAGGCCATTGACGCGATAGCTGTCAAAATTCAGTTCGATACCGCGATTGCGGATGGGTGAGCTCCAGCCGCTGGCGTAGGCGCTGACCTGGGTGGTGACCGAAGGGTCGAGCAGGAAGGCTTCGCCCAGCGAGACCACCTGGCGCTGCTTGATCTGCTCGCGGCCAACAGCGGTGATCGCAAACGGAGTGTCGCGCAGGGCGCGGTCGCCCAGTGCGCCGGCGTCGGTATGGGTGCGTTCGGCGGTGACATTCACCGCATCCAGATCGGTGGCTTTGCGGCTGACGGCCGGCGCTTCGGCATGGGCAGCGCAGGCGGCGGACAGGGCGGAGGCCAGCAGGGCCAGGCGGGGGAGACGGGAAGGCAGCATCGATGGTGGTCCTCGACGGACGGCCACAGGCCATCCGCCCACGGGTGGGGGAAGGGGCAGTGGCTGGGATCACGCAGGCTGGCCGGGGAAGGCAGCGGGGCGCCGCAACGGGGCGCAGGACCGTGGCTGGATGAGAATTGTTCTCTTTTCGTTACGGCACGTCAAACCTGGAGGCGTGCGGACCAACGGTCCGCACCCACGGTCCGTACCCACCATTCGCATCCACGGTAGTGCCGGCCGCTGGCCGGCAGATTCGCCGTACGGAGAAAGCCGGCCAGTGGCCGGCTCTACCCCCGTAGATCCACGCCATGCGTGGATGGGCCGCTCTACGCCCGCTGCGCGCGCTTGAGCAGCTTCGCTTCGCGCCTGCGCGCGCGACGGGCCCGCCAGCGTTCGGCCAGGCACGAGAAGATCACGTACAGCGCCGGCGTGCTGAGCAGGGTCAGGCTCTGCGAGAACAGCAGGCCGCCGATCATCGCGATACCCAGCGGACGACGCAGTTCGGACCCTTCGCCCAGGCCGATCGCCAGCGGAACCGCTGCCAGGATCGCCACCATCGTGGTCATCATGATCGGACGGAAGCGCACGATGCTGGCCTCGCGTGCCGCCTCGCGCGGCGCCAGCCCATGCTCGCGCTGCGCCACCAGCGCGAAGTCGATCATCATGATCGCGTTCTTCTTGACGATGCCGATCAGCAGCACCAGCGCGATCATCGAGATCACCGACAGTTCGGTGTTGGTGCCGAACAACGCCAGCAGCGCACCGACGCCCGCCGCCGGCAGCGTGGACAGGATGGTGACCGGGTGGATCAGGCTCTCGTAGAGCATGCCCAGCACCAGGTAGACGGTCAGGATCGCGGCAAACACCAGGATCAGCATGTCGCTGGGATCTGAATTGAAGCCGAAGCCCGCGTCGTCGGCCAGGCGGATGTCACCGGGCATGCGCATGCCGGCTACGGTGGCGTCGATGATCGCCTTGGCTTCGCCCATGCTCACGTTCGGAGCAAGGTTGTAGCTGAGGTCCATCGTCGTGTACTGGTTTTCATGGGTGATCTGCGACGGTGCCAGGCCGGGCACCTGGGTGGCCACCGCGGTGATCGGCACCATGTCGCCGTTGCGCGCACGCACGTACACCTCATCCAGCGCCGCCGGGGTGGCGGTCTGCGAAGGCAGGGCATTGACCACCACGCTGTACTGGTTGATGTCCGAATAGATGGTGGAGATCTGGCGCTGGCCGAACGCACCGTACAGCGCGCCGTCGATGGCGCCCACCGTGATGCCCAGGCGCGCGGCCTTTGCGCGGTCGATCTGGATGTTCTGGCGCAGGCCGGCATTGTCCACGTCGGTGCCGACGTCGCGCAGCTTCGGGTTCTTCTTCAGCTCCGCCTGCAGCTTGGGCAGCCACTCCTGCAGTGATGCCAGGTCGTTGCCCTGCAGCGAGATGCGGTACTGCGCGCCCTGGCTTGAGCCGCCGCCGTCATTGCTGGGCAGATCCTGGATAGCGCGCAGGCGCAGTTGCAGGTCGGGGTAGCGGTCGGCCTTGGCGCTCAGCCGCGCCAGGGCGTGCGCGGTGGTTTCGCGACGGCCTTCCCTGCGCGATTTCAGCTCGATGTTGAACTGCGCACTCGACCCCTGGCGGCCGCTGCCCAGGCGAACGCCCACGGTCTTCACTGCCGGGTCGGCCATCAGCATGTCGGTGATGCGACGCTGGCGGCTGACCATGTCCTCGAAGGAAACAGTGGCGCTGGAATTGGCCCGGCCCCAGATCAGGCCGGTGTCCTGCGGCGGGAACGCACCCTTCTTCACTGCACCGAACAGGAAGATGGTGGCGGCGATCAGCAGCAACGGCGTCAACGACAGCAGCAGCGCGTGGCGCAGCGAGAAGTCGAGGAACACGGTGTAGATGCGCAGCATCCGCTCGTGGCCGGCATCGAGCCAGCGGCCGAAACGCGACGGCGGCGCGCTGTGGTCGTGCGCACTGAGGAAGCGGCTGCACAGCGCCGGGGTCAGCGTCAGCGAGACGATCATCGAGACCACAATGGCCGCCACCAGGGTGACGGTGAACTCGCGGAAGAACGCGCCCATCATGCCGCTGGCGAACAGCAGCGGAATGAACACCGCCACCAGCGAGGCAGTGATCGAGACGATGGTGAAGCCGATCTCGCGCGCGCCGGTCAGTGCCGCCTGCATGCGCGGCATGCCCTCGTCGAGATGGCGCATGATGTTCTCGATCACCACGATCGCATCGTCCACCACGAAGCCGATCGCGATCACCAGCGCCAGCAGGCTCAGGTTGTTCAGGGTGAAGCCCATCACGTACATCACCAGCGCCGCACCGGCCAGCGACAGCGGCACGGTTACGGCGGCGATCAGCGTCGGCGCCAGCCGGCGCAGGAACAGCGCCATGGTCAGCACCACCATCGCCAGGCTGATCAGCAGGGTAATCTGCACTTCATGCAGCGACGAGCGGATGGTCGGCGTACGGTCGAAGTACGGCGTCATCGTGGTGCCGGGCTGCAGGTAGTCGCGCAGCGCGGGAATCTGCGCCTTGACCCGGTCCACGGTCTCCACGATGTTGGCCCCGGCGCGGGTGAACACGTACATCACCACCGCCGGCTTGTGGTCGAACCAGGCGGCCTGGTAGGCATCCTGCTGGCCGTCATAGACGTTGGCGATGTCCTTCAGGCGGATCACCCGGCCATCGCCCTGGGTCTTCACCACCAGGTCGGCGAAGTCGGCTGCACGCGCGACCGAATCGTTGGCGATGATCGCGGTGGTGGTATTTCCATCGCTGAGGAAGCCGGTGGGCGAGGTGACATTGGCTGCGCGTACGGCGTTGCGCAGATCATCGGCAGTCAGGCCCAGCGCGTTCATCAGGCGCAGGTTGACGTCCACGCGCACGGCCGGCGTCGAGGCACCGGCGATGTCCACCGAGGCCACGCCGCTGATCTGGCGGATGCGCTGTGCCAGCAGCGAATCGGCGACGTTGTAGAGCTCGTCGGCCGACTGCGTCTGCGAGGTCAGCGCAATGGCGATGACCGGGTCGTCGTTCGGGTTTGCCTTCTGGTACATCGGCGAGCCCATGCCCGAGGGCAGGTCGGCCTGCGCCGAGTTGATCGCGGTCTGCACGTCCAGCGCGGCCGAATCGATGTCGTGGCCGCTCTGGAAGATCATGAACACCAGCGAGCTGCCTTCCGAGCTCGACGAGCGCATGCGGTCGATGCCCGGCAGCTGGCCGAGGTGGCGTTCCAGCGGTGCGGTGACCGTGGACGCCATGGTTGCCGCATCGGCGCCGGACTGGCTGGCGTGCACGAAGATCACGGGGATCTCGATGTTCGGCAGCGCCGACACGCCCAGGCGCAGGTAGCAGATCAGGCCGACCATGAACAAGCCGATGGCCAGCAGCGCGGTGCCGATCGGGCGGCGGATGAAAGGGCCGGACAGGTTCATCGTGCGGCCTCCCGCAGCAGCGGGGCGTGGATCATGCCTGCGGCTCCTGCAGCGAACCATTGCGCAGCGCGCGCTGTTCGCGGCGGCGCGCCAGCCACTCGGAGAAGCGCTCCATGTACAGGTAGATCACCGGCGTGGTGTACAGCGTGACCAGCTGCGACAGCAGCAGGCCGCCGACGATGGCGATACCCAGCGGGCGGCGCAGCTCCGAACCGATGCCGGTGCCCAGCGCCAGCGGCAGTGCGCCGAGCATTGCCGCAGCGGTGGTCATCATGATCGGGCGGAAGCGCAGCAGGCAGGCGCGACGGATCGCTTCATGCGCGTTGGCACCGGCGCGGCGCGCCTCGATCGCGAAGTCGACCATCATGATGCCGTTCTTCTTGACGATGCCGATCAGCAGCACGATGCCGACGATGCCATCCACCGACAGGCTCAGCCCGCACAGCATCAGCGCCAGCAGCGCGCCGACACCGGCCGGCGGCAGGGTGGAGATGATCGTGATCGGGTGGATGTAGCTCTCGTAGAGCACGCCCAGCACGATGTAGATCACCACCAGCGAGGCCAGCAGCAGCCACACCACATCGGTCTGGCTGCCGGTGAATTCAGCGGCCTTGCCGATGAATTCGGCATGCAGGTGTGCCGGCATGTCCAGGCTGTCCTTGGTCTCCTGGATCGCTCGCACCGCTTCGGACAGCGAATAGCCCGGCGCCACGTTGAACGACACCGTCACCGCCGGCAGCTGCTGCTGGTGGCTGACCACCAGCGGTGCGCTGCTCACCTTGCCTTCGGCCAGCGCCGACAGCGGAATGATGTTGCCGGCGCCGACAGTGATGCCGGTGTTCTGCGCGCCGATGCCGGTGGCGGTGGACGAGTTGGAGGAGGTGACCTGGCCGAAGCTGGTGGCATTGGTGCCGGTCAATGCGCCGGCGCCGTTGGAGGCGACCGCCAGCTGTTCCATCAGCGCGGTGCTGGTGCGGAACTCCGGTGCCACTTCCAGCACCACGCGATACTGGTTGAGCTCGGTGAAGATGGTCGAGATCTGGCGCTGGCCGAACGCATCGTAGAGCGTGTCGTCGATGGTCTGCATCGGCACGCCCAGCACGCTGGCCTTGTCGCGGTCGATGTTCAGCTCCAGGGCGCGGCCCTGGCTGGACAGGTTGTTGTCGACGTCGGCCAGTTCCGGGCGCTTGCGCAGCGCTTCGGTCAGGCGCGTGGCCTGGGTCGCCACCGTCGCCGAATCCACGTCCGACAGCGAGTACTGGTACTCGGTGGCGGCCACACGGGTATCCAGGGTTACGTCCTGCACCGGCTTCAGGTAGAGCGCCACCCCCGGAATGCCGGCCACTGCCTTCTGCAGGCGCGGCAGGATCTCCTCCAGGCCATCGCGCTCGCCGCGTTCCTTCAGCACGATCGACAGCTGGCCCTGGTTGAGCGTGGGGTTCATGCTGCCGGCGCCGATGAAGGCCGACACGCCGGTCACGTCCGGATCCTGGCGCAGCGCTTCGGCCACCTGCCTGGTGCGCTGCTCCATCTGCGGGAAGGCGATGTTCTGGTCGGCCTGCACCACGCCGGTGATCAGGCCGGTGTCCTGTTCGGGCAGCAGGCCCTTGGGGATCAGCACGTACAGCAGCACGGTCAGCACCAGTGCGCCGCCGGCCACGGCCAGGGTCAGGCGCTGGTGGCCTAGCACCCAGTCCAGGCTGTGCTCGTACAGGCCGACGGTGCGCGTCCACAGGTTCTGCTTGCCGGCCGCCGCCGCGCGCTCATGCGCGTCCTCGCCCTCGGGCAGGGCATCGGGCTTGAGCAGGTAGGCACACATCATCGGGGTGAGCGTCAGCGAGATCAGCATCGACAGCACCACCGCGATGCTCAGCACCCAGGCGAACTCATGGAACAGGCGGCCGGTCACACCGGGCATCAGCAGCAGCGGCAGGAACACCGCCACCAGCGAGATGGTCAGCGACAGCACGGTGAAGCCGATCTGGCGTGCACCGATCTCGGCCGCTTCCTTGCCGCTCTTGCCCTGTTCGATATACCGCACGATGTTCTCGATCATCACGATCGCATCGTCGACCACGAAACCGGTGGCCACCACCAGCGCCATCAGCGAGAGGTTGTCCAGCGACATGCCGGCAAAGGCCATCACCGCGAAAGTGCCGGCCAGCGAGAGCGGTACCGCCACCGAGGGAATGATCGTGGCCCACAACCGGCGCAGGAACACGAAGATCACCGCCACCACCAGGCCGATGGTGAGGATCAGGGTGAACTGCACTTCGTGCACCGAGGCGCGGATGGTCTCGGTACGGTCGTTGAAGATCTCCAGGTGCACGTCGGCTGGCAGCACGCCCTGCAACTGCGGCAGGATCGCGCGGATGCGCTCGACCGTCTGCACGATGTTGGCACCGGGCTGGCGCCGCACTTCCAGCAGCACCGCCGGCTTGCCATCGGCCCAGGCGGCGAGCTGGTCGTTCTCCACGCCATCGACCACCTCGGCCACGTCCGACAGCCGCACTGGGCGGCCGTTCTTGTAGCTGATGATGGTGTCGCGGTACTCGGCGGCGCTGGCCAGCTGGTCGTTGGTGCCGATGCTGTAGGACTGGGTCTTGCCGTTCAACGAGCCCTTGGGCGCATTGACGTTGGCCTGGGTGAGCGCGCTGCGCAGCTGTTCCAGGGTCAGGCCCATGTTCGACAGCTGCGCCGGATTGACCTGGATGCGCACGGCCGGGCGCACGTTGCCGGCAATCGAGACCAGGCCGACGCCCTGCACCTGCGACAGGCGCTGGGCCAGGATGGAGTCAGCGTAGTTGTTGACATCGCGCAGCGGACGCGTGTCAGACGTCAGTTTCAAGGTAACGATGGCCGCGTCAGCCGGGTTCACCCGGTTGTAGACCGGCTGGTAGGGCAGCGACGAGGGCAGGGTGGCCTGGCGTATCGCCGCCTGTACGTCCTGCGCGGCGATGTCGATGTTCCGATCCATCGAGAACTGCAGGATGATCGTGGACAACCCGGCCGACGAGTCGGAGGTCATCAGCTCCAGCCCGGAGATCTGCCCGAACTGGCGCTCCAGCGGCGTGGTGACCAGCGAGGCCATGGTGGTGGCGTTGGCGCCGGGGTACTGGGTGGTGACCACCAGGCTGGGCGCATCGATTTCCGGCAGCGCCGACACCGGCAGCTTGCGGTAGCCGAGGATGCCCAGCAGCAACAGGCCCGCCATCAACAGCGAGGTGGCGATCGGGCGGCGGATGAAGATCGTCGAAAAGCCCACGGACTGATCCTTGCTGGCACTTCAATGTCGGCGCCGACGAGCATGCCGGCGCGAGGGAGAACAGTCGCCTGCGCTCAGCGCGGGCCACCACCGCGACGGCCACCGCCGCCACCGTTCTTCTGTTCGGCCGCCTTCAGCTCGGCCTCGGTCGGTGCGGCCGGGGTCTGGCCCGGCTTCAGTGCGGTGACCTTGCTGCCCGGCTTCAGGCGGAACTGGCCTTCACTGACCACCCGCTCGCCGCCCTTCAGGCCTTCGGCAATCTGCACCTGGCTGTCGCCCACTTCCACGCCGCTGCGCACGGTCTGCATCTTCACCGTGTTGTCGCCCTGCACGACATAGACGTATTCGCCATCCGGCCCACGCAGGACGGCCTGGGTCGGGATGACCACGCCACCGGCAATCGTGCGCAGCTGCATGCGGACGTTGACGAACTGGCCCGGCCACAGGCCATTGTCGGTGTTGTCGAAGACCGCACGTGCCTTGAACGTGCCGCTGTCCGCACTGATCAGGTTGTCGACCACGTCCAGCTTGCCGTCGCCGGACAGAACATGCGAGTCGGCGCGGTCCAGCGCGGCCACCGGCACCGTGCCGGCGGCCTGTGCCTGGCGCACATCACCCAGCTGGCGCTCGGGCAGGTTGAACAGCACGTGGATCGGATGGATCTGGGTCAGCGTGACCAGCGCGGTGCCGGCGTTGACCACGTTGCCCGCGTCGACCGCGCGGATGCCGGCGATGCCGGAGATCGGTGCGGTGACCTTGGTGTACTGCAGCTGCACCTGCGCCGAGCGCATGCTGGCCTCGTTGGCCGCCACCGCGCTTTCGTACTGTGCCACTTGGTTTCGTTGTGTATCCAGATCGGTCTTGGCGACGTACTGGCGATACTCCGGTGCGTTCGAGCGCTGGTAGTTGGAGCGCGCGGTGGCCAGCAGCGCCTCGTTCTGGCGCTTGGCCGCAGCGGCCTGGTCGTAGCTGGCCTGGGCGGTGCGCGGGTCGATCACCGCCAGCACGTCGCCCTGCTTCACTTCCTGGCCTTCGCGGAAATTCAGGCTCATCAGCTGGCCGCCGACCTGCGGGCTGACGGTCACGGTGTTCATCGCAGTCACCGTGCCCAGCGCGCTGGCATACACCGGCACGTCCTGGCGCGTGGCATCGACCACGGTCACCGGCACCGGGCCGGCATCCGGGTCTTCGCCGCCCTGGCGCGCGCCCGCAGCGGGTTTTCCAGCCTTGTCCTTGCCGCCGCCGATGACGCGCAGGCCGACCACGGCCAGCACCAGCACTGCCACGACCAGCAGCACGATCTTCCAAACACGTGACATTACGAGGACTCCAAGAGGGCTGGACCGGGCGGAGCCCGGCGGGCAATGCGCAAAGCATACCTGTGCCACATCACGTTTCCTGCATGACGGATGGGACGGGCGCTAAGACCGGATGCCGCGCCGGAGGTTCCCGTGGCGGCAGTGTTGCCCTACATTCAGCTGGAACCCCCTGCCGTGGAGATTGTGATGCGCCGTTCGCTGCTGCTGTCCGCCCTGCTGCTGGCCCTGCCGGCCCTTGCCCACGCCCAGGACGGGCAGCGCCCGGAAGTGACCGCCGCCGCGCAGCGGCTGCAGTCCAAGGTGATCGAGTGGCGTCGTGATTTCCACCAGCACCCGGAGCTGTCCAACCGCGAAGTGCGTACCTCGGCCGAAGTCGCCAAGCGCCTGCGGGCGATGGGCCTGAAGCCGAAGACCGGCATCGCCCACCACGGCGTGGTGGCGATCATCGAAGGCGGCAAGCCGGGCCCGAAGATCGCATTGCGCGCGGACATGGACGCGCTGCCGGTGACCGAGCAGACCGGCCTGCCGTTCGCTTCCAGGGTCACTGACCAGTACCGCGGGCAGACCGTGGGCGTGATGCATGCCTGTGGCCACGACGCGCACACCGCGACGCTGCTCGGCGTGGCCGAAGCACTGGTGTCGATGAAGAAGGACCTGCCGGGCCAGGTGATGCTGATCTTCCAGCCGGCCGAGGAGGGCGCGCCGCCGCCGGAAGAGGGCGGTGCCGCACTCATGCTGAAGGAAGGGCTGTTCGCCGATTTCAAGCCGGAGGCGGTGTTTGGCCTGCATGTGTTCTCCAGCGTGCAGGCCGGCCAGATCGCGGTGCGTGGTGGCCCGTTGATGGCCGCCTCGGACCGTTTCGGCATCAAAGTGATCGGGCGCCAGACGCATGGCTCGGCACCGTGGAACGGTGTTGACCCGATCGTCGCCACCGCCGATCTGGTCGGCACCGCGCAGACCATCGTCAGCCGCCGTGCCAACCTGTCCAAGCAACCGGCGGTGCTGACCTTCGGCGCAATCAACGGCGGCATCCGCTACAACATCATTCCCGATGAAGTGGAGATGGTCGGCACCATCCGCACCTTCGACGAAGGGATGCGCCAGCAGATCTTCGCCGACCTGCGCAACGTGGCCGAGCACACGGCCGCCGCGCACGGTGCCAAGGCGGTGACCGACATCTACGAATCGGAGGGCAACCCGGCCACGGTGAACGACCCGGCGCTGACCGCGAAGATGCTGCCGAGCCTGCAGGCGGTGGTGGGCAAGGACAACGTATACGAGCCACCGTTGCAGATGGGCGCGGAGGATTTCTCGCTGTACGCGAAGGAAGTGCCTGGCATGTTCTTCTTCGTCGGTTCCACCAGCGTGGGCATCGACCCGGCGACGGCGCCGGCCAATCATTCGCCGAAGTTCCTGCTGGATGAGAAGGCGCTGGATGTGGGTCTGCGTGCGCTGCTGCAGGTGAGCCTGGATTACCTGCACGGTACCGGTACGCCTGCGGGGTGAGGGGTGTTGGCAGGGCTTGCAGCCCTGCACCCGCCGAGACCAAAGCCACGTCAACGGCAAAAGCTGGTTTCCTGAGGGATGGCGGGGTGGGTCCGGTGGCAGGGGACGCTGCAAGTACGTCCATGTAAGCTCGGTCGCCGCTTGCTCGTGTGCGCCGTCCTGCGCACACGGCAAGACCGGGGTTGGGCGTCCTGCCCAACCCGCCCGAGGCATGCCTCGGGCCCATGCGGCTCACGCCCCTGCCACCGGACCCGCCCCGCCTTCGACAGTTTCCCGCGGGCTGCCGGAACGACACTCTGCTTCTGGTGGGTGTCGACCTTGGTCGACACGGCAGGCGTCGTGAACGTCTGAAGAATCGGCTTTTGATCTTGATTTTCTGATCTTTCCCGTGGTGGTGGCCGCGTGCAAGGAACTGTCAGGGGCCGGGTGGGCAGGCGGGGCGGGGGCGTCTGCGGCATGGATGCCGCGGCCAGGCCTCCATGGACGGGTTTACGGCGTCCCCCGACCCGCCTGCCCACCCGGCCAAGCCGATAGACCGCCTTTCGCGATCATCCCAATACAACCACCACGGAGGGGCTTCGCCGTTGGCCGGCCCGGCCGAAGGCCCGCCCTCCGCGCGATACAATGCCCCCCATGAACACCCCACAGGATTCCAGCCTCGGTCGCGAGGTCAGTTACCCGTCGCAGTACGATCCCGGCCTGCTGTTTCCCATCCCGCGCAGTGGCGCCCGTGCCGAGATCGGCCTCGATGATGCCGCGCTGCCGTTCGTCGGCCACGACCGCTGGCATGCGTTCGAACTGAGCTGGCTCGACCCGCGCGGCAAGCCGCAGGTGGCCGTGGCCACCGTCCAGGTGCCCTGCACCTCGCCGCGGTTGATCGAATCGAAGTCGTTCAAGCTGTACCTCAACTCCCTCAACAGCACCCGTATCGACAGCGCCGAGGCATTGCGCGCGCGCATCGTGGCGGATCTGTCGGCCTGCGCCGGTGCGCCGGTCCAGGTGGAGTTCGGCCTGCCGGAGCTGCGAGAGACGCCGCTTGGCGAATCCATCGACGGGCTGGACGTGGAGATCGACTGCTACGGCCCGCCGCAGGCGGACTTCCTCGCCGCCGATGCGGGCGAGGTGGTGGAGGAGACTCTGGTCTCGGCGCTGCTGAAGTCCAACTGCCCGGTTACCGGCCAGCCGGACTGGGCCACGGTCAGCCTGCGTTACCGTGGGTCGAAGATCGACCGCGCCGGCCTGCTGCGCTACTTGGTCAGCTACCGCGAGCATGCCGAGTTCCACGAGCAGTGTGTTGAGCGGATCTTCAGCGAGGTGTCCGCGCGCTGCCAGCCGCACTGGCTGGAGGTTGAGGCCCGCTACACCCGCCGTGGTGGCCTGGACATCAACCCCTGGCGTGCCAGCCCGGGTATCGTCGCCCCGGCCGCGACCTACCGCGAGCTGCGGCAGTAACCGCCGCAGGCGGTTACCGGTAGTGCCGGCCGCTGGCCGGCAATCGGCCAAGGCCGGATCCCGTGGCACAGCCGGCCAGCGGCCGGCACTATCGAGTGTCCATTCCCCCGATTGTTCAGCCGCCCCCGGGGGCGGCTTCACATCTGCACCATCCCCATTTAACAACCGCCATGGCACCGTGCCAATCACGTAGTCATGCAGACGGGAGTTGTGGATGAGTACCGAGAAGAAAGCCGATTTCTCCGGCGTCAGTGGCAGTGTCGACAGTACCGCCGAGCAGGTGCCGAAGGCGGACTTCTCCGGTGTCAGCGCTTCGGTGGACAGCACCGCAGACGTTGTCAGCGGCGGCACCTATACCGTGCAGAAGGGTGACTCGCTGTCGAAGATCGCCAAGCAGCATCTGGGCGACGCCAATGCCTGGAAGAAGATCTTCGAAGCCAACCGCGATGTGCTTGATGACCCGGACAAGATCTTCCCGGGCCAGACCCTGAAACTGCCGCCGAAGTAAGCCGGCCAGAACGCCGTCCGACAATCCCTGGGAGGAACCCCGAATGATCAAGACCACCCCGCTCCAGACCGCCCTGATCGCCGCCCTGCTGGGCAGCGTCGCCCTGGTCGGTTGCAAGAAGAAAGAAGAGTCGACCGACAACAATGCCGCTCCGGCAGCGACCGCTCCGGCCGAACCGGCAGCACCGGCCCCGATGACCGGCGCGCCGCCGCCGATGGCCCAAGCCGCTGCTGTCAGCGTCTCGTCGGTCACGGTCGGAAAGACCGCCGCCGCCGACAAGTCGGTTGCGACGACGGCTCTGTTCGCACCGAAGGACGACATCATCGTCTCGGTCAAGACCGACGGTGCGGCAAACAATGTCAACGTTGGCGCGAAGCTGACCTATCAGGACGGCCAGGTGGCCGGCGAACAGACCGCCACCCTGAACACCAGTGGTGCGGAAACCACCAACGTCACGTTCAAGAATGCAAAGGGCTGGCCGGCCGGCAAGTACCGCGCCGAAGTCACCGTCGATGGCAAGGCGGCCGGAACGCCGCAGGAGTTCGAGGTCAAGTAAGTCCAGCCGACTCTCTCCCGGCAGGGCTCACGATGGACGCAGCCGCGAGGCTGCGTCCTTTTTTGTTGTGCGATGGTCGGCTTCATCCACGCATGGCGTGGATCCACTGATGCTGTGGGCGGGCTTCATCCAGGCGTGGATGGATCACAGCGTTGCCGGCATGCAGTACCGTCGCGTATGGCGTGGCTTTGCCCCGCGCGGCTGAAAACGCGACAATGCAGGGGTTTCCCCGCCGCGCGCCCACCCTGACGGCGACGGGGAAAGCGTGGGGCTCCGCCCCGCGCGCGACACGGTTGCACGTGGCCCGGCGCTGGCGCCGGCCTTCCCCTGAGCACTGCTACAGAGTCCAAGTCCCCCATGTCCAAGATTCTCTACACGCTGACCGACGAAGCCCCGTTCCTGGCCACCCAGTCGCTGCTGCCGATCGTTGACGCCTACACCGGTACAGCCGGCATCGTGGTGGAAACCCGTGACATCTCGCTGTCCGGCCGCATCCTGTCGCAGTTCCCGGAACTGCTCAGTGACGCGCAGAAGGTCAGCGACGACCTGGCCGAGCTGGGCCAGCTGGCGACCACCCCGGACGCCAACATCATCAAGCTGCCGAACATTTCCGCCTCGGTGCCGCAGCTGAAGGCGGCCATCAAGGAACTGCAGGACCAGGGCTATCCGCTGCCGGATTACCCGGAAACCCCGGCCGACGACCAGCAGCGCGACTACAAGGCGCGCTACGACAAGGTCAAGGGCAGCGCGGTGAACCCGGTGCTGCGCGAAGGCAACTCCGACCGCCGTGCACCGCTGTCGGTGAAGAACTACGCGCGCAAGCACCCACACCGCATGGGCGCCTGGGCGCCGGATTCGAAGTCGCATGTCGCGCACATGGCCGCCGGTGATTTCTACGGCAGCGAGAAGTCGGCCACCCTGGCCAATGCCGGTTCGCTGAAGATCACCTTCCACGGCAATGACGGCAGCACCGCTGTGCTGAAGGAAAAGACCGCGGTCAAGGCCGGCGAGATCGTCGATGCCGCCGTGATGAGCCGCAAGGCACTGGCCGCGTTCATCGGCGAGCAGATTGCCGATGCCAAGGCCCAGGGCGTGCTGTTCTCGCTGCACCTGAAGGCGACCATGATGAAGGTCTCCGACCCGATCATGTTCGGCGTGGCGGTGAACGAGTTCTACAAGGACGTGCTGGCCAAGCACGCCGACGTGCTGAAGCAGGCCGGTTTCGATGCCAACAACGGCATCGGTGACCTGGCTGCGCGCCTGCCGTCGCTGCCGGAAGCCACCCGTGCTGCGATCGAAGCCGACCTGGCTGCCGAGTACGCACAGCGTCCGGGCGTGGCCATGGTCAACTCGGACAAGGGCATCACCAACCTGCACGTGCCGAGCGACGTGATCGTCGACGCCTCGATGCCGGCGATGATCCGCGACTCCGGCAAGATGTGGAATGCCGAAGGCAAGCTGCAGGACACCAAGGCCGTCATTCCGGACCGCTGCTACGCCGGCGTGTACCAGGCCGTCATCGATGACTGCAAGGCGCACGGCGCCTTCGACCCGGCCACCATGGGTTCGGTGCCGAACGTCGGCCTGATGGCACAGAAGGCCGAGGAGTACGGCTCGCACGACAAGACCTTCCAGATCGCTGCCGATGGCGTGGTCAAGGTCACCGACGATGCTGGCACCGTGGTGTTCGAGCATGCCGTCGAAGCCGGTGACATCTGGCGCATGTGCCAGACCAAGGACGCGCCGATCCAGGACTGGGTGAAGCTGGCCGTCGAGCGCGCCCGCCTGAGCAGCACCCCGGCCGTGTTCTGGCTGGATGCCGCCCGTGCCCACGACGCGCAGGTCATCGCCAAGGTCGAGCAGTACCTCAAGGACCACGATACTGCCGGTCTGGACATCCGCATCCTGCCGCCGGTGGAAGCCACCGCGTTCTCGCTGGACCGCATCCGCAAGGGCGAGGACACCATCTCGGTGACCGGCAACGTGCTGCGTGACTACCTGACCGACCTGTTCCCGATCATGGAGCTGGGCACCAGCGCCAAGATGCTGTCGATCGTGCCGCTGATGGCCGGTGGCGGCCTGTTCGAGACCGGTGCCGGTGGTTCGGCTCCGAAGCACGTGCAGCAGTTCGTCGAGGAAGACTACCTGCGCTGGGATTCGCTGGGTGAATTCCTGGCCCTGGCCGCGTCGCTGGAACACCTGGGCAACCGCTACGACAACGCCGCTGCCCGTGTGCTGGCCAAGGCGCTGGACGAAGCCAACGGCCAGTTCCTGGACAACGACAAGTCGCCGTCGCGCAAGCTGGGTGGCATCGACAACCGTGGCAGCCACTTCTACATCGCGCTGTACTGGGCCCAGGCCCTGGCCGCGCAGGACGAAGATGCTGCACTGAAGGCGCGCTTCGCCCCGCTGGCCAAGGCACTGACCGACAACGAGCAGAAAATCGTCGAAGAGCTGGTCGCGGTGCAGGGCAAGGCCGTGGACATCGGCGGCTACTACCGCCCGGACGTGGCCAAGGCCAGCAAGGCGATGCGCCCGAGCGCGACCTTCAACGCCGCGCTGGAGCAGCTGCGCGGCTGATCCGTCGCCGTTCGGTCGTGACCCCGGAACCCGCGCTTCGGCGCGGGTTTCTTTTTGGGCGGCCCCATTCGACCCGCGTCCAGAACCGTGACATCCGTTGGCCGTCGGAATGCCGTCAAAGCGGCATGAAACTTGCCCGCGATGGCCGTCGCAGAACCGATCGGACACCGTCTGCAACCGCTCCCGATCTGAGCAGTCGATCACGACGGCTGCCGCTGGCGATGTCCTAGCCTTGGCGACGCGAGGCCACCGGGGAGGTGGCCGCACGGGGAACACGGATGGCACGCGTGCTGGTAGTGGGAACCGACATCCAGGGCGAGCAGGCCCTGCTGCAGCGGCTACGCGTAGCATCGGCGCTGCCGGACGGCCAGATCCGCCGCAGCCAGGATCTGGACGATTGCGACCTGCTGGTCATCCGCGATACGCCGGCGCTGCGCAACGCGGCCCTGCGCATGCGCCAGCAACGCCCGCGACTGCAGTGCTGGATCGAGGATCTGGGGGGCCAGCTGCGCGACGGCGATGGCCCTCAGGACATACTTGATGACGGTGCCATCGGCCGCGCCCTGCGCGGGATGCAGTTGGCAGTGGAGCCCCTGACCATGCACGCACCCGCACCGATCCGTCTTGCCGATGGTGCACACGCCATCACCCGCCTGCTGCGCGAGCGGCTGCCCCTGCGCCAGGGGCAGGCACTGCTGAGTGACGCGGGTGACCCCGTCCTGCTGATGGACCTCGAGCATGACCAGGCCGTGCTGTTGCAGGAGCCCGCGAGCGCGCTGGTAGAGCGCCTGGCCGATGCCTTCGAACGCCTGCAGCTGGATGCGCTCACGCCGGCTCGCCTGCAGGCCCTGGCCGGTGAGCGGCCGCGCCAGCCACTGCGGCCCCTGCTGTGGCAGTGGGCACAGCGCAGCCGACATTGGCAGGCACTGGACGAACGCCTGCGTGGCGCCTCGGTGAAGCTGCTGCGCTGGCCGGATTTCCGCGTGCTGGGTCACGACCACGATGGCTTCCGCCTGTGTTCGCTGCTGCTCAAGCGCGCGTGCACGGTTGAAGAGTGCGCGATGCTGCTCGAGTTGCCGGCTGCGGCGGTGCGTGATTTCATCCATGCCGCCTATCTCTGCGGTTACGCGCAGTTGCAGAGCGCCCCGGCGGCACCGATGACGGCCCTACGCGGCAATGGCACCGACAACGGCCTGCTTGCGCGCCTGTGGCGCCACCTGCGTGGGAGTGAGCGCAATGCGTGAGCACAAGGTGGTCGTGCTCGGTGGCATGGGCAGCGGCAAGTCGACGCTGGTGCGCAGCATCGCGGCCGGCGCGGTGATCGACACCGATGTGGCCAACAGTGATCGCCTCGGTGCCGACAAGGCCTCCACCACCGTCGCGCTGGACTACGCAGACATCGACCTGCCCAACGGCGAACGCCTGCGGCTTTACGGGACACCCGGCCAGCAGCGCTTTGATTTCCTGTGGCCGATCCTGCTGCAGGGGGCACGTGGTGCGGTGCTGCTGCTGGACGCGCGCCGTGCCGGGTTGGCCGGCGAGCTGGAGGACTACCTGCAGGTGCTGCAGCCGTTCGCAGCGTCATTGGCGCTGGTGGTGGCGGTCACCCATCTCGACCAGGCGCCGCACGCTGCGCTGGATGACTGGGCTGCACGCGCCAGCCTGGACGATCAACCGCTGCCTTTGCTGGCGGTGGATGCCCGCGACCGCGAACAGGGATTGCTGCTGATGGATGTACTGATGAGCGAAATGGAAGCGCACGCACTGGTGGCCGCGCATGGCTGACGGGCAGATGGCGGTGCTGCCCGATGCCGGCCAGCGTGCGCGCCTGCAGCCGCTGCTGCAGGACCTGCAGCAGCGGGTGGAAGGCGTGCGCACGGTAGTGCTGGCCAGTGTCGATGGCTTTGCCCTGGTCAGCGCTGGTGCCGAAGGGCGCGGCGAACGGCTGGCGGCAATGACCAGCGCGATGCTGGCGCTGGCCGCGGCGGTCGGGCGCGAACTGCTGCTGGGCGATCTGCAGACGCTGATGCTGGAAGCGATGGGCGGGAAGGTGCTGATGCTGGCAATCCAGGCCGAAGGGCGTGCACCGCTGCTGCTGATGGCGGCCTGCGACCAGCGCAGCGTGATCGGCCAGGTGCTGTGGCAGAGCAGGGAATGTGGCCAGGCGATCCTGGCCGAACTCGGCGGATCGTGAGCCCGGCCGCAGGGGAACGAGGGGCTCGAACCAACATCGACAAGGGGTGCGACGTGGCTGGATTGAATGAATCGTTGAACGCACTGATGGGCATCGACGGCGCGCAGGCAGTGGCGCTGGTCGACTACGAAAGCGGCATGCTGCTGGGCGAAGCCGGTGCCGGCATGGACATGGAGGTGGCCGCTGCCGGCAACACCGAAGTGATCCGGGCCAAGATGAAGACCGCCGCCTCGTTGAACCTCAATGACAGCATCGAGGATATCCTGATCTCGCTGGGCAAGGCGTACCACATCATGCGACCGGTCGCGAAGAAGAAGGGACTGTTCTTCTACATCGTGCTGGACCGGACCAAGTCCAACCTTGCACTGGCCCGACGCAAGGTGCAGGACGTGGAGGCCGAACTGGCGATCTGAGCCATTGGCTTTGGTAGAGTCGAGCCCGCCCGACTGCTCTTTGCAACTGTAGAGCCGAGCCATGCTCGGCTGCTTCTGCCTGGATCAGCCGAGCATGGGCTCGGCTCTACACAAGCAACCCCACGCCAGCGTATGGTAAAGCCGGTCTTCCCGGGTGAGCCATGCATGTCCAAGCCTGACATCGCTACCGAGCTGGCGCCGCGTATCGCCGGTGCCATCCGCGATGGTTTCGAGCAGTACCATGCCCGCTTCGCGGCGATCACCGCGCGGGCGCGGCAGCGCTTCGAGCAGCGCGACTGGGCCGGTGCGCGACAGGATGCAGTCGAGCGCATCGCCCTCTACGATCTGTGCATCGCCGAGCAGATGGATGCGTTGCGTCGGCTCGCCGGTGACGCGATCGGCGAGCGTGCGCTGTGGCTGCAGGTGCACGCGCGGTACAGCGCGCTGCTGCAGGGCCTGATTGACGCCGAGCTGTACAAGACGTTCTACAACACGCTGTCGAGGCGCTTGTTCTCCACCCGTGGCGTGGACCCGGCGCTGGAATTCATCGCTTTCGACGTCGAGCCGTCCGATGCGATCACCCATCCCGTCGCGCGGCATACCTACGCGGTGTCGCCGACGCGGCCGGTGGAGGCCCTGCAACGCGTGCTGGCCGACTACCGCTTCGACATTCCCTACGCGCACCAGTTGCGTTGCGCGGCGGCCATTGCCGTGCGCCTGCAGGATGATCTGGCCCACTGGGGTGACACGCCGGTGCGCAGCATCGAGCTGCTCGATACCGTGTTCTACCGCGAGCGCCGCGCCTATCTGGTTGGACGTGTATTCGGCGAGCACTGCTTCTCACCCTGCGTGATTGCCCTGGTCAACGACGCGCGCGGCCTGCGTGCCGATGCGGTGCTGACCCGGCGTCGTGATGTTGCCCATCTGTTTGGCGTGTCGCGCAGCTACTTCCAGGCCGATCTGGGTACGGTGGGCGATGCCGTGGTGTTCCTGCGCAGCCTGCTGCCGGGCAAGCCCATCGATGAGATCTACACGGTGCTGGGACGCGCCAAGCAGGGCAAGACCGAGCGCTACCGCACCTTCTTCCGCCACTTCAGCGAGCACCCGCAGGAGCGGCTGGTCCCCGCCGAAGGCACGCCGGGCATGGTCATGGCGGTGTTTACCCTGCCCAGTTACCCGCTGGTGTTCAAGCTGATCCGCGACCGCTTCGCGTGGCCCAAGGCGATGTCGCGACAGCAGGTGGAAGAGAAGTACGCGCTGGTGTTCAACCTTGATCGTGTCGGCCGCCTGCTCGATGCACAGCCGTATCGTCATCTGCGCTTCCCGCGCGAGCGCTTCGCGCCGGCCCTGCTGGATGAACTGCTGCAGCAGTGCGCGCAGAGCGTACGCGTTGATGGCGATGAGGTGGAGATCGCACTGTGCTACGTGCAGCGCCGTTTCCGTCCATTGAACCTGTACCTGCGCGAGCAGGGCGGGGAGGCGGTACGTGCAGCGGTGCTCGACTATGCGCAGGCGATCACCGACATGGCGCGCAACAACATCTTCCCCGGTGACATGCTGCCGAAGAACTTCGGTGTATCACGGCACGGCCGGGCCGTGTTCTACGACTATGACGAGCTGTGCCTGGTCAGCGACTGCGTGTTCCGTGCGTGGCCGCAGCCGCGTACGCCGGAGGAGGCCATGGCCGACGAGCCCTGGTTCCATGTTGGTCCGCGCGACGTGTTTCCCGAGCGCTTCGGCCCGTTCATGGGCCTGCCCGCTGCAGAGCTGGCAGCGGTGCGCGAGCACTACCGGCACCTGTTCGACCCGGGCTGGTGGCAGGGCCTGCAGGAACGCTTCGGCCGAGGTGACTATCCGGACACGCCGCCCTATTCGGGCGCGCACCGGCTGGCCTGAGCCGGCTGTCCTGGGCGCTTGGGCTGAGGTACTCTCGCCGATCATCACCAAGGATCCGGCAATGATGCGTTCTCCACTGTTTCTCGCCCTCGCGCTGGCCGTCGGTGCCGGCGCCCCCCTGCTTGCAGGTGACGCCACTGCGCAGACCGCACGCGCTGTACGTGCGACTGCGGAAATGAGCATGGTGCTGTCCGGTCATATCGAGGTCACGCCGGAGGGCGCGGTCAGTTCGCTGGTGCTGGACCAGAAAGCCATGGTCGCCCCGGGCATCGCCTCCTTCGTCGAAGGCACCATCGGTGGCTGGCGCTTCGAGCCCACGCTGCGCGATGGCCAGGCGGTGGCCACGAGGGCCCCTTTGCGCGTTCGCCTGCGTGGCAAGGCTGCGGCCGACGGCGGTTATGAAATCAGCATGACCAGTGTCGACTTCAGCGAGTACGATCCGAAGGCCACTGATTCGGTGACCTCGCTGCACATGACACCGCCGCGCTACCCGGAGGCGGCCTACCGAAACGGTGGCCAGGGTGAGGTGCTGCTGCTGGTCAAGGTGGCGCGCGACGGAACAGTGGCCGACGTGGCCGCCGAGCAGGTGAACATGGCTGTGGTCGCGTCCGAGCGGACCCTGGCCAAGATGCGCGACATCCTGGCCAGAGCCAGCGTCAGCACCGCCCGTACCTGGACCTTCAAGCCGCCGACCACCGGCGAGGACAGCACCCGGGACAGCTGGACGGTTCGCATCCCGGTGAACTTCGCCCTGAACCATGATCCCAATGCAGAGGCGGAACGCTATGGCCGCTGGCGCGCCTTCATTCCGGGGCCGCGGCAGAGCGTGCCGTGGCACGAGGCTGACCCGGTCGAGCAGGCCGGCAGCGATCTGCTGCCGGAAGGCGGCGTCTACATGGTGGACGGCGCCAAGCGCGGCCTGCGCCTGCTGACCCCGCTGCAACAGAGCTGAGACCCGCTGCGGAGCCGGGCAGCCCGGCTCCGCGTCAGTCGGCGTAAGGGTAAATCACCACCCGGTTGCGGCCTTGTTCCTTGGCCATGTACAGCGCCTTGTCGGCCAGCCGCAATGCCTGCTCGGCGTCGACATGGAAGCTGGGGAAGTGAGCCACGCCCAGCGACACGGTGATGGTGCCGACCGGTTCGAATGGGTGATCGGCGATGTGCTGGCGCAGGCGTTCACCGGCCTGGCGGGCCGAGTCGGTACTGATGCCCGGCAGCAGCAGCAGGAATTCCTCGCCGCCGGCGCGGCAGAGGATGTCGCTGTCGCGCGAATAGCGGCGCATCTGGTCGGCGATGTGGACGATGGCGGCGTCGCCGACGTCGTGGCCATGGCTGTCGTTGATCGACTTGAAGCGGTCGATGTCCAGCGCCAGGATCGCGAACGGGATGCCCTGCACCTGCAGCGCGTCCAGCGCCTGCTGCAGGCCGCGGCGGTTGAGCAGGCCGGTCAGCGGGTCGGTACGGCTGGCACGGTTGAGCGTACCGATACGGTCCTGCAGGGCATTGAAGCTGTGCAGCACTGCCTGCTTGAGTTGGGCGACCTCGAAGTACCACGCGCGGATGCCGCTGACGTGGCTGATCGCATTGCCGGTGTCTTCGCCGCCCTGCACGTTGCGTGCGAGCTGCCACAGTGGCAGCGAGATGCGGCGGGCGAACCACCAGGTGACCAGCAGTGACAGCAGGCCGAGCGGGATCGCGTTCCAGATCACCGCGGTCATCAACCGCGACAATGGCTGCAGCGTGGCCTCGGTCGGCCGCTGGGCGACGATGCCCCAGCCGGTGGCCGGTACCGGCGCATAGCCGGCCAGCATCGACACGCCCAGGTTGTTGCGGACCTGCTGCGCACCGCGTTCACCGCGCACGACTGCCTTCACCGCCGGGTTGCCGACCACGTAGTCGCCAACCCGCTTGCCATCGGCGTGGTACAGCAGGCGGCCATGGCGGTCCACCACGTACAGGTACGAGCCGTCGCGGTAGTAGTGCTTGCCCAGCAGCGTGTGCAGCGCACTGCGCTGGCGCAGGTAGAGGGTGCCGCTGACGTAGCCGCGATAGCGGCCCTGGCGGTCGAAGATCGGGTGCGACAGCGAGACCAGCAGCTTGCCGGTGGCCGACTGGTACGGGTCACTGATCATCGGCTGGCGCGCGGCCAGTGCCGCGTTGTTGCCGACGCTGTGCAGGATCTCGCCCTGCAACTGCAGGGTCTGTGGCGAGGTGGCGATCACCAGGCCATCGGCATCGACCACCAGCGAGGAATTGAAGCTGTTGGTCTGCAACTGCAGGCGGCTGGCTTCGTCCTGCGCCTGTGCCGGATCGAGATTGCTCTGGCCCAGCCGGGTGGCCGCATACGCCAACTCCTGCTGCGCGGCCAGCAGGAAGTTCTGGGTGGTCTCGGCCAGCTTGGTGGCATAGACGCGGTTGGCTTCCAGGGTATTGCCGACCAGCTGGTCGCGCTGCACCCGGTAGCTGGCCAGCAGGGTATTGGCCAGGGCGATGATGGCGCTGAGCAGGGCCAGGGCGAGGATCAGCTTGCCCAGGTTGAGGCGGGGAGACAGCGTTCGCATGCGTCGACGGATCCGGCAGGAGGCTGGACCCGACCGGTTCTCCGGAAGGGGCGACAGCGGGAATCGGTGGCCACGCCCTTGGGGCCGGGCAGGGTATAGGGCGAATTATCGCCAAAAGTCGGAGGCGGCAAAGTGAAACAGGTCGCCCTGCAGGCAAAAAAAAACCTGCCGCAGCGAGCGGCAGGCTTCTTCCGATGCAACGCCGGATCAGCGCTTCATCGAACCGAAGAACTCGTCGTTGGACTTGGTGTTCTTCATCTTGTCCAGCAGGAATTCCATCGCGGCCATTTCGTCCATCGGATGCAGCAGCTTGCGCAGGATCCAGATCTTCTGCAGCAGTTCCGGCTCGATCAGCAGGTCTTCGCGGCGGGTGCCGGAACGGTTGATGTCGATGGCCGGGAACACGCGCTTTTCAGCAATACGACGGCTCAGGTGCACTTCGCTGTTGCCGGTGCCCTTGAACTCTTCGTAGATCACCTCGTCCATCTTCGAACCGGTGTCCACCAGCGCCGTGGCGATGATGGTCAGGCTGCCGCCTTCTTCCACGTTGCGCGCGGCACCGAAGAAGCGCTTCGGGCGGTGCAGGGCGTTGGCGTCCACACCACCGGTCAGCACCTTGCCCGAGCTCGGCACCACGTTGTTGTAGGCGCGGGCCAGGCGGGTGATCGAGTCGAGCAGGATCACCACGTCCTTCTTGTGCTCGACCAGGCGCTTGGCGCGCTCGATGACCATTTCGGCCACCTGCACGTGGCGCGCGGCCGGCTCGTCGAAGGTCGAGCTGATGACCTCGCCGCGCACGGTGCGCTGCATTTCGGTCACTTCTTCCGGGCGCTCGTCGATCAGCAGCACGATCAGGTGCACGTCCGGGTGGTTGGTGGTGATGGCGGTGGCGACCTGCTGCATCATCATCGTCTTGCCGGCCTTCGGCTGCGACACGATGAGCGAGCGCTGGCCCTTGCCCTGCGGCGCCATCAGGTCGAGGATGCGGCCGGTGATGTCTTCCGACGAACCGTTGCCACGCTCCAGGGTGAAGCGGCGGCGCGGGAACAGCGCGGTCAGGTTCTCGAACAGCACCTTGTTCTTCGACGCTTCGATCGGCTCGCCGTTGATGGTGTCGACGATGTTCAGCGCGAAGTAGCGCTCGCCGTCCTTCGGGAAGCGGATGCGGCCGGAGATGTGGTCGCCGGTGCGCAGGTTGAAGCGGCGGATCTGGCTGGGCGAGATGTAGGTGTCGTCCGGGCCGGCCAGGTAGCTGGCTTCAGCCGCGCGCAGGAAGCCAAAGCCATCCGGCAGGATTTCCAGCACACCGTCGGCGGCAACGCCATCGCCGTGGCGGGTCAGCACCTTCAGCAGGGCGAAGATCACATCCTGCTTGCGGGCGCGGGCCACGCCTTCGGAGATCTGCAGCTGCTCGGCGATTTCCAGCAGCTTCTGTGCCGGCATGCGCTTGAGGTCGCTCAGCGAATAGACCGGGAAGCCCTCGGGCACGTTGGCGTGCGGGCGCGGCACGAACGGCTGCTGCTCGCCGCCGTCGTTGGGCATGCCCTCGTCGCGGAAGCGGTTGTTGCGGTCACGGTCGCGCCGGTTGCGGAAGCGGTCGCGGCGGTTGCCCTGCCCCTGGCCCTGCTGGCCATTCTGGTTGTATGGGTTCTGGCCCTGGTTCTGGCCGCCCCCCTGATGGTTGTGCTGCTGGCGCGGCTGGCCGGATTCGCGGCCTTCGCTGCCTTCGCCACCGCCACTGCTGGCAGGGGCCTCGGCGGCGGGCGCGCTCGGTGCAGGTGCTGCGGCAGGCGCCGGCGCGGGAGCTTCGGGCGCGGAGGCCAACGGCAGCGTCGGCTGCGCCGGAGCGGCGCTGGTTTCGGCGGCTGCCGGGGCGGCGGCCTTGCTCACGCGGGGCTTGCGCACACGCTTTTCGGCGGGCGCATCGGCGCTGCCGGTTTCGGAAGTGTTATCGGACAAGAGCGTTATTCCTCGCTTGAAGGTGCGAGCGCCCGGCTGGGGCGGCGAACGTTGGGAATGGGTCTGGAAGAAACTGCGTCCAGAGGGTGCGGCACGCGAACGCGGCCGGATATGCCGACACTATCATCGGCCTGCGGCGCCATGCAAGGGTCGCCGGGAACAGCATTCATCATGGGCGCAGGGGCGCCGCCGGCAGCCGCGTTCGGCGGCTGCCGGAGAACCGCAGGATCAGGCCAGGGCCTTGTCCAGCAGGCCGGCCAGCTGGGCCTTGCCCACCGCACCGATCTGCTCGCCGACCTTCTCGCCGCCCTTGAACACGACCAGGTACGGAATCGAACGCACGTGGTATTTGGCGGCCAGCGCACGGTTGTGGTCAACGTTGACCTTGGCGATCTTGGCGCGGCCCTGGTAGGCATCGGCCAGTTCGTCCAGCGCCGGGGCGATCATCTTGCACGGGCCACACCACTCGGCCCAGAAATCGACCAGCACCGGTTCCTTGGAATTCAGCACTGCGCTATCAAAGTCGGCATCGCCGACATGTACAACCTTGTCGCTCATCTTGGTTTCTCGTCTTGGATTGCACCCGGCCATGCCGGAGGTGGGTGAACTGGGCCATGCCCGGTGGCGCGACCCTCGTCGTTGCCTCGCGGCGCACTGCCGCGGTGCGTTCGGCGGGATGCCTGGACGCTCACGGCCGGCAGTGTACCCCTATCGCAGGGCAGGGACAGGCGCCGGTTGGAACCCAGCGTATCGTGATCGCTTCGATGGCCGGTATGTGTCGGATTTCACTGTCTTCCTGTACATGGGGCTGGCAGTGGGCGACACCAGCGAACCCGGGCAGGCCGTTCAAGTCCGGTGTGGCTGGGTGAAGGTAGCGTCTCTGGATGCCATGAGACGCCGCATTCCGGTTTGCCTGCCCGAGTGCGGTAAACTGGGGCATTGTGCGGCGCGCGGACCAGGTGGTCCCAGCCTGCCAACCCGCCGCAGGGGCCGCAGTTTGCGACGGTGCCCCCAGACGCTGAAGTGCCAGCCGCCCCACGGGCCGGCGGCCATACCAAGACGGACTCATGAGCGACAAACCGCTGACCGATTTGACCTTCTCCTCCTTCGAGCTGCATCCGGCCCTGCAGGCCGGCCTTGAAGGAGCCGGATTCACCCGTTGCACCCCGATCCAGGCGCTGACCCTGCCGGTCGCGCTGCCCGGTGGTGACGTTGCCGGCCAGGCCCAGACCGGCACCGGCAAGACCCTGGCCTTCCTGGTCGCTGTCGTGAACCGCCTGCTGACGCGTCCGGCGCTGGCCGATCGCAAGCCGGAAGATCCGCGCGCGCTGATCCTCGCCCCGACCCGCGAGCTGGCCATCCAGATCCACAAGGATGCGGTGAAGTTCGGTTCCGACCTGGGCCTGCGCTTCGCCCTGGTCTACGGCGGCGTGGATTACGACAAGCAGCGCGAGCTGCTGCAGCAGGGCGTGGACGTGATCATCGCCACCCCGGGCCGCCTGATCGACTACGTCAAGCAGCACAAGGTGGTGTCGCTGCACGCCTGCGAGATCTGCGTGCTGGACGAAGCCGACCGCATGTTCGACCTGGGCTTCATCAAGGACATCCGCTTCCTGCTCCGCCGCATGCCCGAGCGTACCACCCGCCAGACCCTGCTGTTCAGTGCCACCCTCAGCCATCGCGTGCTGGAGCTGGCCTACGAGCACATGAACGAACCGCAGAAGCTGGTGGTCGAAGCCGAGACCATCACCGCCGCGCGCGTGCGCCAGCGCATCTACTTCCCGGCCGACGACGAAAAGATTCCGCTGCTGCTGGGCCTGCTGTCGCGCAGCGAAGGCGCGCGCACCATGGTCTTCGTCAACACCAAGGTGTTCGTCGAGCGCGTGGCGCGTTCGCTGGAAAAGGCCGGCTACCGTGTCGGCGTGCTGTCCGGCGATGTGCCGCAGAAGAAGCGCGAGAGCCTGCTCAACCGCTTCCAGAAGGGCCAGCTGGAAATCCTGGTGGCCACCGACGTGGCCGCGCGCGGCCTGCACATCGACGGCATCAAGTACGTCTACAACTACGATCTGCCGTTCGACGCCGAAGACTACGTGCACCGCATCGGCCGTACCGCGCGCCTGGGTGAGGAGGGTGATGCGATCAGCTTCGCCTGCGAACGCTACGCCATGGGCCTGCCGGACATCGAGGCCTATATCGAGCAGAAGATTCCGTCCGAACCGGTCACAAAGGAACTGCTGACCCCGCTGCCGCGCCCGGAACGCCCGGCGCCGGCGGCAGGCGAGGAAGGCGAGGACAACGAAAGCGTCGGCCAGATCTTCCGCGAAGCGCGCGAAGCCCGCGCCGCCGAGGAAGAGCGTCGGGGCGGTGGCCGCAGCGGCGGCCGCTCAGGCAGTGGTGGTGGCCGCGGTAGTCGCGACGGTGAACGCAGCGGCGAACGCCGTGCGCGTGGCCCGCGCAAGCCGCGCGTGGAAGGCGAGCAGGGCGCAGCCGCCGCGGTTGCCGGTGCCGAAGGCGCCGCCGCCCAGGCCGCGCGTCCGCCGCGCCCGCCGCGTGCCGAAGGCGCACCGGCAGCTACGGTGGACGGTGAGCACAAGCCGCGCAAGCGCCGTCGTCGTCGCCACGGCCGTCCGGTCGAAGGTACCGAGGGTGTACAGGCCAACGCCGGCAACGGCGCCAGCCCGGTGACCCCGGTGCAGGTGGTGGCCAAGCCGGTGCGTACCGCCGCCGATACCGGTGACTCGTTCCTGACCCGCATCGGCCGCAAGATCCGCCGGATGCTGTCGGGCAGCTGATCGGCGCTGCCGATCAGCGGGTAGCACCCGATCGTTGGTCGGGTGGCTTTGAAAGGTGTGCCGACCAACGGTCGGCACCCACCAGGCGGGGCCGGTGGCACCCACCGTCTCCACGACGTCGCGCCGGTCCTGCATAATCGGGGCATGAGTGTCCTGCGCTTCGACAATGTCAGCAAACAGTACGCCGGTGGCCACGAGGCGCTGACCGATGTCAGCTTCGAGGTCGCGCCGGGCGAGATGCTGTTCGTCACCGGCCATTCCGGTGCGGGTAAAAGTACGCTGCTCAAGTTGATCCACCTCGACGAGCGGCCCAGCCGCGGCGCGGTGGTGTTCGACGAGCGCAACCTGCTGAAGGTGCGCGGCGGCGACGTGCCGCGCCACCGACGCGCGGTGGGGGCGGTCTACCAGGACCACCGCCTGCTGATGGACCGCTCCATCGCCGAGAACGTGGCGCTGCCGCTGATCCTGCGCGGCACCCGCCGTGGCGACATCAGCAAGCGCGTGCGCTCGGTGCTGGAGCGGATGGGCCTGGGCCATCGCGAGAAGGCGCTGCCCTCGCAGCTGTCGGCCGGCGAGCAGCAGCGCGTGGGCATCGCCCGCGCCATCGTCGGCGAGCCCAAGCTGCTGGTCGCCGATGAGCCGACCGGCAACCTCGACCCGACCCTGGCGGCGGAGATCATGGCCCTGTTCGCCGAACTGCCCGCGCGCGGCACCAGCGTGCTGGTGGTCAGTCACGACCTGCCGCTGCTGCGCCGCATGCGCAAGCGCGTGCTGATCCTTGACCACGGCCGGCTGGTGGATGACATCTCGCCGCAGGACCTGGCGGAGTAACCATGGCGAAGAACGAAAACAGCGAAGCCGCCGCCCCCTCGCGCGTGGGCGTCTGGTTCCAGCACCACGTGCACAGCGTGGTGTTCAGCCTGGGCCGTGCCTGCCGCAAGCCGTGGGCGACCCTGCTGACGGTGATGGTCATGGCGCTGGCGCTGGCGTTGCCGCTGGGGCTGTCGATCGCGCTGGACAACCTCAAGCAGTTCGCCGGCAGCGTGCAGCAGTCGCGCGACATCAACGTGTTCCTGAAGGGCAACGTCGATGGTCCCGGCGCGCTGCGCCTGGCGGGCCAGCTGCGCGACCGCGACGACGTGGCCGAAGTGAACGTGCGCACGCCGGAGCAGGGCCTGCAGGAACTGCGCGATGCCGGCCTCGGTGAGGCGATCGACGCACTCAACGACAATCCGCTGCCCTCGCTGCTGGTGATCACCCCCGGCCAGGGCAAGGATGACGCACGCCTGGCGCGCGCGCTGGAAAGCCTGCCCGAGGCCGACCTGGTGCAGCACGATGCGCTGTGGCGCCAGCGCCTGGATGCCTGGCTGGCGTTCGGCGCGCGGCTGGTGCAGGTGCTGTCGGTACTGCTCGGCGCGGGGGCCGCGCTGGTGGTCGGCAACACGGTACGCCTGGACATCCAGGCCCGCCGCGAAGAGATCGGCGTGCTGCAGCTGCTCGGCGCCAGCGATGGCTTCATCCGCCGCCCGTTCCTGTATCTGGGTGCGTGGTATGGCCTGGGCGCAGGCGCGGTTGCATTGGCCCTGATCGGCGCCGCCGGTGCCGCGCTGCGCGTGCCGCTGGCCGAACTCTCGCGCAGCTACGGCAGCCCGTTCGTGCTGCATGGCCTGGACCTGCTGCATGGTGGCCTGGTCCTGCTCGGCACGCTGCTGCTGGGCTGGCTGGGTGCCTGGCTGGTGACCGGCCACTTCCTCCGCCAGACCCGCCCGACCGATACCTGAGACCGGCATGCAACCGCAAGCGCTGAAGCACCTTGAAGGGCCCGCGACGCGGGTGATGGTGGTCGATGGCTCGAAGCTGGTCCGCAAGCTGATCGCCGACGTCCTGCAGCGCGACCTGCCGGGCGTGGAGGTGATTGGCTGCGACAGCATCGAAGACGCGCAGCAGGCGCTGGCGCAGGGCCCGGTGGACCTGGTGACGACCTCGCTGACCTTGCGTGATGGCGACGGCCTGGCGCTGGCGCGCATGGTCCGCGAAGCGGCCGGACAGGCCTATGTGCCGGTGATCGTGGTTTCCGGCGATGCCCAGCAGCACCTGGAGCAGCGCCGCTTCACCGAGTACGTCACCGACTATTTCGACAAATCCCTGGGCCATGAAGCGCTGGCGACCTTCATCCGTGGCTATGTGCAGCCGCAGACCATCCCCGGCGCCACCATCCTCTATATCGAGGACAGCCGCGTAGTGGCCGAGGCCACCAAGCGCATGCTCGAGCGGCAGCAGTTGAACGTGCTGCACGTGGTCAGCGCCGAAGAGGCCTTCACCCTGCTCACCGCCGAGTCGCTGGGCCGCAGCCGCCACCGCATCGACCTGGTGCTGACCGACGTCACCCTGAAGGGCGAGCTGAGCGGCCGCGACGTGGTGCAGCGCGTGCGCGTGGACTTCGGCTACGGCAAGCGCCGCCTGCCCGTGCTGGTGATGACCGGCGACGGCAACCCCCACAACCAGACCGGGCTGCTGCAGTCCGGTGCCAACGACCTGGTGCTCAAGCCGATCGAGGAGCGGCTGCTGGTCACCAAGGTGCTGTTCCAGCTGCGCCTGGCTCGATTGAATGATGGACCTTTGTTGCGATGATCGATGAAGTAACCGACACCCCGACGATCCAGCTGGAACCGAGCTGGAAGCAGCACGTCGGTGAGTACCTGTTGCAGCCGCAGATGCGCGAGCTGTCGGCCTTCCTGCGCCAGCGCAAGGCCAGCGGTGCGGCGGTGTTCCCGCCCGGGCCGCAGATCTTCGCAGCGTTTGACGCCACGCCGTTCGAGCAGGTGAAGGTGGTGATCCTCGGCCAGGACCCGTACCACGGGCGCGGCCAGGCCCACGGCCTGAGTTTCTCGGTACCGCCCGGCGTGCCGGTGCCGCCGTCGCTGCTGAACATCTACAAGGAGATCGAGAGCGATCTCGGTATCCCGCGCCCGGACCACGGCTGCCTGATCCCGTGGGCGCAACGGGGCGTGCTGCTGCTCAATGCCGTGCTGACGGTGGAGGAGGGCAAGGCCGGCGCGCACCAGGGCCGTGGCTGGGAAGGCTTCACCGATCATGTGGTGGACGTGCTCAACCGCGAGCGCGAAGGCCTGGTGTTCATGCTCTGGGGCGCCTACGCGCAGCAGAAGGGCAAGGTCATCGACACCCGCCGCCATCGCGTGCTGAAGGCCCCGCATCCGTCGCCGCTGTCGGCCCATCGTGGCTTCCTCGGCTGCCGCCATTTCTCCATGGCCAACGAGTACCTGCAGCGCCGCGGCCAGGCCCCGATCGACTGGTCGCTGCCGCCGCGCTCGGCGCTCTGAGCGCCGGCGAGTGGCCGGGCCTGAACGCCGGGCAACGTTCCC
This sequence comes from Stenotrophomonas sp. YJH_SMC_27, assembly GCF_059369815.1. Lineage (NCBI taxonomy): Bacteria > Pseudomonadati > Pseudomonadota > Gammaproteobacteria > Lysobacterales > Lysobacteraceae > Stenotrophomonas > Stenotrophomonas sp. YJH_SMC_27. The sequence goes on along the minus strand of NZ_JCAFTA010000004.1, from coordinate 201,773 downwards.
CGTCCTGAATGGGCCTCCGGAACGGCGCGTTCAGCTCCGCTTGACCGGAATCGGCAGGTTTTCAGTGGGTAATTGCTTGAATTCCAAGGGATTGTGAATCCCGAAAAGCGTGCTCGCCACTGTCATCAAATCGCGCTACGGTAGGGTTCTGTTTGGGACCAGTGTTGCATCAATAGGATGCTGGAACTTTTTCCTCCTTTAGCAGTCCAAATCCCGGACTGCTAAGATGGGTGCCTATGAGCCAGAACACCTCTACTGCCCTTGTGGCAAACAATCTCCCGATTCCCAGTGCGCTCGGTTCGCTGGACGCCTACATCGGTGCCGTGCACCAGATTCCGGTGCTGTCGGTCGATGACGAACAGGACCTGGCCCGTCGCTTCCGCGACGGCAACGATCTGGACGCCGCCCGCGAGCTGGTGCATTCGCACCTGCGCTTCGTGGTGCACGTGGCCCGCGGCTACAACGGCTACGGCCTCGCCCTGGGCGACCTGATCCAGGAAGGCAACATCGGCCTGATGAAGGCGGTCAAGCGCTTCGACCCGGACATGGGCGTGCGCCTGGTCTCCTTCGCCGTGCACTGGATCCGTGCCGAAATGCACGAGTTCATCCTGAAGAACTGGCGCATCGTGAAGGTCGCCACCACCAAGGCGCAGCGCAAGCTGTTCTTCAACCTGCGCAAGTCGAAGACGCGCCTGGGCTGGATGAACGCGGCGGAAGTCAGCGCGGTGGCCAAGGATCTGAACGTGTCCGAGCGCGAGGTCATGGAAATGGAGTCGCGCCTGTCCGGCCGCGATATCGGTTTCGATGCGCCGTCCGACGAGGACAACGAACACGCACCGCCGTCGCCGGCTGCGTTGCTGGTTGCCGATGATGAAGACCCGTCGATGGCCTACGAGCGCGAGGACAACGAAGACAACCAGATGCAGCTGCTGCGCGAAGGCCTGGCCGAATTGGATGCGCGTTCGCGTGACATCATCCGCCGCCGTTGGCTGGATGCCGACAGCAAGGTGACGCTGCAGGAACTGGCAGACGAGTACGGCGTGTCGGCCGAACGCATCCGCCAGGTCGAGGCGAATGCCCTGAAGAAGATGAAGGCGCTGTTCACCGCGTAAGGCATGGATCTTAGGTTCGGTTCCTATTTCCGGAACCCGTTCTGATGAAATGCCCCGGCGTTGGTCGGGGCTTTTTTTGTTCGGCCGGCATGGCAGTTGGTAATGCAGGCCGCTGATCGGCTGCTTCAGTAGTACCAGCCCATGGCTGGCAGTCATGCGCTTCCGGTGGCCGTTCAAGCCCTCGCGAGGTTCATAGCCAAGGGCCTGGTCCAATTCAGAATGGTCCCTTTGGCCTCAGTCCTGGAGTTGGACTCCGATGACTGCCTTCCTGTGCTATGAATGCCAAGCCTTGCTTCAAGGCTCTTTCATGGATTGGAATGATGCGCAGGTTCGGGAGAACTGCAGGCGGTGTGTCCACCCGCTTCGGGGCATTTGAAGGTCGAACTCGCAAGCTTGGTGTCATAGGCGCCTGGCTGTGCTGCTTGCTGCTGATGGGCCTTGGCCTGTCACCATCCGCAATCGCCCAGACAACGATCACATACATTCACACTGATGCCCTCGGCTCGGTTGTGGCCGAAAGCGATGCCAACGGCAACGTCATCAAACGATATGACTACGAGCCCTACGGGGCCGTGGTAGGCGGTCAGGTCACGGATGGACCTGGGTACGCCGGACATGTGAGTGACTCGGCCACAGGGCTGAGCTACATGCAACAGCGCTACATGGATCCACAATTGGGTGTGTTTTTGTCAGTGGACCCAGTCACCGCTCACCAAAAGCCAGTTGAGCAGTTCAATAGGTATCGGTACGCGAACGGGAATCCCTACAGGTTCGTCGATGCGGATGGAAGGCAGGCCGCAGAGCGATTCGTTGAGCAGCATCGGAGGGATATTGCTGCCGGAAATGGCGCCGTATACGAGCCGATGAGACCGGCCGCAATCGCTGTTACAGCGGCAATGGCTGCCCCAGTGCTGATCGAAGCTGGCATGGTTGCGATGGCCAATCCAAGTGTCATATCAGCAGCTACCAGTATCGCTGCTGATATCGCAGGAGTTACAGGTGCCGGTGGAGCAGGTGTGGCGGCATCCAATGCTCTGAGTGTTGAAGGTCGGGCACTTCTGAATTCCCGACCTGTGGGAAGTGCACTCAAAGCCGACGCTGGGCACAATTCGGCGACCTTTATGCGAGAGACGGCTGCAGAAGCGGGTGTTCATACTCCGTTGACAGGGGGTGACGGCGTGGTCCGCACTCTGACGCAGCTGCCAGGTGAACTCAATGGAAAGGCCGGTCGATTTGAATACATAGTCGACAAGGCTGGCGACTTGACCCATCAAAGATTTGTGGAAGGTGGCAGCATGAACGGAATACCAAACAAGAAGTGAGTGTCCATGAGAACGTATGACTCTATTCAACCCTATGGACCCTGGAATCAGACCGAGGTGGCATGGGCACTGGGGCGCCATCTGATTGACTTTGAGGTTGTGAAGCACTGCGCGTCGGAGCAGAAGGAACTGGAAGGGAAGTTCAATCTGAACGCCTTGATTGAAAGGCTTGAAGGGGTTCTTCCCGATGAGCGTAATAGCGTAGCTGCGCAGTTGGCGGCATTCGATAAGAACTCAAACGAGGATGAGATTCTCAGAAGATGGCTTGTTGCATTTCTCGCGGACGCCTACGCCAAGCGCGATGAGATTGCTGATCCGCTCGGAGAGGTTGAGAGGATCTACGCTGATTTTGATTACCCGGAGTCTCTGGAGAGCTTTGTCAGGTACATGCCAGCTTCTGATGGGTATGATCCGTCTGCTCACTCACATGAGCAGAACGTTGCGCGGCTCTTCGAGAACTGGAAACGTTATCTTGACTCGGCGAAATAGCGGATTCAATCAGCGTAATTTCCTTCGCTTGACGTGCGTCGCCTCTTCCCGAAGCGCACCGTCCCGGCTTCCATGCCGAGGACGGTGAAGACTCCCAGAATCCGTGATCTGGTTCCATGCAGGAGGCTGCGTGGTGGATCTATCAGGCCTTACCCCTCACGCGCGATCGCGCGCCAGCCGATGTCGTTGCGGTGGAATTCGTTGGCCCAGCTGACCTTGGCCACACCGGCGTAGGCGTTGGCCTGCGCATCGCGCACGCTGTCACCCAGCGCCGCCACGCACAGCACGCGGCCGCCCGCACTGACCACCCGGCCCTGTGCGTCCAGTGCAGTACCCGCATGGAAGACCTTGGCGCTGCCCGGCACCTCATCCAGGCCGGAAATCACTTCGCCGGTGACCGGCGATTCCGGGTAAGGTTTCGCCGCCAGCACCACGCCCAGCGACGGGCGCGCATCCCACTGTGCCTCGATCTGGTCCAGGCGGCCATCAATCGCCGCTTCCACCAGGTCCACCAGATCCGACTGCAGGCGGAGCATCACCGGCTGGGTTTCCGGATCGCCGAAGCGCACGTTGAATTCGATCACCTTCGGTGCGCCGCTGGCATCGATCATCAGGCCGGCGTAGAGGAAGCCGGTGAACGGGATGCCGTCGGCGATCATGCCCTGCACGGTGGGATTCACCACCTCACGCATCACGCGGGCGTGTACTTCCGGGGTGACCACCGGCGCCGGCGAGTACGCGCCCATGCCGCCCGTGTTCGGGCCGGTGTCGCCGTCGCCGACGCGCTTGTGGTCCTGCGAGGTGGCCATCGGCAGCGCATGCACGCCATCGACCATCGAAATGAAGCTGGCTTCCTCGCCGTCGAGGAACTCCTCGATGACCACGCGCGCGCCGGCATCGCCGAAGGCGTTGCCCGAGAGCATGTCACGCACGGCGTCCTCGGCTTCGGCCTGGGTCATCGCAACGATCACACCCTTGCCGGCGGCCAGGCCATCGGCCTTGACCACGATGGGGGCGCCCTTCTCGCGGATGTAGGCCAGCGCGGCGTCCACGTCGGTGTGCACGGCGTAGAACGCGGTGGGGATGTTGTGGCGGGCCAGGAAGTCCTTGGCGTAGGCCTTGCTGCCTTCCAGCTGCGCGGCGGCGGCGGTCGGCCCGAAGATGCGCAGGCCGGCGGCGCGGAAGCGGTCGACCACGCCGGCCACCAGCGGTACTTCCGGGCCGACCACGGTCAACGCCACGCCTTCAGCCTGGGCCAGCGCCAGCAGGCCGTCGATATCGGTCACCTTCACCGCCACGTTGCGGCACTTGTCTTCGCTGGCGGTACCGGCGTTGCCGGGCGCCACGATCACGTCGGTGACACGGGAGGACTGGGCCAGCTTCCATGCCAGGGCGTGTTCGCGGCCGCCGGAGCCGATGACGAGGATCTTCATGGGACAGGGTTCTCGGGTGCGGAAAAGAAAAGCCGGGCAGGGCCCGGCTTGGTGATGCGGATCAGTGGCGGAAGTGGCGCACGCCGGTGAACACCATGGCCAGGCCATGTTCGTCGGCGGCGGCGATCACTTCGGCATCGCGCATCGAACCGCCCGGCTGGATGACCGCCTTGATGCCGGCGGCAGCGGCGGCATCGATGCCATCGCGGAACGGGAAGAACGCATCGGAGGCCATCACCGAACCTTCCACCACCAGGTTCGCATCGGCGGCCTTGATGCCGGCGATGCGGGCCGAGTACACGCGGCTCATCTGCCCGGCACCGACACCGATGGTGCGGTTGTCCTTGGCATAGACGATCGCGTTGGACTTGACGAACTTGGCTACCTTCCAGGCGAACAGCAGGTCGGTGAACTGCTTGTCGGTCGGCGCCAGCTTGCTGACCACCTTCAGCTCGTCGCGGGTCATGCCGCGGTTGTCCGACGACTGCAGCAACAGGCCCGAGCCGACGCGCTTGCTGTCGAAGTTGTTCAGGCCATCACCATGCGGGATGCGCAGCACGCGCACGTTGGCCTTCTTCTGCGCGTACTCCAGCGCGGCCGGCTCGTAGTCCGGGGCAATCAGCACTTCCACGAACTGGCGGTCCAGGATCACCTTGGCGGTGGCGGCGTCCAGCGGCGTGTTGAAGGCGATGATGCCGCCGAAGGCGCTGGTCGGGTCGGTGGCGTAGGCCAGCTCGTAGGCATCGCCGTTGCCGGCACCGACGGCCACGCCGCACGGGTTGGCGTGCTTGACGATGACGCAGGCCGGCGCATCGAACTGGCGCACGCATTCCCACGCCGCGTCAGCATCGGCCAGGTTGTTGTAGCTCAGTTCCTTGCCCTGCAGCTGCTGGAACGTGGCCAGCGTGCCCGGCACCGGGTACAGGTCGCGGTAGAACGCGCCGCTCTGGTGCGGGTTTTCGCCGTAGCGCAGGTCCATCACCTTCACGAAGGTCGAGTTCATCTGTGCCGGGTACTCGGCACGCACCGGCACGGCGGCGTCGGTGGCGGTGACCGCCGACAGGTAGTTGCTGATCGCCGCGTCGTACTGGGCGACGCGGTTGAACGCGGCCACCGAGAACGCGAAGCGGGTGGCGGCCGACAGCTGGCCGTCGTTGGCGTCCAGCGAGGCCAGCAGTTCGGCGTACTGCGACGGGTCGGTGGCCACCGCCACGCGGGCGAAGTTCTTGGCTGCCGAACGCAGCATGGCCGGACCGCCGATGTCGATGTTCTCGACCGCGTCGGCCAGGGTGCAGTCGGCCTTGGCGGTGACCGACTCGAACGGGTACAGGTTCAGCACCAGCAGGTCGATGGCACCGATGCCATGCTCGGCCATCACCGCATCATCCAGGCCCGAACGGCCCAGCAGGCCACCGTGCACCATCGGGTGCAGGGTCTTGACCCGGCCGTCCATCATTTCCGGGAAACCGGTGACCTCGGCCACGTCCTTCACGGCCAGGCCCGCATCGCGGATCGCCTTGGCGGTGCCGCCGGTGGACAGCAGCTCCACGCCGCGTGCCGCCAGCGCAGTGGCCAGCTCGACCAGACCGGTCTTGTCGGAAACGGAGAGGAGGGCCCGGCGGACGGGCAACAGATCAGCAGTCATGGGACGGAATCGGCAGCGGAGCGGGGCCGATATTGTAGGCGGTGGGGGCCCGTGGCGGGCGCTGGAAGGGGTAATTTGCCGTGGCAATCGGCGTAAGGCCGGGTCGGGCACACCGATCCGGCCCGATCCGGAGTCTGGGCTGCGGACCAGAGCCGGGTTGTCGGAATCTGCCAACGATGGGGTAGGCTGTGCCCGCACTGCCAAGGATCAGCGGGTACGGATCATGTCGATCTATGCATTGAAGGGACGTTTCCAGGACCTGTTGCGTCCAGCCGTACGCGGTCTGTTCCGCATGGGGATCACTGCCAATACGGTGACCGTGGCCGCTGCCGTGGTCTCGCTGCTGGTGGCCGCGGCCGTGTGGTGCTGCGCGCCTGCCCAGCCTCTGCTGTATCTGCTGCTGCCGTTGTGGATGCTGCTGCGCATGGCGCTCAACGCGGTGGACGGCATGCTGGCGCGCGAATTCGGCCAGCAATCGCGGCTGGGCGCCTATCTGAACGAATTGTGCGATGTGATCGCCGATGCGGCGCTGTACCTGAGCCTGCTCAGCGTACCCGGCGTGCGCCCGGAGGCGCTGTGGCTGCTGGCCTGGACGGCGGCGCTGAGCGAGTACGCCGGCGTGCTGGGGCTGATGGTCGGTGCCAGCCGCCGCTATGACGGCCCGATGGGCAAGAGCGACCGCGCCTTCGTGATCGGTGCGCTGGGCTTGCTGCTGGCCTTCGGCTGGGGCGGTGCACTGACGGCCAGCGGCGTGGCTGCAGCCATGGCAGTGTTGTGCGTGCTGACGATGATCAACCGCGTCCGTCGCGGACTGCGGGAAGCGGCGGTTTCGCCGAATTAATCAAGCAGATACAAAAAGACAATCAGGAGATTGCATGCGTCAGGCGCAGGAACGGGAATTCCACAGCTTCGACCAGGTACCGCTGTTCTACCGGTACTGGGCGGGCACCACCGCAACCGCGGCCACCAAGGCCATCGTGCTGCTGCACCGCGGCCACGAGCACTCCGGCCGGGTCACCCACCTGGTCGATGAGCTGGACCTGCCCGACACCGCCTTCTTCGCCTGGGATGCGCGCGGCAATGGCCGTTCGCCGGGCGCACGTGGCGATGCACCGGGCTTCCCGGCGCTGGTGCGCGACCTCGATAGCTTCATTGCCCACATCGGTGCCCAGCACGGCATCGCGGTGGAAAATATCGTGGTGATCGCGCAGAGCGTGGGCGCGGTGGTCGCCGCGACCTGGGTGCACGATTACGCGCCGCGCCTGCGTGCGCTGGTGATGGCTTCGCCGGCGTTCAAGGTGAAGCTGTACGTGCCGTTCGCGCGCCCGGGCCTGGCCTTGATGCAGAAGCTGCGCGGCAACTTCTTCGTCAACAGCTATGTCAAGCCGCAGTGGCTGACCCATGATCCGGCGCGGGTGGAAAGCTACCGTACCGATCCGCTGATCACCCGGCCGATCTCGGTGCGCGTGCTGCTGGGCCTGTACGAAGCGGCTGACCGCATCGTCGCCGATGCGCAGGCCATCAGCGTGCCGGTGCAGCTGCTGGTGTCCGGTTCGGACTTCGTGGTGCACCGTGGCCCGCAGGATCGCTTCTATGAACGCCTGTCCAGCCCGATCAAGGAGCGGGTGCATCTGCCGGGCTTCTTCCACGACACGCTGGGCGAGCGCGATCGGGCACCAGCACTGGCGCGCATCCGCAGCTTCATCCAGGCGCGTTTTGCCGAGCCGCTGCGCGAACTGCCGCGGCGTGACGCGCACCGTCATGGACCGACCTTCGAGGAATCAGAGATCCTGGCGTGGCCACCCGAACGCAACAGCCTGGCCGACCTGCGCTGGCGCGTGGTGCGCGGCGGCCTGCGCTTCGGTGGCACGCTGTCCGAAGGCATTGCGCTGGGCCTGCAGACCGGTTTCGATTCCGGCAGCACGCTCGACTACATCTATCGCAACGAAGCGCGCGGCAAGGGCCCGCTGGGCCGCATGGTCGACCGCAATTACCTGGACGCAATCGGCTGGCGCGGCATCCGCATCCGTGGCCAGCACCTGCAGGAACTGCTGCGCGATGCTGCCCAGCGCCTGCGCGGGCAGGGCACGCCGGTGCGCGTGCTGGACGTGGCCGCCGGCCATGGCCGCTATGTGCTGGAAGCGCTGGGCCAGGTCGAACAGCGCGCCGACCGCATCGTGCTGCGTGATTTCAGCGATCTGAACGTGACCCAGGGCCAGGCCTTGATCGAGCGCCTCGGTGCAGCCGACATCGCCCACTTCGAGCAGGGCGATGCGTTCGATCCGGCGCAACTGGCGGCGGTGGACCCGGCGCCTACGCTGGCGGTGGTATCGGGCCTGTACGAACTATTCCCCGACAACGACGCCGTGCTGCGCTCGCTGCAGGGCATCGCCGCAACCGTACCGGTGGGCGGCTACCTGGCCTACACCGGCCAGCCCTGGCACCCGCAGCTGGAATTCATCGCCCGCGCGCTGACCAGCCATCGAGGCGGCGCCGCGTGGGTGATGCGCCGCCGTACCCAGCAGGAGATGGATGAGCTGGTGCGCCTGGCCGGGTTCGAGAAGGTGGCGCAGCGCATCGATGACTTCGGCATCTTCACCGTGTCGCTGGCGCGCCGGACCGCGTGATGGCGACGCTGGCCGCAACCCCACTGGCCGCGGAAGGGCGCCCCTGGCGGCGCGCCCTGCTGTGGCTGGCGCTGCTGGGTCCGTTCTTCTTCGCCAGCTACGGCTTCGCCAACTGGATGGCTGGTCGCCATCCCGAACTGCCGGTGATGGCGTTCGCCTGGGAGACGCGCATTCCCTTCGTGCCGTGGACGATCGTGCCGTACTGGTCGATCGACCTGTTCTACGCGGTCTCGTTCTTCCTGTGCCGGCAACGTCTGGAACTGGACCGGCATGCGCTGCGGCTGTTCAGTGCACAGCTGATCGCGGTCACTTGCTTCCTGCTGTGGCCGCTGCGCTTCAGTTTCGAGCGGCCGGAGATCGGTGGCGTGTTCGGTTGGCTGTTCGATGTGTTGCTGGGCTTCGACAAGCCGTTCAACCAGGCGCCATCGCTGCACATCGTGCTGCTGATCGTGCTGTGGGTGAAGTTCGCGCAGTATCTGCACGGCGTGTGGCGTTGGGTGCTGCATGTGTGGGCGTTGCTGATCGGCGTCTCGGTGCTGACCACGTTCCAGCACCATTTCATCGATATCCCGACCGGCCTGCTGGCCGGCTGGCTGTGCGTCTGGCTGTGGCCCGAGCAGGGCACGCCGCCACTGCGGGCCTGGCGCACGGCGCGTGATCCAAAGCGCTGGCGTCTGGCCTCGTTCTATCTGCTGGGCGCGGGGGTGCTGCTGGTGCCGGTGGTGGTGCTGGGGGGCACGGCGCTTTGGCTGCTGTGGCCGGTGGTGTCGCTGCTGCTGGTGGCGCTGGCCTATGCCGGGCTGGGTACGGCGGTGTTCCAGAAACGCGCCGATGGTCGCCTGACCGTGGCCGCGTGCTGGCTGCTGGCGCCGTACCTGGGTGCAGCCTGGATCAATTCGCGGCTATGGACGCGGCGTGTGCCGCAGCCGGTGCCGGTGATGGACGGCGTGTGGCTGGGGCGCATTCCCGACGGCGCGTTGCCGCCGCCACTGTCGGGCGTGGTGGATGCCTGTGCCGAGCTGTCCTGCCGCGCGCCAGGCGCGGCGTACGCCAGTGTGCCGATGCTGGACCTGGTAGTGCCCACGCCGGAGCAGCTGCGCGAGGCAGTCGAGGCCATCGAGCGGCTCCATGCGCACGGACCGTTGCTGGTGTGCTGTGCGCTGGGCTATTCGCGCAGTGCGGCCAGCGTGGCCACCTGGCTGCTGCGCAGCGGTCGTGCGGCCGATGCTGACGCTGCGGTCGCGATCGTGCGTGTGGCACGCCCCGGCATCGTGCTGGGCGCGGCGCATCTGCATGCCATCACCGCTGCAGCAGGAGCGCGCGCATGAGCACCGTTCCCGATCTGGCGACCATGCAGCTGCTGCTGCGGCAGGGGCGTTGGCCGGCATGCCTGTCGCTGGGCCTGTTGCTGGTGGCGTTGCTGCTGCTCGGCATCGAGACGGGGCTGGCGATGATCGCTGCCGGGCTGTTGCTGCTCAGTGTTGCCGCGGGCATCGCACAGGCCTACCACGCGTGGCGTGTGGGGCTGGATGCCAACCTGCTGCAGCTGCTGCGCGATGAGGGCCTGCACGACGAAGCCGCCGCGCGCCGCACCGATCAGCTGCTGCACGACAGTGGCCTGCGCCGTGCCTCGCCCGCTGCACAACTGCGCGGCTGGGATGCGCGTTGGGCCGGCATGCGCCGCCTGCTGCTGCGCCAGTACCTGCTGACCGCAGTGCAGTTCGTACTGCTGGTGGTGGCCGTGTTGTGGCCGCAGACGTGAACGGGAGGGACCGATGCTTGCCGAACTGATTGCCCGCGCCTGCAGTGGCGCGATCCATGTGGTGACCGGCGCCCGCGCGCTGTGGATCGGCTGTGCGCCGTCCAGCGAGCGTCGCGTGTACTACGGCAACCATGCCAGCCATGGTGACTTCGTGCTGATCTGGTCGTCGATGCCACCGGCATTGCGACGGCAGGTGCGCCCGGTGGCCGCGGCCGAATACTGGCAGCGCGACGGCCTGCGTCGCTACCTGATCGACGCGGTGTTCAACGGTGTGCTGGTCGAGCGCGAGGCCGGGCATCGTCAGCAGGATCCGCTGCAGGTACTGCGCGAGGCCGTGGACGAAGACTGCTCGCTGATCCTGTTTCCGGAAGGCACGCGCAATGTGGGCGATGAGCCGCTGCTGCCGTTCAAGAGCGGCATCTACCACCTGGCACGGCAACGACCGGAACTGGAGTTCGTGCCGGTGTGGATCGACAACCTGAAGCGGGTGATGCCCAAGGGCCGGTTCCTGCCGCTGCCGCTGCTGTGCACGGCCACCTTCGGTACGCCGCTGCGGCTGCAGGCTGACGAGGACAAGGCCGCCTTCCTGGCCCGCAGCCGACAGGCGCTGCTGGACCTGGCGCCGAATGGAGGTCGTGCATGAGTTTCGTGCTGGATGTATCTGGCGATCTGGCAACGCAGAGTGTCGGCCAGCAGACCGGCCTGCTGTTTGCCGGTGTGGGGGCGGTGCTGGTGCTGGCCACGCTGGTGGCCGAGACCCTGCGCTGGCGCCAGCGCGGCCAGCCCAGTGCAGTCATCGCCAACCTGGTGTCACGCATCCGCGCCTGGTGGGTGATGGCGATCGTGGTCGGGCTGGCGCTGTTCTTCGGACGTGCCGGGGTGATCGTGCTGTTCGCGATCATCTCGCTGTTCGCGTTGCGCGAGTTCATCACGCTGGCGCCGACCCGCTCGGGCGACTACTACGCGCTGCTGGCCGCGTTCTACACCGTCCTGCCGTGGCAGTACTACCTGGTGTGGATCGACTGGTACGGCATGTACACGCTGCTGATTCCGGTCTATGCGTTCCTGTTCCTGCCGATCCTGTCGACCATCGGCGGTGACACCACGCACTACCTGGAGCGGACCGCGAAGGTGCAGTGGGGCCTGATGATCTGCGTGTTCTGCATCTCGCACGTGCCGCTGCTGCTGAACCTGCACGTGCCGGGCTACGATCCGGCGCGCAACGTATTGCTGTTCGCTTTCCTGGTGATCGTGGTGCAGTCCTCGGACGTGCTGCAGTACATCTGGGGCAAGCTGCTGGGCAAGCATCTGATTGCGCCGAAGCTGTCGCCATCGAAGACGGTGGAGGGCTTCGTCGGTGGCGTGCTGAGTGCCAGCGCGCTGGGCGCAGCGCTGTGGTGGATCACCCCGTTCACGCCGCTGCAGGCGTTCGGCCTGTCGCTGCTGATCAACCTGATGGGGTTCTGGGGCGGCCTGGTGATGTCGGCGATCAAGCGTGATCGTGGCATCAAGGACTGGGGCCACATGATCGAGGGCCATGGTGGCATGCTCGACCGGCTGGATTCGGTGTGCTTCGCCGCGCCGGTGTTCTTCCACGTGGTGCGGTATTACTGGAAGGCGGGCGGCGGCGGTTGATTCTGCCGGCTTCCATCCACGCATGGCGTGGATCTACCGGTAGTGCCGGCCGCTGGCCGGCAACTGCAACATCGTGCCATCGTGCATCATTGGGTTGCCCGCCAGCGGCTGGCGCCACCCACGCGCGCGCTTACGCGCTGATGCCGTATTCCTTCAGCTTCTTGCGCAGGGTGGCACGGTGGATGCCCAGCATCGCCGCGGCGCGGCTCTGGTTGCCTTCGCAGTGGTTGAGCACTTCCACGAACAGCGGGATCTCCATCTCGCGCAGCACGATCTCGTAGACATCGTCCGCATCGCAGCCATCAAGGTCACGCAGGTAGCGGCGCACGGACTGGGCGACGTGTTCACGCAGCGGTGGCCGGGGAGCGCCACGACTGTTGTCAGGACGAGAAAGGACAGCGTTCAAGGGGGTTCCCGATTCGGTTGGCCCGTGCGCGCGGAGCGCGCGGCCGGACGAGGTGGTGGCGGCCAGTCTAGCGCGAGCGTGCCCAGCCTGCCACGGCTGGTCGCCTGCCCCCGGTCAGAGAAAGTCGAAGGTGAATGCGACGGTGGACGCAGCGGGCTCCTGTACCCGGAACGCGACGCGCGCGCTCTGGCCCGGTTCCAGCAGGGCTGCGCCGGGGTTCTCACCCAGGTATTGCGCGGGCGTGAACACGCCGCTGCCGATCACCCGGCCATCGGCATCGGACAATGACAGCCGCAGGTCCGGCCACGCCTGTGCCCAGCGCGCATCATTGCGGATGCTGGCCTGCACCTGCAGCACGCCGGCCTGGCCTGGCAAGGGGCGGATCTCGCGGCTGGTCATGGTGAACGCAGCGGGCTCGTGCCAGGCGGGCAGGCTGCAGCGCAGCACGCCACACAGTGCACCCAGCCATGCGCGGTTGCCGGCGTCGGCAGCCAGCCGCGCACGGTCGGCCAGCACACTCTGCAGGACCAGCAACAACGCCAGCCCGGCGACCAGCAGCCAGTGCCAGCGGGGGGCTGGCTGCGTGCGCTGGCGTGCGCTGCCGAGGAAGCTGGGGGCATCGCTGGCGACCGCTGTTGCCTGCACCGCGGCCAGCGCCGGTTCGATGGCTGCAGCTTCAGCAACGATGACAGCGTCATCGTCGTGTCGCATTTGTGTGGCCGGTGGTTGCGCCAGATTGCTGGGCTCGGCCTGCACCTGCTCCACAGGCGTTGTCTGCCCGGTTTGATCCTGCATGCGCGGATCGGACGCAGGCGCAACCTCACCTTCCGGGGTCTTGCGCAGGAAGGTGGCCAAGGGGCGGCGGGGTGGGTTCGGCTCGGACATGCTCAGGGCGCGGGCTCGGATCCAGCGGTCATTCAACCACGATCAGGCGCGGCGCACGCCAGTGATGCGCATCCAGTCGCCGTCCTGGGTGGCCTGCAGATCATCGAACCAGGCCGCGTAGCGCTGCAGCAGTTCGCCTTCCTGGCCATGCAGGATGCCGGACAGGGCGATGCGGCCGCCGGCGGCGACGCGTGCGGCCAGCAGTTCGGCCAGCGCATCCAGCGCCGAGGCGAGGATGTTGGCGACCACGATCGGATAGGTCGCGGCCGGTTCGTCCTGCGGCAGGTACACGTGCATGCGGGCCTGTTCGCCGTTGCGCTCGGCATTGTCGGCGGTGGCGACCAGCGCCTGCGGATCGTTGTCCACGCCGATGGCTTCAGCGGCGCCCAGCTTCAGCGCGGCCAGTGCAAGGATGCCCGAGCCGCAACCGAAGTCGAGCACGCGCTGGCCCTGCAGCAGGCCATCCACGGCCAACTGGTCCAGCCAGCGCAGGCACAGTGCGGTGGTCGGGTGGGTACCCGAACCGAACGCCAGGCCCGGGTCCAGCCGTACCACGGCGGCGTCGGCGGCCTGTGCGGCGTCGGGCAGTTCGTGATTCCACGGCACGATCCAGGTACGGCTGCCGAAATCCATCGGCTGGAACTGGTCCAGCCAGGCGCGTTCCCAGTCTTCATCCTCGACCGCGCGGAAGCTGCCGCTGCTCCAGTCCAGTTCTGGATCGAAGGATTCCAGTGCGGCCAGCAGCAACAGCGCGTTGCTGTCGGCGGGGAACAGCGCGCTCAGCACCAGGGTGTCCCACAGCGGGGTCTCGCCCACGCCTGGTTCGAGAATGGCCTGTTCGTTGCTGGTATCGGCCTCGGCATCGAGCAGGGTCACGGCCAGTGCACCCACGTCCTCCAGCGCATTTTCATAGCGGGGCTGGGTGGCTTCGGTGCAGCGCAGGGTCAGTTCCAGGAACGGCATGGTGGTGGGGGCAATCGCGGGAAAGGGGGCCATGCTAGACCATCGGAGCGTCTCCGTATTGCCTGAGATGCTGTGCCTGGATGAACGAAGCCCGTTCAGACAGGCCCGTCGGGCCTTGCTAAACTTCGTGCTTTCCTGTGTGCCGTATCGCCCGCCGCCGCCGATGGCCTTCGCTCCTACCCTGAAAACCTGGTTGCTCGTGCTGCCGGCCGTGGCCGTGCTGGGCGTGGCCGGTTATCGGGCCAGCGGCCATGCTCCGGCTTCTTCGGTAGCCTCGGCGGATCTGGCGGTTGGGGGGGCGGCCACTGACAGTGCGGCACCGCTGCCGGTGATGCCGGAGGCGCTCGCGCGCCGGCTGGCACCCTTCGAGCGTGGCGGTGCATTGCCGTCCGGGCTGCCCCTGGATATCCGCGCTGATCTCGAAGAGGCCACCGACCTCTACGCCTATGCGCAGCGTTTGCGTGCGCAGGCGGACGAAGGCAATCACGAGGCGCGCTGGATGCTCAGCCGTGTCTACGACTATTGCGCGCAGTATGCGGTCGATCCGGGTGGCTACCGCCTGGACAACAACGTGCTGGCCGGATTGGGCCTGACTGCCGCACCGGCGATGGTGCAGGCGCGCGAACGCGTCGCGCAGCGTTGCGGCGGGTTCGTGCCGGGCGACAAGCTGGGCACGGCCCTGGTGCTGTCCGAACGGCGCAAGGCGGCTGCACAGGGCAACCTGGCTGCCGAGGCTGCGCTGTTCGCCGAGGGCGAACCGCTGCAGGACAGCCCCGAGTACCGCCGTGACCTGGTTGAACGGGTGCGCACCTCGCGTGACCCGGAGGCCTTCATGGCCATCGCACCGGGGATGGGCGTGCGTGCCTCGGGTGACCGCGCGCTCAGCGGGCTGGTGGCGGGCGAGCAGCTGAGTGAACTCGCATGGCGGCTCGCGGCCTGCGAACTCGGTCTACCGTGTGGGGCAGACAGTGTGCTGGTCAACAGTTTTTGTGCGAACGGAGGGATCTGTTCGCAGGATGGTACGCAGGATTTCCGGGATTTCGTGTATGACGCTGCGGTATCGCGGCAGGGCGCTGGGAAGATGAAGGAATGGATCAAGCGATTGGTTGGAAAGAGGAACGAGCAATGAACTACCGCCGATTCCTGCACGGGGCCAAGTTCTGGTTCTGGGTGGCCCTGTTCGTGGCCTACTCGGCCGGCGCCGTTGGCCTGTTGATGATCGATACCTATGAAGATCGCTACCGGCATCTGTCGAAGGTGGAACTGACTACTGTGAAGGCGCAGGAAGACGTGCGCCGTGCCGGTGCCAGCCAGGTGGCTGCGGTCTATCGGGCGCAGAGCGGCATGCCGTTTGCGTCGCTGCCGGCGGGCAGCACCTTCCAGGTGGTGTGGCCGGATGGTTCGACCGAGACCATGGTGATCGTCGACCCGACCTCGCCCAACGGCGTGCGTCCGCTGGCGAACTCGCAGATCCCGGCCGAAGCTGCCGACAAGCGCTGATGCGCCTGCTGTAGCACCGGGCATGGGCTCGGCGCTGCAGCAATGGAAAAGGGCGGGGATATCCCCGCCCTTTTCATGTCCAGCACGCGGCGCCGATCAGGTCAGTGCGATCGGCTTGTTCTTGCGCTCGGCAAGACGCTTTTCCAGGTAGTGGATGTTCTGGCCACCGGCCTGGAAGCCCTTGTCGCGCATGATCCGCTGCTGCAGCGCGACGTTGGTCTTGATGCCATCGACCACCATTTCGCTCAGTGCCACGCGCATGCGGGCAATGGCGGTTTCGCGGTCCGGGCCGTGCACGATCAGCTTGCCGATCATCGAGTCGTAGTTCGACGGCACGCGGTAGCCACTGTAGATGTGGGTGTCCACGCGCACGCCGGGACCGCCCGGCGGATGGAAGCCGGTGATGGTGCCCGGGCTCGGCACGAAGGTTTCTGCATCCTCGGCGTTGATACGGCATTCGATGGCATGGCCGGTCAGCACCACGTCACTCTGCTTGATCGACAGCTTCTGGCCGGCGGCGATCTTCAGCTGCTCGGCCACCAGGTCGATGCCGGTGACCATTTCGGTGACCGGATGCTCCACCTGGATGCGGGTGTTCATCTCGATGAAGTAGAAGCGGCCGTCCTCGTACAGGAACTCGAAGGTGCCGGCGCCGCGGTAGCCGATGCGGATGCAGGCTTCCACGCACACCTTGCCGATCTGCTCGCGCTGCTCGGCGGTGATGCCCGGTGCCGGCGCTTCTTCCACCACCTTCTGGTGGCGGCGCTGCATCGAGCAGTCACGCTCGCCCAGGTGGATGGCGTTGCCCTGGCCGTCGGCCAGCACCTGGATTTCCACGTGGCGCGGATTCTCCAGGAACTTCTCCATGTAGACCTCGCCATTGCCGAACGCGGCCTTGGCCTCGCTCTTGGTGGTTTCGATCGAGGTCTTCAGCGAGGCTTCGGCGTGCACCACGCGCATGCCGCGACCACCGCCACCGCCGGCCGCCTTGATGATGACCGGGTAACCGATCTCGCGGGCGATCTTGGTGTTGGCGACGATGTCATCACCCAGCGGGCCGCCCGAACCGGGCACGCACGGCACGCCGGCGGCCTTCATCGCGCGGATGGCCTCGACCTTGTCACCCATCATGCGGATGGTGTCGGCCTTGGGGCCGATGAAGATGAAGCCGGACTCCTCCACGCGTTCGGCGAAGTCGGCGTTCTCCGAAAGGAAGCCGTAGCCCGGGTGAATGGCCTGGGCGTCGGTGACTTCAGCGGCGGCGATCAGGGCCGGGATGTTGAGGTAGCTCTGCGGCGACGGCGCCGGACCGATGCAGACCGACTCGTCGGCCATGGCCACGTGCTTGAGGTTGCGGTCGACCGTGGAGTGCACGGCCACCGTGCGAATGCCGAGGGTGTGGCACGCGCGCAGGATGCGCAGCGCGATCTCCCCTCGGTTGGCGATGACGACTTTGTCGAGCATGGCGTGCCCCTCAGCCGATCACGAACAGCGGCTGGTCGAATTCGACCGGCTGGCCGTTCTCGCCGAGGATGGCGACGATGGTGCCGGACGTGTCGGCTTCGATCGGGTTGAACATCTTCATCGCTTCGATGATGGCCAGGGTCTCGCCTTCCTTGACCTGCTGGCCAACGGTGACGAAGGCCGGCTTGTCCGGGGCGGACGAGGCGTAGAAGGTGCCGACCATCGGCGAGCGCAGCACGTGGCCTTCCGGCAGTGCCGGGCCCGGCTTGGCGGTGCCGCCGGTGGAGGCTTCGGTCGGCGACTGCATCGGCATCGCCTGCGCCGCCGGAGCGGCCGGAGCGGCATACACCGGGGCGGCGACCGGGGCGGCGTAGCCGGCCACCGGCGCGCGCGACAGGCGCACCGACTCTTCGCCTTCCTTGATTTCGATCTCAGCCAGGTTCGACTCTTCCAGCAGGTCGATCAGCTTCTTGATTTTGCGCAGATCCATGAGGGCCTCTTTGGTTTCTTCTAGGTGAGGAGAGCGCCGTGGGCGCCCGGGTCGACAATCAGGTGGCGGATACCCGCAGCAGCGCCGCGTCCATCGCGTAGCGGTAGCTGTCGGCACCGAAGCCGCACACCACGCCCATCGCCTTGTCGCTGAAGTAGCTGTGCTGGCGGAACGGTTCGCGGGTATGCGGGTTGGACAGGTGGATTTCGATGAACGGCACCGCCACCGCCGCCAGCGCATCGCGCAAGGCCACTGAGGTGTGGGTGAACGCGGCGGGGTTGATAAGGATGAAGGCAGTGCCGTCGTTGCGTGCGGCCTGCACGCGGTCCACCAGTACATGCTCGGCGTTGGACTGCAGGCTCTCTACGGCGTGCCCGGCGGCCGAGGCCTGGGCAACCAGGGCCTGGTCGATGTCGGCCAGCGTGGTGTGGCCGTAGACCTCCGGCTCGCGGGTGCCGAGCAGGTTGAGGTTGGGGCCGTGCAGGACCAGCAGCTTCGCCATGGGATCCGGAAGACGGGAAAGGGCGGCAGTCTGGCGGAACCGGCGGATGCTGTCCAGTTCGGCGAAGTTTGCAGCGTTTCAATCGACCGTTTGAAATCTGCGGAAGCGCTTGCGGCCCTATGCGGGGCGGCGGATCAAGGCGCGCTGAATGCCGTGCGGGCGGGGGATGGATGCACGTAGGCCGACGATGGCGGCAAGGGCCACGCCGGGGGATCCGCGCCAAGCGCGGGCGACGGGGCCGGCGGTCAGTAGATCCACGCCATGCGTGGATGAAGGAAGTTCCATATGCAGCAAGCTACGCACCCACCGGAAAGGCGGGTCAGGTCTCCAGCGGCACCGTCGGCACCACGTTTGGGAACACCTCTTCCAGCGGTTCCGGCTGCCCGGGCTTCGGCGCCGGCCAGTTGTAAGCATTGACCGGCTGCGCGCGGTTCACCCACAACGCGTAATACAGATGATCGGCGCGGCCGTCCCCGGTGTTGGGATGGATCAGGATGGTCAGGCCCAGGCTGTTGAGCTGCAGCCAGGGCACCAGCACGGGGAGCAGGTCGTTGGTAAAGCCGAAATAGAACGAGGGCGTGACATGCGGCCCACGCGGCTCAAGGTTCCAGTTGCCCAGCTCCACCGGGAACCGCTCGGCGGCCCAGCGCCGTAGCAGCGCGGCCTTTTCGAAGCTGTCCTCATCGAAGTAGATGTGAGCGTGATAGCTCTTGATGTCGGTGTAGGCGCGTGGGGTCACGGGCAGGGTGGCCTCGCCGGGACGCACGCTGGCCGGGCGCGGGGTCGGTTCGCTGGCCGTGGCCTGGCCCCAGGGGCTGCGCCCTTCCGGTGCTGGCGGCACGATGGCCCGGAAGCCGGGGCGGCCAGGCTCGGTGGTGTTCACCGCGTCGTTGCCGCGCGGTGCTGCGGCGGCGGTCGAGGCACTGGCCAGGCCGCCAGCGGCCAGACCCGCCGAAGCGATCAGGCGTCGGCGTGCGGGCGAGAGCAGGTCGGCCCAGTGGGTGTCATCGTCGCCGGCATCGGTGAGGGTCTGCGGGTCCGGGTGCATGAAGGGCTCCGTGGCGGCATCGTGTGGGCAGGCAAGCACGCTCGGGCACCCGCATCCACAGCGTCCAATAAGCAGGGGGCATCACCTCATGCAGGTGCGCCCCGTTGTCGTTGAGCGTGGCCGCTGGGCGGGCTAGGGTGCAGGTCTGCCGCCCCGGAGCCCTTCCATGATCTCGCCCGATGCCGACACACAGCAAAAGCGCGCGTTTTTCCGCCAGCTGCACGCGCAGGGTTGCTTCGTGCTGCCCAATCCGTGGGACGTGGGCAGCGCCCGCTACCTGCAGCGGCAGGGCTTCCAGGCACTGGCCACGACCAGTGCCGGCTGCGCCTGGAGTGAAGGGCGGCCGGATGGGGCGGTTTCGCTGCAGGCCACACTGGAACATCTGCGGCTGATGGCGGCCGCGACACCGCTGCCGTTGAACGCCGATTTCGGTGATGGCTTCGGCGCCACGCCACAGGCAGTGGGCGAGGCGGTGGCGGCGGCCATCGACACCGGTATCGCGGCGCTGTCGATCGAGGACGCCAGCGGCGTGGCCAATGCGCCGCTGCGGCCGATCGGGCAGGCGGTCGAGCGACTGTGTGCAGCACGTGCGGCCATCGACCGCGCGGGGGGCGATGTGCTGCTGGTCGCGCGGGCCGAGAATTTCTTCGTTGGCGTGCCGGATCTGGAGGACACCCTGCAGCGCCTGCGCGCCTATGCCGAGGCCGGCGCCGATGTGCTGTATGCACCGGGCATCAGCACGCGCGAACAGATCAGCGCGGTGGTCGCCGCCGCGGGCTCGAAGCCGGTGAACCTGCTGGTGGGTGGACCGACACCGCTGAGCCTGCAGGACATCGCCGCACTCGGCGTGCGGCGGGTCAGCCTGGGCGGTGCGCTGGCGCGAGCTGCGTGGGGTGGGTTGATGCAGGCGACCCAGCCGATCGTGCAGGATGGACGCTTCGATGGCCTGCAGCAGGCGGCGTCCGGGTCTGCCTTGAACGCGTTGTTCCGGTAGCCCGCGCCCTGCATGGCGGGAAGGGCCGGCGACTACAACGCCTCGATCTCACGCTTGGGCAGGATCACGCCGGGTTCCAGCGCTGGCAGCAGCTGGCGAAGCAGGCGTGGATTGTCCTGCAGCCCCGTGCCGTCCAGATACGTCCACCCGGAACCGCCAACGCGGCGCACGGCCACCATGAACGTGGTGCTGCGCATCGGGGTTTCACGCACCCGTACCAGGGATTGGCGTGGCACGAAGCAGACTTCTTCCTCCCCGGCCGCATAGGTCCGGGTCGGCACACCGACATCTTCGCTGATGACCACCACGCCGCCGCTGTGCTGCTTCTTCAGCGCATCGTGGGTGATCGCCTGGAAGGCCTCATCGCCGCCGGCCAGCCGCTTGAGGCTGGGATGCGTACGCTCGATGAGGAAGTCCGCATCGCCGCGGGCGTAGGCAGTCATCAGGGCGCGCACATCATCGCGCAGGGCCTTCGCGTCACTGGGACTGAGCTCACCCGCGAAGGCGGATGGCAGCAACAGCGACAGCAGCAGCGTCAGTATCGTCAGGGGCAGGCGTCGATCCATGTCCGGGTGTCCCACAGGGCATCGCTGCACTATACGTTGGACGCGAAAACAGCGTCCCATCGGTGGCGCTGGTTTCCCCGGAATCGATACTTACCATTGGTAGGTATTGATGTCTGGAGATCCCCATGCACAGCCTCATTGTCATCGCCCACCCTGAGCCCGGTTCACTGACCCACGCGATGGCGCGTCGCATCGGTGATGCCATTGCCGCGGCCGACACCGGCAACACCGTGGCCTATGCCGACCTGATGGCCGAAGGCTTCGATCCGCGCTTCAACCCGCAGGACCAGGCGTTGTTCCGCAGCACCGGCGCGGTACCCGCCGATGTCGCTGCCGAGCACGCGAGGCTGGATGCCACCGATACGCTGGTGCTGGTGTTCCCGTTGTACTGGTGGTCGTTCCCGGCGCTGCTGAAAGGCTGGATCGACCGTGTGTTCACCAACGACTGGGCCTACGCACAGGATGCGCAGGGCAGGCTGGTGAAGAAGCTGCAGCGCCTGAATGTGCATCTGGTGGCGCTGGGCGGCGCCGACGCAGCCATGGTCGAACGTCGTGGCTACGACGCGGCAATGAGGACGCAGATCGACATGGGCATCTTTGACTATTGCGGCGCACGCGTGCTGTCGTCCGACCTGCTGTTGGACGCCGATACCGGTGCCGCTGAGGCGCATCTGCAGACCGCGCTGGCGATCGGCCGTAAAATCGGTGTTCCGATGCGCTGATCGCCGTGCTCCGCCGATGCTCGCCAACGCCACCCCCACGCGCCGCCGAATGACCCGGGAGCAACGCACCCGCCAGTTGCTGGATGTGGCCTGGGCACTGGTTCGCGGAGAAGGTACCGGAGCGTTGACGCTGGGGCGGCTGGCCGAGGCGGCGGGCGTGACCAAGCCTGTGGCCTACGATCACTTCGTGACCCGCAATGGCTTGCTGGCGGCGCTCTACGATGACTATGACGGACGCCAGACCGTGGTCTTCCACGAGCGCATCGGCCGCGCCCGGGCGCAACTGGTCGATCGGGCGGCGGCCATCGCCTCCGGTTACATCGACTGCGTCCTCAGCCAGGGCAGCGAAGTGCAAGGCATCCTCGCCGCGCTGGTGGGGGCGCCGGAACTGTATGAGGTGCGACGGCGCTACCAGCAGGATTTCATCGACAACTGCCAGGTCTGGCTGGGCCCGTTCGCAACCGGCGGCACGGTGTCGCTGGCGGGGCGCTGGGCCATCCTCGGTGCGGCTGAAGCCCTTTCAGAGGGTGTTGTTGCCGGCGCGTTGGACAAGGCCGGTGCCGTGGCCGAGCTGCAGCGGCTGATCGTGGCGACGGTCAAGCGGCGCTGAGCCGCACGAGCGGTCAGCCGCCGGCCAGAGCGGCGAATCCCGCGGCCAGCCGGTCGCGCACCAGTGCGTCGCGCGCGTCGCGGCTTGCAGAGCCCAGCACCACGGTGATCAGCCGTACCGGCTGGTCCCGCCCGGGTACTGGCCGGCACGCGGTGGCGGCCAGGCAGAAGCCTGCGGCCTGGGTGTAGCCGGTCTTCAAGCCGTCCACGCCGTCTTCGCCGAGCAGGGCGTTCTGGTTGCTGCGGTTGAAGCTGCCATGGGCGAACGCGCGCTGCGCGGTGATCGCCAGGATCTGCGGATGATCGTTCAACAGGCGGGCGGCCAGCACCGCCATGTCGCGCGCGCTGGAGGCATGGTGCGGTGTGGTGATGCCCGACACGCTGGCAAAACAGGTGCTGCCCAGCCCGAGCTGGCGTGCGTGCCGGTTCATGCGTTCCAGGAATGCCGCCTGCGATCCGTCCAGGTGGCGCGCGATCGCCAATGCAGCGTCATTGCCGGAAACCACCATCAACCCTTCCAGCAGGCGCGCCAGGGAGATTGTCTCGCCGGGCACCAGGCCCATGCGCGTTTCATCGTCGGCGACCGCATGCACGTCGTCGGCGGCGATGGGGACTTCGTCGTCCCACGAACGCCCGCGCTCTTCCACACATTCGTAAGCCGCATAGGCGGTCATCAGCTTGGTCAGCGAAGCCGGTTGCCTGGCGATGTCCGCGTTGTACTGGTGAATCACCGCAAAGGTGGCAGCTTCCAGAGTGATGGACGAGGCCGGTAGGGGGGCAGGTGCAGCAGAGGGCATGGCGGCGGTGATGACAGCGACAGCCAGCAAGGATAGTCCGCAGCGGCTGCATGAAGCCGCACTGCCCAAGCGCCGCAGTGCACACGGTAACGCCCGGTTGCGCCCGGGCTGTTGACGAGGCAGCCTGCGCACATGCAATCGGATATCCGCATCGACGGTCGTGTCTTTGCCTATGTCTTCCCCTGTGCGTGGGAAGACTACGCGAAGATCGGCTTTTCACGTGATCCGCTCGGACGCATCAGCGCATTGCACCGGCGCTGGTTCGAGTTCTTCGACCTCGACGCCGGTGCACTGGTGGAAGCGGAAAGCGAGCGCGATGCGCGGGATCTGGAGCTGCAGTTGCGTTCGCCGTTCAAGGCGCACCGCGCACCGGCGCCGATGACGGTCCAGGACAAGGCCGGAGGCCACACCGAGTGGGTACGTGGTGCCAACCAGGCGTTGTTGCTCGCGGTTGATGCGTTGGGCGAACAGGGCTATCGCTGTTTCCCGCTGAAGGCATGGCTGCGGGCTGCGCTGCGCGTGCGCATGGACCGGCTGCACGACTGGGCGGCGGTGCAGCTTCCGGAAGAGGAAGGCCTGCGGATGCCGGGCGGCCCCGGCGAGGGTGTGCTGCGGGACACCCTCGACGGTTGTCGGGCATTGGATATCGATCCAATGCCGTGGCTGCCTGAACACGTCCAACGCTGGTATGCAGGTTGAAGAGCGTTCAACGGGTTCGCGGCCGCTGAACCGGCGTGGCCGGTTGCGGCGCGCGCGGCGGAGCCGGTGTGGACGGGCCGGCCAGCTGGCGTGCCAGCTCGGCGCTGGCCACGTGGCCGTGCAGGAACAACAAACCGCCGAAGATGTTCATGAGCGCGCCTCCACTTGAGTGGATTGCACGATACGGGCAGCATGAAGCGGCAAGAAGCGACATTTCCGCAAGCGTGACGTGAGAGGATTTCAAGCCTGATGTCTCGTGCTCCGCTCCATGCCCTGCAGGGCTTCGTGGCTGCCGCCCGGCTGGGCAACCTGTCGCGTGCGGCAGCGTCGATGAACCTGACCGTCAGCGCGCTCAGCCATCAGATGCGGCAACTGGAAGAGCGGCTCGGGCAGCCGCTGCTGATCCGCCAGCCGCGGGGTGTCTCGCTCACCCTGGAGGGACAGCGCCTGCTCGACCAGGTGGGGCCGCACCTGGATGCGATCAACGAAGCCTTCCAGCCCTATGCGGCGCGTGCCGAGCACGTGCTGACGATCAGCGCGGTGCCGTCGATGGCGTCGGCGTGGCTGGTACCGCGCCTGGGTCATTTCGTGGCTGAGCACCCACAGATCGAGATCAACCTGCAGTCGAGCGAGCGCCTGGTCGATTTCGAGCGGCAGCGCCAGTTCGACGCCGCGCTGCGTCTGGGCAGCGGGCAATGGCCGGGCCTGGTGGTGGAACCGTTGTTCGATGAATGGCTGCTGCCGATGGCCAGCCCGGCGCTGATCGAACGCATGGGAGGGATCGAGCGCGTGCCGCTGAACCAGTGGCCGCTGCTGGGTGATCCGGACGGCGCCTGGGGCGCGTGGTTTGCATTGAGTGGGCAGAGTGCGCCGGCGCGGTTCGTGGCGGTGCTGGATGATTCGGAGGCGCACCATCGCGCCGCTTTGGACGGCGTGGGCGTGGCCCTCGGCCGAGTGACGCGGGCGAGGCTGCTGCTCGACTCCGGCCAGCTGGTCGCACTGTCCAGCCAGCGCCTGAAGACGGCGTGGCCGCATTGGTTGGTGTACCCGCAGCGCTCGGCCAGCCATCGCGGCTTCCTCGCCTTCCGCGACTGGTTGCACGCGCAGGCTGCTGAGCATGTGCGACACATGGCAGACGCGCATTTGTAGAGTCGAGCCATGCTCGACTGCATGTGTCCCGCAGTCACCGCACCAGCGTGACCGCCTGCCCGCCACGCGCGAACGCTTCCTCCAGCAACGGGCCCGCCTTGATCGCTTCCACTTCCTCGAACAGCGCCCGCAGTGCATCGGCGGGGCGCGAGGCCGGCGCCGCGACCGCCTGCTGGATCACGGTGAAACGGTCGGCCAGCACCCGATGGCCGGGATGTGCCTTCGCCCAGGCCGCCAGCGGCTGACGCACACCGGCCGCGGCATCCAGGCGCTGCTGATCGAACAGGGTGATGGCCGCCGCCGACGTCTCAGCTCGCTCGATCATCGCCTGGCGCAGTTCACGGCTGAGAAACAGGTCGTAGGCTGCACCGCGGCCCACCGCGATGCGCAGCCCCTCGCGGTCGAGGTCGGCCACCTGCTGCGCAGGGCTGTCCTCGCGCACCAGGTAGGTGCCTTCGATCTCCACATAGGGGGCGCTGAAGGCGATGCGGTCGGCACGCGCCGGATCGATCGCCAGGAAGGCCAGATCCCAGGCATCTTCGGCGGCCGCGGCAACCACCGAGGCTGCGGCGTCGTGGCAGGTGAAGCGGGCCTGCACGCCCATCCGTTGCGCCAACGCGGTCGCCAGTTCCAGTGATGGACCGCGCGGTGAGCGCGCATCGCCCTGTGCCAGCACAGGGTTGCCCAGGTTGATCGCCACGCGCAGGAAGCCGTGCGGTGCCAGCGTACGTCGATGGTCGGACAGGGACATGCAGGACTCCGCGCTGAGGGCGCTCCCAGCATGCCATTGCTGCCCTGCAAGGGGCTACCAGTGTCCGGTTATGCTGCGGACATGAACCCCATCCTGCACGTCGAGATACCGGTCACTGACCTGGCCCGGGCCATCACGTTCTACCAGCACTGGCTGCAGGTGGCGGTGGACGAACCGATCCTGCAGCACGACTGCCGGATGGCCTACCTGCCGTTTTCCGATGAGGCCGCCGGTGCCAGCATGGCGCTGGTGCGGGGGGCCGACTATCTGCCCTCCGTCCACGGTGCGCGCATCTACATCGGCGTCGATGACCTGGAGGTGAGCCTGGAGCGTGCACTGCAAGCGGGCGCTGCGCTGCGCTTCGGACCGGCCGACGCGGGCGACTGGCGCGTGGCCGAGATCTTCGACAGTGAAGGCAACCGTATTGCGCTGCAGGCGCGCGCGGTTGCGTAGAGCCGAGCCCATGCTCGGCTGCTGTTGACCCAGCAGCCCAAGCTCAGCCGAGCATGGGCTCGGCGCTACAAGGTTGCGGCGCGCGAGCGCTGCAGCCAGTCATTGATCGCCGGGTCAAGCCGCGGGTCTTCGGGCAACTGCATGCCGAAGCGTTGCTGCAGTACCTCGCGCACGTCGCCCACATCGTGCAGCGGACGCTTGTCCGGTGCCTGCCCGGGGCAGTACTCGGTGTAGTTGCCGCTGCCGATCGTGCGGCGCCAGGCCGGCCCGGTCAGCGATGCGCGCAGCTGGCCGGGGAAGCTGGAATCGGGATGGGTGCATACGTACCAGTTGCCCACCACGTTGTCGATTGGTGCCGGCGCCTGCAGGTCGAACCGATACATCGCCCGCCAGCCATCGTGGGACTCGGCCGACAGCACGAAATCACCGTTGCCAGGCAGTCGGCGCAGCAGGTAGCGCTCGTGCGGCGTGGCCTGTGGCTGCGGATCATGCAGGCGCAGCGGCACGGTCGGGGTCAGGCTGCCGAAACCGGCATCCACCAGCCAGTCATCGCCGTCCACCTGCACGCGCAGCAGCAGGTGGGTGCGTGCGGTCAGTTCGCCGTCCTGGGCGGCCAGCAGCACGCGCGCGCTCAACGGCTGTGCATCGAAGCCCAGCGCCTGCAGCAGTGCCAGCAGGCCGCCATTGAGTTCGAAGCAGTAGCCGCCACGACGGTCGTCGAGCAGCTTGCGCTGCACGCTGTCCAGGTCGATCGGTACTGCATCGCGCAGCAGGCAGCTGAGGGTTTCGAACGGCAGCAGTGCGTTGTGGCGCTGCTGCAGCAGGGTCAGGCCCGCCAGCGTCAGCGGTGGCGGTGCATCCAGCTGCAGGCGTTGCAGGTAGCGGGGGACATCGAGCGTCGTCATGCGCGCGCCGGACGGGGGAGGGAGATCTACTGTGCTCCCCCAACCGGGGTTGAGGTCAAGCATTGCGCGGGTGTCATCCCCCTGTCGCCTGTGCCGGGTACAAAGGCCGCGTCCGCCAGCAATCGGTGGGAGTGGACCAGGAGCGCCCTAAAGTTGTCCTGAGTCAGGCCGATACAGATGCGTCTTTTCGCCTGGAGTCTGTCATGTCGGCCGTTGTCTCCCACCTCCGGTCCCTGCGCACGCGCCTTGCTGCGTTGCACTCGGCGTCCCCCGGGCTGCTGCGCTGGCTGCAGCCACATCGGCTCAGCGTGGCCAACAAGCTCAAGGCCACACTGTGGATCTGCGGCCTGGGCCTGGTGGCGATCGCTGCTGTCTACGCCTGGACTGGCCATGCCAACGCACTGGCTGCGCGCAGCCAGGCCAGCTACCAGCGCGGCAGCGATCTGGCTGCCAGTCTGTCCACGCGGGTGGCCGAAGCGCGTCGCCTCCAGGCCCAGTACGCACGCAGTTTCGATGATGCCGACCGCGCGCAGCTGTTGGCCACGCAGAAGGCGTTGCAGACCGATCTGCAGGCGCTGCGCGCGATGCCGATGGATGCTGGCCGGCGCAAGGCTCTGCAGGCGCTGACCGAAGCCGCCGACGCGTTCTCGCAGGGTGTGGCCGCCCTGTTCGAACGGGTCGACGAGATGGGCCGTGGTGATGCCGGCCTCGCTGCGCAGCTGCAGCAGGCCGCCGACACTCTGCAGGCGCAGGTGGATGTGCAGCAACGGCCCGCGCTGGCGCTGTGCCTGCAGAAGATGCGAAGGCAGGAGGCACTGCTGCTGCTCGACGGTGATTCCACCCACGCCGACCGCGCCAGCGAGGAGAAGCTGCCGTTCGACCTCGCGCTGGCGGGCCTGCCTGCGGATGTGCAGGACACCCTACGCACCGGGATGGAGGCGTATCAGGCCGCATTGCTGGGGTATGCCGCTGCCCGTGTCGGCCTGGATGTGGAAGCGCAGTCGCTGCTGGGTGCCGCTGCGGACGTAGCGCCTGCACTGGCCGCATTCCAACGGGCGCAGGTGGCGGCGCTGGCCAGGGCGCAGGCACGCCAGCAGGCCGGCGCGCGCACCATGAGCGTGCTGTTCGCACTGACCCTGCTGCTGGTGGCCGGCGTGCTGATCACCAGCCTGGTGCTGGTGCTGCGTGCGGTGCGCCGGCCGATCCAGGACACCCTGCGCTTCGCCAGCGACATCGCCGACGACCGCCTCGACACCACCCTGCGCGTCTACAACGCCAACGACGAGATCGGCCAACTGGCCCAGCGCCTGGTCGACATGCAGCAGCGCCTGCGCGCGCGCATCGAGATCGAGCGTGCGGTGGCCCGCGGCAACACCCGCGTGCGCCAGGCATTGGATAGCGCGCAGACCGGCCTGATGGTGATCGATGCGGAAGGGCAGGTCGCCTACGCCAACCCGGCATTGCTGCAGCTGCTTGAACTGCCGAACGAAGCGCTGGTGGGCAGCGACGCGGTACGCCTGCATCCGGCGTTGGCCAGCCTGGCCGGCGTACGCCAGCGCGAGGAGCGCGAGATCGGCCATGCCGGCGTGCGCTACCAGCTGATCGCCAATGCCATCACCGACGAAGGGCATTTCCTCGGCGTGGCAGTGGAGTGGCGCAGCCGCGCGCTGGAAACGCTGCTGGAAACCGAAGTGGCAGCACTGGTCGACGCCGCCGCACATGGCGACCTGCACGGCCGCATCGCGCTGGAGGGAAAACAGGGCTTCGTGCGCACGTTGTCGACCAGCATCAACCGCCTGCTGGCGACC
Organism: Stenotrophomonas sp. YJH_SMC_27; assembly: GCF_059369815.1. Lineage (NCBI taxonomy): Bacteria > Pseudomonadati > Pseudomonadota > Gammaproteobacteria > Lysobacterales > Lysobacteraceae > Stenotrophomonas > Stenotrophomonas sp. YJH_SMC_27. The sequence continues at coordinate 173,037 of NZ_JCAFTA010000004.1, read as the reverse complement.
TTCGAGACCAACCTCGGCGATCTGCAGGCGCTTCTGGCGGCGCTGGCCCGTGGTGACCTCAGCGTGCGCATGGAAGGTGAGCTGCAGGGCGTGTTCGCACGCATGCGCGACGATGCCAACGCCACGGTCGCGCAACTGGGCCGCATCGTCACCCGCATCCAGCAGGCGACGTCCAGCCTCGACACCGGTGTGGGTGAGATCGTTGCCGGTCACCATGATCTGTCGCAGCGTACCGAACAGCAGGCGGCCAACCTGGAAGAGACGGCAGCGTCGATGCACGAGTTGACCGACACCGTTGGCCGCAATGCCGATGCCGCGGGCCGCGCCGATGCCTTGGTGCAGGGGGCGGCCGCGGTGGCCCAGCGTGGTGGCGAGGCCGTCGGCCAGGTGGTCGCAACCATGCATGGCATCAGCGAGGCCTCGCGGCGGATCGGCGACATCACCCAGCTGATCGATGGCATCGCTTTCCAGACCAACATCCTCGCGCTGAATGCCGCGGTGGAAGCCGCGCGCGCAGGTGAGCAGGGCCGCAGCTTCGCCGTGGTGGCTGCGGAAGTGCGCCTGCTGGCCCAGCGCAGTGCCGAAGCGGCCAAGCAGATCAAAGGACTGATCGAGGATTCGGTGGCGCGTGTTGGCCAGGGCAACCAGCAGGCCGAGCAGGCGGGCATCACGATGGGCGAGATCGTTGGCAGCGTGCAGCAGCTGGCCGAGCTGCTGGCCGGTATCCGCAGTGCATCGCAGGACCAGCATGCCGGCATCGCGCAGGTGAAGCAGACCATCGTGCAGATGGAAGCCAGCACCCAGCGCAACGCCAGCCTGGTGGAAGAGGCTGGTGCCTCCACCGCGCAGATGCAGGCGCAGGTACACGCGCTGGCCGAAGCGGTGGGCGCGTTCCAGTTGCAGTCGATGCCACAGGCGCGCGCTGCGGCCTGATCCTGCTCTGGTAGTGCCGGCCGCTGGCCGGCACGCCCTGATCATGCCGGCCGGCGACCGGTACTACCCTTGTGGCTCAATACACGTCGCGACGGTAGCGCCCGGTCTCCAGCAGCGTTTCCACTGCTTCATCACCCAGTGCTTCGCGCAGCACCTGGTCCACACCTTCGGCCATGCCCAGCAGCGAACCGCAGACGTGGATGACCGCACCGCGCTGCATCCAGTCGCGCAGGGCATCGGCTGCTGCACGCAGGCGATCCTGCACATAGCCGCCCTTACCATCGCGCGAGAACGCCAGGTCCACCCGCGCGAGATGGCCATCGCCCTGCCACGCTTCGATCTCATCGGCGAACAGGAAGTCGTGCGCGCGCTGGCGTTCGCCGAACAGCAGCCAGTGCCCGTGCTCACCTGCATGCGCGGCTTCGCGCAGCAGGCTGCGCAGGCCCGCGATGCCGGTGCCATTGCCAATCAGCACCATTGGCGCACCGCCAACGCGATGGAAACCGGGGTTGCGGTGCACACGGGCCACGATGCTGGCACCGACCGGCGCATGCAGCGACAGCCAGCCCGAACCCAGGCCGGTGCGTCCGGTTTCGTCATGGACCAGCCGTACCACCAGTTCGACCGCATCGTCATCCGTACAGGATGCGATGGAGTACTCGCGCCCCGGCAGCAGTGGCAGCCCTGCCAGCCAGAGGCAGGCATCCTGCACCGCCAGCGCAGCATCGGCATCGGGCAGCTCGCGCTCGCTGGCCAGCGCCAACAGCGTGCGCGGCTGGCCGTCAATCAGCAGCGGCTGCTGGGGATCCAGCCCATGTGCCTTCAGCACCGCAACGGCGTGCCGCGCGTTGTGGCGGGGCGCGATGTGCAGGATGTCGCCCGCCTGCCACTGCACATCGGCCGGTGGCGCAAGACGGATGTGCCAGATGGCGCCGCCCACGCTGCCTGGATTGAGGCGGTCACGGCCGAGCAGGCGCCACTCGTGCATCTGCGTCGCGGTCGGCAACACGCTGTCATCGGTGGCGATGCCGGTCAGCGCGCCGAGATGTTGCTGCCACTGGCGCAGCGCCGGTATCGCAGCGGCATCGACATCGATGCGCTCGAACAGCGCACGTGCCCCGTTGCCCAGCAGCCAGCCATCGAATTGGCGGCCAAAGCCGCAGTAATGCGGGTACTGGCGGTCACCCAGGGCGAGCAGGCCGAACTGCAGGCCCGACAGATCCGGCGCTTGTGCCAGCAGCCGTCGCGCAGCGCCCCGCGCCGCATCCGGAGGTTCGCCATCACCAAAGGTGCTCAGCACGAACAATGCCTGTGCGGTGCGTGCCAGCCGCGCGGCATCGACGCGGGCCAGCGGCAGAACCTGCACTGCATGGCCGGATGCTTGCAGCTGCGCGGCAGCGCGCCATGCGAGTTGTTCGCCCAGTCCGCTCTGGCTGGCATGCACCACCAGCCACGGCGTGCCATTGCCATCTGCAGGTGTTGCTGGCAGCGACTTGCGCAGCCCGCGCGCAGCGCACTGGCTGCGGCGCCGGTCCAGGTACAGCAGCCAGCCAGTGATGAAGAACAGGCTCATGCCCAGGCTGCTGAGCATCACCACCACCCGCCCGGGCATGCCGAAGTAACTGCCCGAGTGCAATGCGAACACGCTGGTGGCCAGCTGTCCTCCGGTGCCCTGGCGCGCGTAGGGGCGTGAATCGAGGATGGCCCCGCTGGCCGGATCCAGCTGCAGCAGATCGTGCGCGCGGTCATGCCGCCCACCGCGCTGCGACGGGTCACCGGCCATCACGCGCACATTCAGTACCTGCCCCGGTTTCTCCGGCAGACGCAGGTCGATGTAGCCGGTGCGCACGCCGGGCAGCGCATACAGCGTGGCTTCGATGCGCTCCAGGTCCAGGGCGGCGTCGGCGGCGACCTTGTGTTTGGCGGCCGGTGCGACGCCCAGCAGGGTGTTGGCGGCGCTGCGGTACCAGTCGAAGGACCACCACAGGCCGGTCAGCGCACTCATCAGGTAGATCAACAGCACCCAGGTGCCGGCCACGGAGTGCAGGCTCCACAGGAAGCCGCGTCCACTGCGCTTCCACTCCACTGCCAGCCAGCTGCGCCAGTGCCACCAGCGTCGTGGCCAGCGCAGGTAGAGCCCGGACAAGGTGAAGAACACCAGGGCGATGGCGCAGCTGCCGGTGATCCATTTGCCGCGCTCACCGGCGGCAAGATGCCGATGCAGGTCCTCGACGAAGTCAAAGAGCGCCTGCCCGCGCAGGGCGCTGAAGCGCTCACCGCTGTAGGGGTCGAAGTACACCCAGTGTTCCTTGCCGCCAGCAAAGCGCGCCACCGACGGTCGCTGGCCGGTGGCATCCACGCGCAGGCGCTGTAGGGGGCGATCACCGCCGGCCTGCAGCAGCGTTGCCAGTTCGCTGAGTTCGAGCGGAAGCTGGCCATCAGCATGGTGTTCAGCGATCTCGGCGAAGCCGGGGTTGGCCGCTCGCAGCAGCTCATCCTCGAAGGACAGCACGGCGCCGCTGAGGCCCATCACGGCCAGTACGGCGCCGGCGGTGATGCCCAGCAGCCAGTGCAGTTGGAACAGGACATTCTTGAACATCGAAGGAGGGGGCCCCGAAGGCTGCCGCCCGCATCCTGCGCAACAGCAAATGAGAATTAATCGCGGAATTCTCCGTGGCGGACGGGCTACGGTCAAGGAGGGTCTTGTTGCAGGGCTTTGCAGCCCTGCACCCGCTACAAGCCGGAGCAACGTCAACGTCAAAAGCTGGCTTTCCGTGGGTTGGCGGGGTGGGTCCGGTTGAGGGGGACGCTGCAAGTACGTCCATGTAAGCTCGGTCGCCGCTTGCTCGTGTGCGCTGTCCTGCACACACGGCAAGACCAGGGTTGGGCGTCCTGCCCAACCCGCCCGAGGCATGCCTCGGGCCCATGCGGCTCACGCCCCCTCAACCGGACCCACCCCGCCATCCCACGGAAAGCCCGCTTTGGCTTTGGCTCTGGCCGTTGCCGTTGCCGTTGCATTGAGCAGGGTGCAGGGCTGCAAGCCCTGCAAAAAAACACCCTCACTTCACCCAGCTGTCGATCTCGCCGTGGGCGAACGGTCCCAGCTTCGCCTTCACCAGCCGCCCCTGTGCATCGAACAGCACGCTGTAGGGCAGCAGGCCCTGTGTATTGCCAAGCTGCACGCTGGCATCGCGCGGCCCCGGGGTCTCGATCACGATCGGGTAATCCACCGGTACCCGCTGCAGGAAACGGCGCACGTCCTCCGGCGTATCCAGCGCCAGTCCCAGCACCTGCACACCGTGCTCGCCCTGGACATGTGCGAAACGCGCCAGTTCGGGCATTTCTTCAACGCAGGGCGCGCACCAGCTGGCCCAGACATTGATCAACAGCGGGCGACCGCCAGCGTGCTGGCGCAGGTCCAGCGGCCGGCCTTCAAGATCCGGCAGCGACAGTGCGGGCAGGCTGTCGCCGACCTGCAGGGTGGGTGCGGCAGCCGCCACAGCAGGCGCTCCCGGCACGGCCTCAGGCGCCACCGGCGCCGGTGTCAATCGATGGCCGGCCCACAGGCCAAGGCCGGCCGCCAGCACCGCTGTCCACAGCAGCGCTGGCCGTTGCCACTTCATCGTGCGGTGCGCAGCAGCGCTTCCTCCACCACCGCCTGGGTCAGCAGGGTCGGCAGCACGGTCGGCGGCGCGCCGGGGCCGTACACCACGTACAGTGGCACGCCCACGGCCTTGTGCTCTTCCAGGAACGTGGTGATCTGCGGGTCGACATTGGTGTAGTCGCCGCGCATGTACACCGCGTTGGTGCGCTTGAGCAGTTCCTTGAATTCCGGCCGCGACAGCACGGCGCGCTCGTTGGCCTTGCAGCTTACGCACCAGTCGGCGGTCATGTTGACGAACACCACCCGGTTGTCGGCGCGCAGGCGGTCCAGCAACTGCGGTGAATACTCGACCACGTTGTCGCTGGCGGCCTGTGCGGCCCGCGCCGGCGGTGCGAGCTGGGTCACACCCCAGGCCGGCACCAGCGCGCCGATCGCCAGCAGTACGCCCAGCAGTGTCACCGCACGCGAGCCGGTCCAGCGGTTGCGCTCGAACAGCCACAGGCCGAACGCCAGCAGCAGCAGGCCACCCAGCACCAGCGCCATGCCATCCACGCCACGCTGCTTGCCCAGCACCCACAGCAGCCACAGCGCGGTGGCATACATCGGGAAGGCCAGCACGTGCTTGAGCGTTTCCATCCACGGGCCCGGCTTGGGCAGGCGGCGTGCGAGCGCCGGCACGAACCCGATCAGCAGGAACGGCAGCGCCAGGCCCAGGCCGAGGAACAGGAACACGGTCATCGCCTTCAGCGGCGGGGCAATGAACGCGTAGGCGATCGCGCCACCCATGAACGGGCCGACGCAGGCACTGCCGACCACGCAGGCCAGCGCACCGGTGAAGAAGTCACCGGCCGGGCCGCTGCGGCTGGCCAGCGACTGGCCCAGATTGCCGATGCCGCCGCCCAGGGTGAACACGCCGGACAGGCTCAGGCCTACCGCGAACATGATGTAGGCCAGCGCCGCCACCACACCCGGGTGCTGCAGCTGGAAGCCGATGCCGACGGCATTGCCGATCGCGCGCAGGCCGACCATCAACGCGCCGATCACGGCGAACGCGACCAGCACGCCCAGCGTGTACCAGAGCGCGTGGCTGCGCGCGCGCTGCGCGCTTTCGCCGCTCTGCGCCAGGCTCAGCACCTTCAGCGAGAGGATCGGCAGCACGCAGGGCATCAGGTTCAGTACCAGGCCACCGGCCAGCGCCAGCAGCAGGACCCAGACGAACGAACGATCAGGATTCGGCGTCGTCACCGGCGGACGCGTGCGCAGCGCATTGTCGCCCTGTGCATCGGTGGCGAATTCACTGCTGGCGGTGGCGCCACCTGCGGCGGCCGGTGCCGCTGCATCCGTGTTGGGCACGGTTGGCAGCAGGCGCAGCGGGGCGCCGTTGGCGGCTTCGCGCGGTGCACCGTTGGCAGCAGGCAGCGGGTTGATCACGTCATTGCGCGCTGGCGCCTGGTCGGCGCTGGCGCTGACCTTGCCGGCCGGAATCGACAGCTTCACCCGGCGGGTCATCGGCGGGTAGCAGATGCCATCGGTCTGGCAGCCCTGGAAGGTCACCACCAGGGTGCTGTCGACGGCATCAGTGACAGCGCGGCGCAGCGGCAGCGGTACTTCCACCTGGTTGAAGTAGACCGAGACATCGCCGAAGTGCTCGTCGCGATGCGATTGCGCGGCTGGCCAGCGCGGCTTGCCGGCCAGCACGCCGGCGCTGCCTTCCAGCTTCAGCGAGGTGCGGTCGCGATACAGGTAATAGCCGGGCGCTGGGCTGAAGCGCAGCAGCAGCGTGTTGCCGTCGCTGGCGATGGCATCGAAGCCGAACGCCTGTTCCGACGGCAGCGGCAGGGCCTGGCTGTTGTTGGCCGCGCCCGGCAGGCGCAGGCCACCGCTGTTGCCGGCACCGGCCAGCGGGTTATTGAACGGGCTGGCCGCACCGGCACGCGCGGCAGGCACCGCCGCCGCCGCACCGGCGCCCGGCAGGGTGACCTGCACCACGCGCTTCTGCGGCGGGTAGCAGACACCGGCATCGGCGCAGCCCTGATAACGCACTTCCAGGCTGATGGTGCCGGCAGCGTCGGTCGGCGTGCCGGGCAGGGTGGCCAGCAGGCGCTCGCGATAGGTCTCGACCTCGCCGAAGAAATCGTCGTGGTGCTTGTCGCCCTTGGGCATCTGCAGCGCGCCGGCATTGAAGGCCGGGTCGGCTTTGACGCTGGTGCGGTGGCGATACAGGTAATAGCCTGGCGCGATCTTGAACTGCAGCTGCACCTGGCCACGTTCGGGGGCAGTGGCGGTCAATGCGAACGCCTGGTCCACCGGCAGCAGGTCTTTCTCATCCAGGGCGAAGGCGGGCAGCGAAAGGCACAACAGGGCGCACAAGGCAGCGCCACGCGCAAACAGAGTCTTCAATCAGTGTCCTCCCGGGTCTGTGCCCGGATCCAATCCAGATACGCCGGCAGGCCGGCCCGGGTTTCGACCGCGATGCACTCCGGGAGTTCATACGGATGCAGTTCGACGATCCGGGCGATTGCGTCATCGACGCGGCTCGCGGTGGTTTTCACCAGCAGCTGCAGCTCGGCGTCGGTGGTCACCTCGCCCTGCCAGCGGTAGGTCGACTGCGCGCCATCGAGGCGGGTCACGCACGCGGCCAGGCGCTCGCCGACCAGCGCGTGCGCGATGCGCTCGGCACTGGCCCGGTCCGGGCAGGTGGTCAACAGCAGCAGGACGGGATCGACGGTCGACATGACCATCGAGTATAGGGCCGCCACCGGGCCAGGGCCCGGCGGCGGCCGTGGACCGCTGCGTTGCGCGGTCAGTTGGCCAGCTGGCAGGTGGCCGGCTTGGCCGAGGTGAACAGGGCCGGGGTGGCCCACTCGGGGTGGTCGATGAACGGGTTGCGGTTGCCCTGGAAGCTGTAGACCACGTCATTGCGCGCACGCTCGGCATCATCCGGCGGGTCGGACAGGTGCCAGTCGATCAGGGTCGACAGCAGGCCCATGTAGGCCGGTGAGCTGCTGGTCTTGACGATCTTGCTGCGGTCGTCGGTCAGCTCCAGGTCCGGCTCGGACTGGCCGGTCGCCGCATCCTTGCCGCCCTCGTAGCGGATCGCCATGTACATCACCGCACGCGCCATGTCGCCCTTGCGCTTGCCCCACACCTCGAAGGTGCCGGTGTTGCCGTCCGGCGTGCGCACCCAGTTGGAGTTGCCCGGATAGCCACCGCTGCCGCCACCCTGGCCGTTGTTGGCCTCGGTGGCGCGCTCGCCGCAGCTGGCGTCGCACTTGCCGAACGGCTTGTTGCCACGATCGGCGTTCCACTGCGCGTCGGTCAGGTACAGCATGTGGGTGTCGGTATACGGGGCGTACGGCAGGCCCTTGTCGCCGGTGGTGGTGGCAAAGCCCAGCGAGTTCGGCCAGGTGTGCTCGCGGTTGTAGGTCAGGCCGCTGCCGGTGCCCGCACGATCACTGACCTTGGCGTAGCTGCGGTTGCGGTAGGCATCGAGGATGCGGTTCGGGTTGTTCGGATCCTCGTCGGCGATTTCCAGGATGGTCCAGGTATTGGTGCCCGAGCCGCTGTACGGGTAGGCGGTATGGCCCTTGATGGTGGCGTGCAGCGAGCAGCGCAGCTGGCTGGGGCTGCTGGTGTTGACCCTGGAGTAGTAGCCGGCCGGCACGCCCGGGTTGCCCGGGTCCGGATTGCCGCCGGTGCTGGCCACGGTGAAGGCGATGCGGCTGTCGGCGGCCGGGTGTGCGCCCTGCAGGTCGGTGATGCGCGCGGCGCGGATGTCGAAGCGGCAGGCTTCACCGGCCACCAGCGCGGTGTTGGTGGACAGCTTCACGCTGCGGCCGCTGGCCGGGAAGGTCAGCGGCACGCTGCCGGAGGTGCCGCAGCTCAGCGCGAACGCGCCGCTGGCCAGGTTCACGGTTTCGCTGAACACCACTTCCAGATCGGCCGCAGCCGGGAAGGTGCTGCTGCCCTGCGCCGGGGTGGTGGTGGACACCGACGGCGGCGTGTTCGGGCCTGGCGTGCCACCGCCGCTGAAAGTCTGGCCGTTGTTGCAGCTGCCGAAGGTCTGGCCGGCCGATTCGGCCCAGGTGAAGTGGGTGTACTGGCTGCCGCTGCCGGTCAGCTGCAACGAGGTGCCCGGCGCGGTGCTGTTGGTCTCGGCTACCGGGATGTTCTGGCTGGTCATGCCGGCGGCGGGGCCACCGGAGGCGGTGATGGCGCCCTCATAGCTGAGGAACTGGACCACTTTGCCACTGGCATCGACCAGGGCGATGCCGTCGGTCGGGCCGTTCTGGATCCCGTTGGTCGGGTAACTGACCACGGCGATGGTGGCGCTGCCGCAGCCGGCGGCGGTGCCGGCCGGGACCGGGTTGTTGGCATAGACGGTGGCGGCGGACGGATTGCTGCCGTTGTAGAGGTACAGGCGGTAGCCGGACAGGTCCTCACCGGCAGTGGCTACGACCTCTATCGCTTCGCCGACGTCACCGGCGGCGGTGCTGTCGTCGTAGTGCAGTTCGTTGATGAAGACCTCGGCCTGGGCCGGCGCAGCGGCCAGCGCCAGCAGGCAGGCTGCGGCAAGCGGGGACAGCAATCGCATCGACTCCTCCTTGTGATTGGGAATGCCGGACCGAGCCTAAGGCCGATCCAGTGACACTTTGTCGTAAATGAACGTCAGATGTCTGACAGTGCGACGCTTGTCACCGAAATTGATCTGGACCGACGCCCTGGCCGAGGCGCGCGGGTGGAAAAATTTTTTCATTCCGCCCTTGAAAGGCGGCGGCGGGGCTCCATCTCTGCCCTGCTCCCGACGTTGTCGGGTTTCTTCACGTGCGGTTCTGGCACTCGCCTGGGGCGAGTGCTAACATCGCCGGACTTTTTTAGACCAATCAATCACTTAAGAGGTCTCCTATGAGCATCAAGCCGCTGCACGACCGCGTTGTGGTCAAGCCGATCGAAGCCGACGAAATCTCCGCCGGTGGCATCGTCATCCCCGACTCGGCCAAGGAAAAGTCCACCAAGGGTGAGGTCGTGGCCGTCGGCCCGGGCAAGCCGCTGGACAACGGCAACGTGCGCGCGCCGTCGCTGAAGGTCGGCGACAAGGTCATCTACGGCCAGTACGCCGGCAGCTCGTACAAGAGCGAAGGCGTCGAATACAAGGTCCTGCGCGAGGACGACGTGCTCGCCGTCATCGGCTGAGCCCCGGCGCGACCTGTTCCATCCCCTGATTCCAACACCCAGCCGCCGGGCATGGCCCGGCGCTACCAGATGAGGTAACTGCACATGGCTGCCAAGGATATCCGTTTCGGTGAAGATGCCCGTTCGCGCATGGTGCGCGGCGTCAACGTTCTCGCCAATGCCGTCAAGGCCACCCTGGGCCCGAAGGGCCGCAACGTCGTGCTGGAAAAGAGCTTCGGCGCCCCGACCATCACCAAGGACGGCGTCTCCGTCGCCAAGGAAATCGAACTGGCTGACAAGTTCGAGAACATGGGCGCGCAGATGGTGAAGGAAGTTGCTTCGCGCACCAACGACGACGCCGGCGACGGCACCACCACCGCCACCGTGCTGGCCCAGGCCCTGATCCGCGAAGGCGCCAAGGCCGTGGCCGCCGGCATGAACCCGATGGACCTCAAGCGCGGTATCGACAAGGCCGTGTCGGCCGCCGTCGCCGAGCTGAAGAACATCTCCAAGCCGACCGCCGACGACAAGGCGATTGCCCAGGTCGGTACCATCTCGGCCAACTCGGACGAGTCGATCGGCCAGATCATCGCTGACGCGATGAAGGAAGTCGGCAAGGAAGGCGTCATCACCGTTGAAGAAGGCTCGGGCCTGGACAACGAGCTGGACGTGGTCAAGGGCATGCAGTTCGACCGCGGCTACCTGTCCCCGTACTTCATCAACAACCAGCAGTCGCAGACCGCTGACCTGGATGACCCGTTCATCCTGCTGCACGACAAGAAGATCTCCAACGTCCGCGACCTGCTGCCGGTGCTGGAAGGCGTCGCCAAGGCCGGCAAGCCGCTGCTGATCGTGGCCGAGGAAGTCGAAGGCGAAGCGCTGGCGACCCTGGTGGTCAACACCATCCGTGGCATCGTCAAGGTCGTGGCCGTCAAGGCCCCGGGCTTCGGCGACCGTCGCAAGGCGATGCTGGAAGACATGGCCGTGCTGACCGGCGGCACCGTGATCTCCGAAGAAGTCGGCCTGTCGCTGGAAAAGGCCACCATCAAGGACCTGGGCCGCGCCAAGAAGGTGCAGGTCTCCAAGGAGAACACCACCATCATCGACGGCGTCGGCGACAAGGCCAACGTTGATGCCCGTGTGGCGCAGATCAAGACCCAGATCCAGGACACCTCCTCCGATTACGACCGCGAGAAGCTGCAGGAACGCGTGGCCAAGCTGGCCGGCGGTGTTGCCGTGATCAAGGTCGGCGCCTCGACCGAAATCGAGATGAAGGAAAAGAAGGACCGCGTCGACGACGCCCTGCACGCCACCCGTGCAGCCGTTGAAGAAGGCGTGGTCCCGGGCGGCGGTGTTGCCCTGGTCCGCGCGATCACCGCGCTGGCCGGTCTGAAGGGCGCCAACGAAGACCAGAACCACGGCATCCAGATTGCCCTGCGTGCGATGGAAGCCCCGCTGCGCGAGATCGTTGCCAACGCCGGTGACGAGCCGTCGGTCATCATCAACAAGGTCAAGGAAGGCACCGGCAGCTTCGGCTACAACGCGGCCACCGGCGAGTTCGGCGACATGCTGCAGTTCGGCATCCTGGACCCGACCAAGGTGACCCGTTCGGCGCTGCAGAACGCCGCCTCGATCGCTGGCCTGATGATCACCACCGAAGCCATGGTGGCCGAAGCTCCGAAGAAGGACGAGCCGGCCATGGGCGGCGCCGGTGGCATGGGCGGCATGGGTGGCATGGGCGGCATGGACTTCTAAGTCCCCGCTGTCACCCTGCAATGAAAAACCCCGCCGGAAGGCGGGGTTTTTTTGTGGCCGGTCGGAATCAAAGTAGATCCACGCCATGCGTGGATGCCGCTCCCAGGCGGGGATCTACGCGCGGCCCTCGCGCCGCTGCAGCCACAGGTGGGCCACCAGCAGGGCCAGCGCGCCTCCCGCGATCATGCCCTGCACCCACGGCAGCTCCGTGATCGGCGCAAGCAGCAGGCCCGCCGCCATGCCGATCAGACTGGCGCCAGCTCCCACCCGCTGACGTCGCTGCCGATGTGCCGCCTGGCGATGGCGTGCAGCGATGCACAGACGTCGTGCACCCGGCTTCAACACCGCTTCGGCAATGGCATCGATCTCTGGGCGATTCATCCTGTCTCCTGCATTGCATCCGTGTCTGCATGCTGCACGACTGCGGGACCTGTGTGCAACGGTAACGCTTCGATCATCTGACAAACGCCTTCGCCGCGCCGTACTCCCACTGCCACGGCACGCCGGTGTCGCCCAGCACGAACGCCACCAAGGCCGGGAAGGCCGCCTCTGCCCGCACATCGTTGCCCAGGATCACCACGCAGCGCTGGTGCTGCTCCATGCATACCAGCGTATTGCCCACCGTATCGTCGTGGCCGCCCTTGTAGAAGCCTGCGCCCTGCGGGCCGAGAAACGTCACCACGCCCAGGCCAGCCGCCAGGTCCTTGCGCTGCTGCGCCTTCGGCAGCTCCGGCTGCAGGGTGGGGAACTGGCTGGCGGTGGTGATCTGCAGCTGCGGCCGCACCAGCTCCCTGCGCATCGCCGCTGACAATCCATCGCCGCGCACGTAGCCAGCGGCGAAACGGGCCATATCGGCGATGGTGGTATCCATCGAACCAGCCGCACGCACGCGGCTGCGTTCATCGTGCGGCTCTGTATTGCCTTCGGCGGTCCAGCCAGCGGCCAGGTTGCCGGCGAAATCCGCGCGCCACAGCATGCTGGTGCGCGCCATGCCGAAGCGATCGAACACGCGCTGCTGCATCAACGCACCCACATCCTCGCCCAGCCGCCCGCGTTCGATCACGAACTGCAACAGGATCAGTCCTTCTCCGGAATACCCATATCGACTACCCGGATCGAAGTGGAACTTCAGGCGCCCATCGGGCTCCAGAAAGCCGAAGTTGGCAAAGCCACTGGAATGGTTGAGCAGCAGGCGTGGGGTGAGCTGGCGCCAGCGGGCATCTCCGGCCAGCACACTGTAGTCGGCGTACTTCTTCGGTTCCGGTGGATAGTCCGGCAGCGGTTTGTCCAGAGCGGTAGCGATGCTGGCATCCAGATCGATCCGCGCGTCCTGCGCCAGCTGTGCGACCAGGTGGCCGAAAGCCATCTTGGTCAGTGACGCAGCGTACATCACGGTGTCGGTGCGCAGCGGCTCGCCTGCGGCGTTGCGTTCACCGTAGGCGGCCACATGCACCACCTTGCCGCCATCGATCACCGCCAGCGCCATGCCGCGCGCGTGGGCGGCATGCATCAGGCGCTGGGCTTCGGCATCGATGTGGGCCGGCGTGGGTACCGGGGGCGGCGCGGCCAGCACGGCCAGCGGGAACAGCGTCAGCAACAACAGGGCAACACGGCGCATGCGTGGACCTCCTGGCGGGACGTGGCGCGATGCTACCGCAGCTTCGGCTGCTTCCACCCCTTGTGCCAGGAGCGCGCCCTGCGTGGATCGGCGGCTGGCCCGGCCAGTCTTGCACTCTGTTGTGGCGTGAATATGATTAGGCGCCTAAACAGAACGGAAATCATGATGCTAGAGGCAAAGCATGGCGCCCTTCTGGACGAGGCCCGGCGGCGCGGCCACGCCAATGTCGCCCAGCTGCATCTGTGCTTCCAGTTGCTGTCGCTGTCCTCGACAATCGATCGCGACTGCGCCGCCCGGCTGGCACCACACGGGCTCAGTGAGGGTCGCTTCATCGTGCTGTTCCTGTTGCATGGGGCCGGCGGCACGTTGCCGCCCCACGTGCTGGCCGAGCGCGCAGGCGTGACCCGCGCCACCATCAGTGGCCTGTTGGATGGCCTGCAGCGCGAAGGACTGCTGCAGCGTCGCTGCGATGCCGAGGATGGCCGCCGCCTGCAGATCGTACTGACGGGACCGGGTAAGCGCTTGGCCGAGACGCTGTTCGACCAGCACACGCAGTGGATCGGTGGCCTGTTCAATGGTCTGGACTCCGATGAACAGCAGCACCTGTCGCGATTGCTGCATAAGGTCTGGCAGCACACCGATGCCGGACGAGAGCCTGCAGCATGAGCCCGGCGATTGCGGCGGAACGGCTGCATGCCCTCAACACTGGCAGCGTCGCCGCCACCCATCTGGCCGAATGCCTGGCAGTGGATTTCGCCGCGCTGTTGCAGGTGGTAGCGCCTGCGCTTGCACCGGAAGCGCTGCAACGCATGCAGGATGCTTCAGGCAAGGGCATCACACTGCGCATGGCCTTGGCTGCGCAACTGCTGCGTGAGGCGGGGCAGGGCGATCCCGTGCAATGGCAGGACCATGCGTCCGACACCGTGCGCGGCTGGGCCTGCTACCTGATCGGCAGCGATGCCCGCGCGACGTTGGCAGAGAAGCTGCAGCAGATGCGCACGCTGGCCGACGATCCACACTTCGGTGTGCGCGAATGGGCGTGGCTGGCGCTACGCACGGACATCGTTGCCGCGCCGATGCAGGCGCTTGAGTACCTGCAACCGTGGACACAGGAAACTTCGCCGTACCTGCGCCGCTTCGCCTGCGAAGCACTGCGTCCGCGCGGTGTCTGGGCCACACATATCGCGCTGTTCAAGCAGCACCCTGAACATGCATTGCCGATGCTGGAAGCACTGGCTGACGACCCGGAACGCTACGTGCAGGATTCGGTCGGCAACTGGCTCAATGATGCCGGCAAGACTCAGCCGAAGTGGCTGCGCGTGCTGTGCACGCGTTGGCAGCACGAGCGCCACAGCGACGCCAACGCCTACATCCGCAAACGCGCACTGCGCTCGCTCCGGTAGTGCCGGATGCTGGCCGACAACCCCGCAACCCCGTCAACCTCAAGGAAGAACCACCATGTCGCACACCTTCATCGAGCTCTATACCGCCACGCCGGCCTGGACCACACTGCCGCCCGAGCAGCGGAATGCCTTCTTCGCCCGTATTGGCGCCGGCATGCAGCAGTTCGATCCAGCCCGCATCACGCCGCTGGCGATGGGCCGCATTGCCAGGGACGTACCGCATAGCAGCGATGAACAGTTCTATGCGGTCTGGCGCTGCGCGAGCCGCGAGGAGGTCGATGCGCTGGTGGCTGGCATTGCCGCTACCGGCTGGCATGAGTACTTCACCACCACCCATGCGGTAGGCGCGATGGACAGCATGGCCCAGCACTTGGCCGACCTGGCCGCCTTGTAGCGGGGCGGCAGACGCCGGCAGATCCCGGTCCTCGGCATGGGTGGCACATGCGCCTGTCACCCGGACGCGGTAAACAGGACATTGCCCATGTCCATCCGCAGGGAAGTCGATCATGCAGAGCACGCTCCAGGTCACGCTGTTCGGCCCTCTTGGCGACAGCCCGGCGTTGCAGTTGCCGGGGCTGGAGGGGCCGTCGGTGGCCATCCAGGAATCGGCCCTGCGGCGGTTGGTTTCCGATCTCTACACCGCGCGTTCCCTGCTCAACCCCGAGCAGCTGGACGAGGCCCGGCAGGAACTGGATCGCGTGCTGGAACGCTGGGCCGACATCCATGAGGGCCTGCTGCTGGACGTGGAAGTGCATGGCAAATGAGCGACTTTGCGTGGTTACCGCCGCGTAGGCCGGGCTGGCGCGCATCTCGCTGAACCGCGTCCCCAGTTGCGTATGAAACATTTTGCACTGCGCAAAAGCTGTGCTATCAATAGATCCCATGAACGCAGCCCCCACCAGCTTTTACTGGTATTACTTTCCGAAGCCACCGGCGGAGGAAGGATTGCGCTCACCCTGAAGAAAGCTTCAGACGCATTCCCGAAAGCCGCCAGCGAACCTGGCGGCTTTTTTCATGCCGCCACGCTGGGGACCCCCAACGTTCCGGAGATCTCCCGCAATGCCCCCGCACACCGACGACCTGCGTATCCGCACCATCGAACCGCTGACACCGCCAGCCCAGCTGCTGGCGATGCTGCCCTGTGACGATGAAGCCTCCGACACCGTCAGCGCCTCGCGCGCGGCCCTGCACCAGATCCTGCATGGCCGCGACGACCGCCTGGCAGTGGTGGTAGGCCCGTGCTCGATCCACGACCCGAAGGCCGCCATCGAGTACGCCCAGCGCCTGAAGCCGCTGCGCGACGCGCTGGCCGGTGAACTGGAAATCGTCATGCGCGTGTACTTCGAGAAGCCGCGCACCACGTTGGGCTGGAAGGGCCTGATCAACGATCCGGACCTGGACGGCAGCTTCAGGATCGACAAGGGCCTGCGCATCGCGCGCGGCCTGCTGCGCGACATCAACAAGCTGGGCCTGCCGGCCGGTGTCGAGTTCCTCGATGTGATCTCGCCGCAGTACATCGCCGACCTGGTGGCATGGGGCGCGATCGGCGCACGCACCACCGAAAGCCAGGTACATCGTGAGCTGGCGTCGGGGTTGTCGTGCCCGGTCGGCTTCAAGAATGGCACCGATGGCAACGTGAAGATCGCCGCTGACGCGGTGGGTGCTGCGTCCAATCCGCATCACTTCCTGTCGGTCACCAAGCAGGGCGGCACCGCCATCGTGTCGACCACCGGCAACCCGGATTGCCATGTGATCCTGCGCGGCGGCAAGCAGCCGAACTACGACGCAGGCAGTGTTGCCGAGGCCTGCCAGGTGCTGGCCAAGGCCAAGCTGCCAGCGCGCCTGATGATCGACGCCAGCCATGCCAACAGCCTGAAGAACCCGGAAAACCAGCCAAAGGTGATCGACGACATCGCTGTTCAGCTGGAAGACGGCGAACAGCGCATCGTGGGCGTGATGATCGAGAGCCATCTGGTCGGTGGCCGCCAGGAACTGGTGGAAGGCCAACCGCTGGTCTATGGGCAGAGCATCACCGATGGCTGCATCGACTGGGACACCACCGTGACGGTGCTGGAGCGGCTGGCCGCGGCCGTGCGCGCCCGTCGCGACGTGAAGGTGTCCGAAGCCGCCTGATGGAAGCCGCCTGAGTGCGGCACGTGTGTGGATGGCGGCCAGCGCCTGCGGGGGTGCGGCCGCGATCAGGGCCGGTCGGAGTTGGAGACCGGCCCATCTGCACCGGCGATGCGCCTGGCGCTGCGCATGAGCGACAGCGCCAGGTACATCGCCGGGGTGGTGAGAACGATGGATGGGGCCTTCATGTAGCGTCGAGCCCGCGAAGCGCGGGGCTTTGTAGAAGATCCGCTCCACGTACGCTCCAGGTCACGTCACAATGCCACTTCCTGTTTGGTGGCCGCAGCCATGAAAGAACTGATCATTCCAGAAGCCGCACAGCGCGATGAGGATTCCATCGAGATGATCCGCGTGTGGATTGCCGAACGGGGATTGCATGCTTCGCTGAACGTTGGCCTGTATGGCGATCGTCCTGGCATTCGAGAGGAGCATGCGTGGGGACGCATCCTGGCAGACGTCGCCCAGCATGTCGCAGATGCTCTGGTCGTGAGTGGCGGGATGGACCGCGGCGCGGCGATCAACGCGATCAAGGATGCATTCGATGAAGAGCTGCGGGCGCCGTCCAGTGGGCGCTCGGGGGGATTCGTGGTCCGCCACTGAGGGACCAGATGGGCGCCGCGGCGCTGGAGACAGCGTCCCAACGCAACACGGCAACAAGCGCTGGGCGACGTGGAGAACGCGAACTTCAATGCACTTCGTCGTGGTACACGAACTTCGGCATTTCCCAGCGGTAGTGGATCGCCAGCAGGCGCAGCGCGAAGCCGCCGCCGAGGCAGCACAGGATTGCGGTGGCATCGGCCACGCCCCAGTGCAGCAGCAACAGGTAGGCCGCGCCGGTCAGCAGCGCGATGATCGCGTACAGCTCCTTCTGGAAGATGAGTGGTACCTCGTTGCAGAGGATGTCGCGCAGCACGCCGCCGAACGCGCCGGTCAGCATGCCGGCGATCAGCACGATGGGCATGGCATGGCCGGCCTCGCGCGCGATAGAGCAGCCGATCAGGGTGAAGGCGATCAGGCCCAGGCCGTCGAGCACCAGGAAGGTGCGGCGGAAGTGGTGCATCCAGCGTGCGACCCAGGTGGCGATCAGTGCCGCGCACACGGTGAAGCCGAGGTACTCGGGATGTTTGACCCAGCCCAGCGGATAGTGGCCAAGAAGGATGTCGCGCAGTGAACCACCACCGAGGGCAGTGACGCAGGCGATCATGACCACGCCGAACAGGTCCATGCGGCGGCGGCCGGCGGACAGTGCGCCGGTCATGGCTTCGGCGGAAATGGCGATCAGGTAGATGACGGACAGCAGCATGGGACAGGCTCCGGGCGCGGTGGGGCCGGCCATGCGCGACTACCGCCACTGCCTGCGCAATGACGGGATGACGATGACCGGTGCCGCTCCCGCTGTCCTTTTGCCTGAGAGTTCAGCGGCATGGGCCGCGTGCCCCTTCGGCGGATCGTCCCAGGCGTGCCCGGTGACCTCTCTCCAGCTCGGCGAGTCGAATGCATGGTTGGTGGGATTCCAGCCCACCGGCCTGAGCGATCATGGGAGCCTGCGCCTTCGGCGGGCGCCAGCGCGGCGCCTCTCTCCTGCATTCGGGCGCCAGTATATCCGCTGCAGTGCAGCACGGCATAATCCGGGCATGACTCCGTCCCTCCGCCCCTGGTTCCTGTACCTGCTCGAATGCCGCGACGGCAGCTATTACGCTGGCATCAGCACCGACGTGGACGCGCGTTTCGCCGCCCACCAGGCCGGCAAGGGCGCGCGCTACACCCGGGCGCGGCCACCGCTGCGCGTGCTGGCCGTGCGCGAGTACCCGGACCGGGCCGCCGCGTCACGGGCCGAATGGCAGCTCAAGCAGCAGCCGCGCGAACGCAAGCTGGCCTGGCTGCAGGCCCCGGATCCTGCGCTTCTGTAGAGCCGAGCCCACGCTCGGCTGTTGTTGCTGCTGCCTGATGGTGAAGCCGAGCATGGGCCCGGCTCTACAGTAGATCCACGCCATGCGTGGATGCGGCTTGCACATGCCATGATCGCCCAGCCCTCAGCGCTGGAGACCCGGATGTCCACGATCGCCCTGCTGTTCGCTCTTTCCGCAGCAACGAGCCCCGCCGCCGACCCGGCCACCCTCGCGGCCATCGAAGCCACCTGCCACGATTACGTTGACGGCCAGCTGGAGGCCGACCCGCAGCGCGTCGCCCGCTCCCTGCATCCGGAGCTGGCCAAGCGCGCGGTCCTCGGCGATACGCCCGACGAACGCCTGGGCCTGCGCCGTATGTCGAAGGAAGAACTGGTCTCGCTGACGAAGCAGGGCGCGTTGAAGACCCCGAAGGATCAATGGGACCGCCGCTGCACGGTGCTGGACGTGACCGGCAACGCGGCCTCGGTGCGGCTGGAAACCCCGTGGTTCGTCGACTACTTCCACATGGGGCGCTTCGACCAGCGCTGGGTAATCGTCAACGCACTGTGGTACCCGAAACCGAAGGCGCCGTAGAGCCGAGCCCATGCTCGGCTTCTGCAAACCGCGCGAAGTGCAGCCGAGCATGGCTCGGCGCTACAGGAGCATGCGTGCGGCCCTAGCGCTTCGGTCGCCGGTCGTCCTGGTCATCACCGAAGATGATGCGCGCGCTGCGCTGGTAGCTCCAGTACGCCACGGCCCAGTTCAGCAGCACCACGATGCGGTTGCGGAAGCCGATCAGGAAGAACACGTGCGCGGCCAGCCAGAACCACCACGCCAGCACACCGGATAGCTGCAGCCGGCCCAGGTGCACGATCGCAGCCATGCGGCCGATCGTGGCCAGGTTGCCGAAGTCTGCGTACTTGAACGGGCCGGGTTCGGGCTTGCCGTGCAGGCGCGCGCGGATCACCTCGGCCACGTACTTGCCCATCTGCTTGGCCGCGGGCGCCACGCCAGGCACCGGCTTGCCGTTGGCCTGGTTCAATACGGCCAGATCGCCAGCCACGAACAGTTCCGGGTGGCCAGACAGGGTGAGGTCGGGTTGCACCTGCACGCGCCCGGCGCGGTCCAGCGGCACCTCCAGCGTGCGCGCCAGCGGTGAAGCGGCCACACCGGCGGCCCACACCACCGTGCGTGCCGGCACGAACTGATCGCCGAGCCTGAAGCCCTGGCTGTCGATGTCGCTCACCGGGGTGCCGGTCAGCACTTCCACGCCCAGCTTTTCCAGCTGCCGGCGCGCCTTCAGCGAAAGCACTTCCGGGAACGAGGACAGCACGCGCGGCCCGGCCTCGATCAGCCGCACTTTCGCACTGGCCGGATCAATGTGGCGGAACTCGTTGCGCAGCGTGTGGCGCGCGATCTCGGCCAGCGTGCCGGCCAGTTCGACGCCGGTGGGACCACCACCGACGACGGCGAAACTCAGCCACGCCGCCTTCTTTGCCGGGTCCGGTTCGGCCTCGGCGCGTTCGAACGCCAGCAGCAGCTTGCGGCGCAGCGCGATGGCATCGTCCAGCGTCTTCAGGCCGGGCGCATCATCGGCCCACTGATCGTTGCCGAAGTAGGCGTGGGTGGCGCCGGTGGCCAGCAGCAGGCTGTCGTAGTCCAGCGTGCTGCCATCGGCCATGCGGATCTGCCGCGCCCGCTTGTCGATGGCCACCACTTCGCCGAGGCGGACTTCCACATTGCGCTGGTGGCCGAGGATGTGGCGCAGCGGTGCGGCGATATCCGGTGCGGACAGGCCGGCGGTGGCCACCTGGTACAGCAGCGGCTGGAACAGGTGATGGTTGCGGCGGTCGACCAGGGTGATGCGTATGCGCTCGCGGGCCAGGGCACGGGTGGCCCAGAGACCGGCAAAACCGCCGCCGACAACGACCAGGTGGGGAACGCGCTCGCGACTCATCGACTCACTCCAGTGGGGGCATCGGGGGAAGCGCCTGGCATCTTCGCACGGCGGCCACCTGTCACGTCAGCGCCTGCCCGGATCGGCGATACTCGGGTTCAGGCAACGGCCCGTGAGGAGCCCATGAGCGAACCGGAAAAGCGCATCGCCCTGTTGATCGACGCCGACAATGCGCCGGCCTCGAAGATCGACGAGGTCCTGGCTGAAGTCGCCCGCTACGGCGTGGCCAACGTGCGCCGCGCCTATGGCAACTGGAAGAGCCCGCGGTTGAAGGGCTGGGAAGCGGTGCTGCACGAATATGCGATCCGCCCGATCCAGCAGTTTGCCTACAGCAAGGGCAAGAATGCCTCGGACATGGCGATGGTGATCGATGCCATGGACCTGCTCTACGCACGCAACCTTGATGGCTTCGCCATCGTCTCCAGCGATGCCGATTTCACTCCGATGGTGATGCGTCTGCTGACCGATGGCGTGAAGGTGTACGGCTTCGGCGAGAAGAAAACGCCCGAGCCGTTCGTCAACGCGTGCTCGAAATTCACCTACCTGGAAGCACTGGGCCAGACCCATGCCAGCGTGCCGGATACCGAACAGGCTTCCAGCGAACAGGCATCGAACGAGCCTGTGGCCAACGACGATGCCCGGCCACGCAAGAGCGGTGCGGAAATGCGCAGCGATACCCGGCTGGTGAAGATGCTGCGCCGCGCGGTGTCCTCAGCCGAGGGCGAGGACGGCTGGTCGCATCTGGGGCCGGTTGGCAGCCAGATCGGCAACCAGGCCTCGTTCGATCCGCGCAACTATGGTTACGGGAAGTTGAGTGACCTGTTGGCGGCGATCGGTCTGTTCGAACTGAAGAAGGATGGCAAGTCGTCCTACGTGCGCGCGCTGCCGAAGAAAAATCGGTAGTGCCGGCCGCTGGCCGGCACATCACCCAAACGAATCAGATCACCCGTGCTTCCGAATTCGCATAGCCGTCGGCGAACCCGGTGGCGAAATCCTCAATGCCGTTGAAGGCCAGCAGCAACAGGGCCGCACACAGCAGCAGATTGCGATTGGAGCGGCGGTAGCCCAGCACCAGCATCCCCAGCCCTGCTGCCAGCAGAACGTAGTTCAAAGCATCCCATGCAGTCACGTCGTCTCTCCCTGTGGATGGGCGTATCGTAGCGTTTCCGCGCCACCGTGGCGCACTGCTGCAGGCAAGGAAATCCGCAATGTTGAAGATCTGGGGCCGCCGCAATTCCAGTAACGTCCGCAAGGTGCTGTGGTGCGCCGAGGAGATCGGCCTGCCGTATGAATCCATCGAAGTCGGTGGCAGCCACGGCGGCACGCAGACGCCGGAGTACCAGGCGATGAATCCCAATAGCCTGGTGCCGGTGATCGAAGACCATGGCCTGCCGCTGTGGGAATCGAACGCCATCGTGCGCTATCTGAGCGCACGCTACGCATTGGGCACGCTGTACGCCGAAGACCCGATGGAGCGTGCCCAGGCCGAGAAGTGGATGGACTGGAGCACCTCGCGGATGGCGCCGCTGTACAGCGACCTGATCTGGGGCATCATGCGCACCGCCCCGGCCGACCGGGACGAATCGCGGATCAATGCCGCGATCGTGCGCGCCGGCGATTACCTGGCGATGGCCGATGCCACGCTGGCCAAACAGCCATGGCTGTCGGGCGACAAGTTCGCGATGGGTGACATTCCGCTGGGCTCGCTGATCTACGCCTGGTACGAGCTGCCGATCCAGCGGCCGGAACTGCCGCACCTGGCCGAGTGGTACGCCCGCCTGCGCGAGCGGCCGGCCTACCAGCGCGGCGTGATGTCGCCGCTGACGTAAGCACTGCCCGGTGCTGAAACGCAGCCGAGCATGGCTCGGCTCTACGGTAGTGCCGAGCCATGCTCGGCAGTGCTCTACGGGATCAATACAGGTCCGTTGGATCCACATCCAGCGACCAGCGCACCTTGCGTGCTTCCGGCAGCGCATACAGCTGCGGAACCAGCTGCGCGAGCACGCCATGCAAGGGTGGCCGCTGCGGCGCCGACAGCAGCAGCTGTGTGCGCTGGTAGCCCGCGCGCCGCGGCATCGGCGCCGGCATCGGGCCGTACGCCTCCACCACGTTCTGCTCGCCCAGCAACTGCCGCGCAGCCAGCAGGAACGCATTGGCGTGCTCGACCTGCTGCGCTTCGGCGCGCATCAGCGCCAGGTGCGCGAACGGGGGGAACCCTGCGGCTTGCCGCTGGTTCAACTCGGCCTGCGCGAACGGGTGGTAGCCACCGCTCACCAGGGTTTCCAGCAGCGGGTGACCCGGGTGATGGGTCTGCAGCCAGACCTCGCCGGGGTCACGCGCACGTCCTGCACGACCGGCCACCTGGATCAGCTGCTGCGCCAGCTTCTCGCTGGCGCGGAAGTCGGCGGAGAACAGGCCTTCGTCGATGCCGACCACCACCACCAGGGTCAGCTTCGGCAGGTCGTGGCCCTTGGCCAGGATCTGCGTGCCGACCAGGATGCCGGGCTGGTCGCCCAGTTTCGCCAGCTGCTGCTCCAGCGCATCGCGGCGTGAGGTGGTGCCACGGTCGATGCGCACCACCGGGAAATCGGCGAAGGCGGCGGTGAGGTGTTCTTCCAGGCGTTCGGTGCCGATGCCCTGCGGCTGCAGCGCCAGGCTGCCGCAGGCCGGGCATGCCAACGGCGCCGGTTGGCGCGCGCCACAGTGGTGGCACTGCAGGCGTCGGCCGCCGCCATGCACGGTCATCGGCGCATCGCAGCGCTGGCAAGGCGCGGTCCACCCGCAGTCGTGGCACAGCAGCACCGGTGCGTAGCCACGGCGGTTCTTGAACACCAGCACCTGCTGGCCACGCTGCAGGTGCTCGCCGATGCCGGCCAGCACATCGGCCGAGAGGCCATCGTGCAGCGGCCGCTTGCGTACATCGAGGATGCGCACGCGCGGTGGCCGCGCATCGCCGGCGCGCTGCTTCAGGCGCAGGTGCGTGTAGCGCCCGGCGTAGGCGTTGTGCAGCGTTTCCAGCGAAGGGGTGGCACTGCCGAGCAGCACCGGAATGCCCAGCGCCTTGGCGCGCACCAGAGCGAAATCGCGCGCGTGGTAACGGATGCCGTCCTGCTGCTTGTAGCTGCCGTCGTGTTCCTCGTCGACGATCAGCAGGCCGGCCTGCGGCAATGGCGTGAAAACCGCCGAGCGGGTGCCGACGATGACCCGCGCTTCGCCTCGGGAGGCGGCCGCCCAGACGCGCGCGCGCTCGTTGTCGTTCAACCCCGAATGCAAGGCGTGCACGGCGATGCCCAGGCGGCCGCGGAAACGTGCCAGGGTCTGCGGGGTCAGGCCGATTTCCGGTACCAGCACCAGCGCCTGCCTGCCCTGCGCCAGGCAATGGATGATCGCCTGCAGGTAGACCTCGGTCTTGCCGCTGCCGGTCACGCCGTCCAGCAGGAACGGCTGGAAGCCGTCGGCAGCGTTGATCGCAGCCACCGCCCCGGCCTGGTCCGGGTTGAGCGTGGGGCCGGGCAGCGGCTGCGCATGCTGCGGTGCCACCGTCATCGCCACGCGCTCGGCCAGCTCGCGCTTGGTCAGGCTGCGTGCAGCGGTGCGCCAGTCGGCCATGCGTTCGCCGAGCACGTCCTCATCCACGATCGCTCCTGCCAGCAGCTCGGCCAGCTGCCGCGGACGGCTTCCGGCGCGCAGCTTTTCGCGCTGGGCGTGGCCTTCGGTGGTCAGCTGCCAACCCCAGTGGTGGGTGTCGGGCAGGGCCTCGCCATGGCGCAGCGGGCCGGGCAGGGCGGTGCTCAGCACCTCGCCCAGTGGCGCATGGGTGTAGCGCGCCAGCCACTGCAGGCTCTGCCAGAGTTCGCCCTGCAGCAGCGGCTGCCGGTCGCACCAGGCCAGCGCCTGGCGCAGTCCCTGGCCGTCGTCGGTCTGGCCGTGGCCGGCCACCACGCCGACCAGCTCGCGGTTGCCGAACGGCACCTTCAGGCGGCAGCCGACCGCGGCCGTGGGGCCATCGCCCTCCGGCGACAGGTAGTCGAACAGGCGGGGCAGGGGGACGGGCAGGGCGACCTGCAGGGTCGGAATGGGCGAAAGCATCGGGCCAGTGTAACGGGCCATGCGCGCGCGAATGGCAGGGGGCAGACGTGCCCGGGCGACGCCCGTTGAATCATAAATGTCACCTAAATATCGGTGTCCATTGGAGATTCAGGCTTATCCACATGTTCTGTGGATAACGTTGTGCGTTACCGGTCGACGGGAACGCAGGAGGCCGATGGCGACGAGCTCACGCTTGGGTTGGTCAAAAAATAGCCACACTTAAAAACTATTCAAAATCAACAGCTTAAGTGTGAAACATTGCTGAAACAGAGTGAATTCAGCTGCTTGCCGCAGTTTCCCGCGCCGGGAGCGTGGTGCTGTGCACAACCTGCAGCACGAAGTATCCGTGGGCGCAAGTCCTACGGGCGTCGATTGCCTGCCGCTATCATTCCCCCAGACCTTTGGAGTGACCGATGACGGCTGTGCCCGCCCCTGTTTCCTCGACCGCGGCCGGCGCGCTGTCGGCGTTCCTGCGTGGCGTCGAGCGCCGCGCCCTGGTGGTGGCTGAGCTGCAGTGCGGCGATGCCGCGCGCGCCGAACAGACCCTGGTGGCAGTGATGCGCGCGTTCGCGGCCGTTGCCAGCGACCTGCCGATGGCGCAGTGGCCGACCCGCTTCTGGACCCTGCTGGGCCAGCGCCAGGCCCTGCGCGAGCCGGTGGGTGGCCAATGGGCGCCACCGTTGGCCGCGCTGGCTGCGATGTCGCCGCTGCCGCGCCTGGCGCTGCTGCTGCGGGTAGGCGGCAGCCTGGACGAGAGCATCGCCACGCGCGTGCTCGACCAGGACGAGGCCGGCTACCAGCACCTGCTGGCCGATGCCTGCCCGCGCGATGCCCAGGGCCAGCCCGATGCCGCGGCCTGGCGCCAGTTGGCCGAACAGGTACAGGCGCGTATCCGTGAACTGCCGGCCACGCGCCTGCAGCAGCTTCAGCAGCCGGCGGCACCCGCCGCCCACAATGAAGCGCCGACCTCCAGCTGGCGAGCACCGCAGCGGGACGAGCGCGCGGCCGCCCATGGCAAGCGCCGTCGTACGGGCGCCAAGCCGCGCTGGCGTGGTCCGCTGATCCTGCTGGTAACCGTGGCGGTGCTGCTGGCCGCTGCGCTGGGTTGGCGCTACCTGCAGGGACGTTCCTTCGGCAACGATGCGCCGCTGCCGGAAGGCGTCGTGGGCGAGGCCGGTCCGGTGACGGTGGAAGCCCTGCCACCGAGCAAGGTCGACGCCACGCCGGATGCAACGCATGCCCAAGCCAATGACGACGCAGCGATGCTGGCCGATCGCGACTACCCGCTGGTTGCCGATGCTGACCTGTACGCATGGACCGCCGCGGGCGGTCCGCTGCCGGTGGACGAATCGCAAGCCAAGCCGAGCCGACCGGAGCCGGCCAGTGCCACGCTGGAAACCGCCGCCGCCGATGAATAAGTCCGTGTTCGCCAGCCTGTTGCTGGCCTTGCCGCTGTCCCTGTCTGCGGCGCCGCAATCGTTGAACGTGCCATTGCCGCCGCCATCGCCGGCCACCCCGGCCGTGCCGCCGGCTTCGACCGCGGCACCGGCTGGCTTTGCCCAGCTCGATCCGCAGCAGCAGCGACAGCGCCGTGCCGACTACGCCGCCTGGCGCGCATTGCCGGAAGCAGAGCGCGAGCGCATCCGTCAGGCGGCTGCGCGCTTCAATTCGCTGCCGGCCGATCAACAGCAGCGCATGCGGCAGCAATTCCAGGCGCAGGATCAGGCGTTCCGCGCCGGATGGCGGCTGGGCCCGCAGCTGGGCCTTGAATTCCCAAAGCTGCATGGCTTGTTCGGCTTCGTGCCTCCGGAGCAGCGCGAGACCGCGCTGGCCGTGCTGCGTCAGCTCAGCCCGGCGCAGCTGGCCCAGCTCGCCCTGGTCGCGCAGCGTACGCCGCCGCAGGAGCGCGACGCCGTGCGCAGCGCCTTCCTTGCGGTGCCGGCCGCCGAACGCGACAGCTGGCTCAAGCGCCAAGCGGGCCAGTAAAAAAGGGGACGGAGGGGATTAAGTCGCATTCGGCACTGACTGGCCAGATACGACTTAATCCCCTCCGTCCCCTTTTTGCTTGGGGCAGCCGGAACCCAGCATTCACCCCATGTCATGGGAATGCGCGCGCCGGGCGCGTAAGATGACCGGCCGCAACCCGGTGCCTGTGCCCTTCGCGCGCAACCGTAGTTCGCGTCAAGCACCTTATGTCTACTGCAACCTCCACGCCGCGCTTCAGCAAGGAAGTCGGCGCCACCGGTCTGCTCGCCCTGCCGCTCGTGCTGGGCCATGTGTCCACCGGTCTGATCTCCTTCGTCGACAACGTGATTGCCGGCCACCACGCCACGGCCACCCTTGCCGCAGTCACCATCGGTACCGCCCTGCTGTGGCTGCCGATGCTGATTCCGATCGGCACCCTGATCTCGCTCACCGCCTCGGTGTCGCAGCTGCACGGCGCTGGCCGCGAGCGCGAGATCGGCCCGCTGTTCCGCCAGGCGCTGTGGCTGGCGTTGGGCTTGGGCCTGATCATGTTCACCTTCCTTACGGTGGTGCCGCCGCTGCTGCCGGCCTTCGGCATCGCACCGGACATCGTGCCGGGGGCGACTGCGTTCCTGCATGCGGTGCGCTGGGGCGGCCCGGCGCTGACCCTGTACTTCTGCATGCGCTACCTCAGCGAAGGCATGCACTGGACACTGCCCACCATGCTGCTTGGCTTCGGTGGCCTGCTGGTGCTGGCGCCGCTGGGCTATGTGCTGGCCAATGGCAAGCTCGGTTTCCCGGAACTGGGCGCCGAAGGCCTGGGCATCGCTTCGGCGGTGATGATGTGGCTGCAGGCAACCGCATTCGCCCTGTATCTGTGGCGGACCAGGCGCTTTGCCCACCTGCAGCTGTTCTCGCATTTCGAAGGGCCGCGCTGGAAGGCGATCTGGGAGCTGCTGCGCACCGGCCTGCCGATCGGCATCACCGTGCTGATGGAAGGTGGCTTGTTCATCGTCACCGCGTTGCTGATCGGTCGCCTCGGTGCCAATGAAGCGGCGGCGCACCAGATCGCGATCAACGTCGCGCAGCTGTGCTTCATGATTCCGATGGGCGTGGCCGAGGCCACCACCGTGCGCGTCGGCCATGCGGTCGGCCGTGGCGATGGCTTCGGCGTGCGACGCGCGGCCTGGGCCGGTTACGCGATCATCATGGGCACGCAGACGCTGTCGGCGGCGGTGCTGCTGTTCGGCCACGACGCCATCGTCGGCGTGTACACCAACGACCTGGCGGTGGCCGGGCTGGCCTCGACCCTGCTGCTGTACGCGGCCACCTTCCAGTTCCCGGACGGCATCCAGGTACTGTCGGCCGGTGCGCTGCGCGGCCTGAAGGACACCCGCGTGCCGATGTTCATCGCCATGTTCGCGTACTGGGGCCTGGGCATGCCGCTCGGCGCCGGGCTCGGCCTGGGGCTGGGCATGGGCCCGCAGGGCATGTGGATCGGCCTGATCGTCGGCCTGACTGCCGCTGCCATCCTGATGGGCTGGCGCCTGCGCCGCAGCAGCCTGCGCATCGGCCAGTCGATGCTGTCCTGATCGTCCCGCCCGCCTGCCCACCCATGGCGGGCGATCCCCTGACTTGTGTCCGATGCCGCATCACGCGGCAACGGCTATGCTGGTACCACGGCAAGAAGCCATCCGGAGCGTTCCATGAATCACCCCGTGCCCCCGCTGCCCCCGGCGCGTCGCAATCCCGTCGCCAGTTTCTTCATCGGGCTGTGGGACGTCATGAACTTCACCCGCCGGTTGATCCTCAACCTGGTGTTCTTCGGCCTGCTGTTCCTGCTGCTGGTGATGTTCGTCATCGCCGCCGGCATGGGCGCCGGTGCCAGCAAGTCGCTGCAGGACCGCACCACCCTGGTGATCGCGCCGGAAGGCCGCCTGGTCGAGCAGTTCAGTGCCGATCCGGTCAGCCGCGCGCTGGCCAAGGCGGTGGGTGACAACGGTGCCGAAGAGATCCAGCTGCGCGACCTGCTGCGGGTGATCGAGTCGGCCAAGGAAGACAAGAAGATCGAGCGCGTGGTGCTGGAACTGGACAAGCTGCAGCCGTCCGGCTTCGCCTCGCTGCGTGAAGTGGCCGCCGCGCTGCAGGACCTGCGTGCGTCCGGCAAGCAGCTGGTGGCCTACAGCGAGAGCATGGGCCAGTCGCAGTACCTGCTGGCCGCGCAGGCCGACGAGGTCTACCTGGACCCGATGGGCTCGGTCGTGCTCGAGGGCCTCGGCCGCTACCGCCAGTATTTCCGCACCGGCCTGCAGGACAAGCTGGGCGTGGACGTGCACCTGTTCAAGGTGGGCGAGTACAAGTCCGCGGCCGAGCCGTACGTGCTCGACGCGGCGTCACCGGCCTCCAAGGAAGCCGACCTGTTCTGGATGAACGACGTCTGGCAGCGTTACCTGGGCGACATCGCCAAGGCCCGCCGCCTGGATCCGGCACAGCTGGCCGCCGGCATCGACACGCTGCCGGAAGGCATCGCTGCTGCTGGTGGTGATCTGGCCAAGTTCGCCCTGCAGCAGAAGCTGGTGACCGCGCTGAAGACCCGCGAAGAGTTCGAGGACCTGATGATCGAGCGCGGCGTGGCCGACGAAGATGCCGACGGTGGCTTCCGCAACGTCGACTTCGGCACCTACCTGGGCCAGCTTGATGCGCGCCGCAACCCGGTCGACAACCGTCCGCAGGTGGCAGTGGTGGTGGCGTCCGGCGAGATCAGCGGCGGTGACCTGCCGGCCGGCCGCATCGGTGGCGAATCGACGTCGGCGCTGCTGCGTGCCGCGCGCGACGACGACGATGTCAAGGCGGTCGTGCTGCGCGTGGATTCGCCGGGCGGAGAAGTGTTCGCTTCCGAGCAGATCCGCCGTGAAGTGGTCGCCCTGCAGGCCGCCGGCAAGCCGGTGGTGGTATCGATGGGCGACCTGGCCGCCTCCGGTGGCTACTGGATCAGCATGAACGCCGATCGCATCTACGCCGATCCGTCGACGATCACCGGTTCGATCGGCATCTTCGGCATGGTGCCGAACTTCAGCCGCGCGCTGGACAAGATCGGCGTGCACACCGATGGCGTCGGCACCACCCGCTTCGCCGGTGCGTTCGATGTCACCCGGCCGATGGATCCGGCCGTGGGCCAGGTCATCCAGTCGGTGATCAACAAGGGCTACGCCGACTTCACCGGTCGCGTCGCCGACGCCCGCAAGAAGCCTGTCGAGGCCGTCGACGAAGTGGCCCGTGGCCGCGTGTGGAGCGGTGCGCAGGCCAAGGAACGTGGCCTGGTCGATGCCTTCGGTGGGCTGAAGGATGCCGTGGCCGACGCCGCCAGCCGTGCCAAGCTGGGCAAGGCCGACGCTTATCGCGTGCGCTACATCGAGAAGGCGGCCACGCCGTTCGCGCAGTTCGTCAGCGGTTTCGCCGGCAGCCGCGCTGGTGCCTGGATGCTGTCCGATTCGGGCATGGCGCGGATGCTGCTGGCGCGCACGATGCCGGAAGTGGATACGCAGCTGCGCTTTGTCGAGAACGCGGCCCGCGAAAAGGGCAATGGCGCATCGGTGAAGGCGCTGGCGTACTGCTTCTGCGGGTTCTGACCGGAGCACATCCACGCATGGCGTGGATCTACTGTAAACGCCCGGCTTCGGCCGGGCGTTCTCGTTGGTGGGGTCGGATCCCTTTGCCCGCAAAGGGTTCTGACCCCACAGGTCACTGCGTCGCGTCGGCCTCGGCCTTGCGCTCGCCCGCAGCGGCGTCATCGACGGATTTCTGCGCGCCCTTGGCGCGGTCCAGCGGCCCCTGCATCGCGCGCGCCATCGCCTTGGGCACCGGTGGCTTCTCCGGGTTCGGCGTTGGCGGGCGCTGGCAGGCGGACAGCAGCACGGTGGCCAGCAGGGACGTGGACAGGACCAGGATGCGCATGGCGGCACTCCGTGATGGGCGTGCGCGCAGTGTCGCATCCTCGGCAGGGGGCGGCCGTGAGCGCGTATCCTTGTTGCATCGAAACACAGCGGGCGCGGCCCCGGAGGACTCATGACCCAGCAACGGTGGCGGCTGGACGGCCAGACTGCCCTGATCACCGGCGCCAGTGCCGGCATCGGCCTGGCCATCGCGCATGAACTGGCCGGGTTCGGTGCCGACCTGATGATCGTCGGCCGCGATATCGACATGCTGGAGACCGCGCGCGACGAGTTGCTGGATGTGTATCCGCAGATGCAGGTGCATGCGCTGGCCGCCGATGTTTCCGACGACGAGGACCGCCGCCAGATCCTGGACTGGGTGGAGGACCACAGCGATGGCCTGCATATCCTGGTAAACAACGCCGGCGGCAACGTCACCAAGGCGGCCACCGAGTACTCCGAAGACGAGTGGCGCAAGATCTTCGAGACCAACCTGTTCTCGGCGTTCGAGCTGTCGCGCTACGCACATCCGCTGCTGGCACGCCACGCGTCGTCGTCCATCGTCAACGTCGGCAGCGTGTCCGGCCTGACCCATGTGCGCAGTGGCGTGGTCTACGGCATGACCAAGGCGGCGATGCACCAGATGACCCGCAACCTAGCCGTCGAGTGGGCCGAAGATGGCATCCGCGTCAACGCAGTGGCACCGTGGTACATCCGTACCCGGCGCACGTCCGGCCCGTTGTCGGACCCGGACTACTACGAGGAAGTGATCGATCGCACGCCGATGCGTCGTATCGGCGAGCCGGAGGAAGTGGCTGCGGCCGTGGGCTTCCTGTGCCTGCCGGCAGCCAGCTACGTTACCGGCGAGTGCATCGCGGTGGACGGCGGCTTCCTGCGCTACGGGTTCTGATCTTCGGAAGGGTAGTGCCGGCCGCTGGCCGGCAACCACAGGATATTCAGTTGATTGCAGTTGCCGGCCAGCGGCCGGCACTACCGGATGGCGGTCACCCCGGCACCGGGCAGTTGCTGGCCTCCAGCACACCCTGCAACCGCTCGCGGTCCTTGCGCGCGCTGTCGCGGTTCTCGGGCGCGGCGAAGCGCTCCCGGCCGCGGGCATCGCGGAAGCGCTGCTGCCAGGCACCGCAGCGCTGCGCTTCGGGAAGCGCTTCGCACTGATCGCGCACCACTTCACAGCTGGCGGCATTCACCGGCGTCACTCCGCCAAGGCCCTGTACTGTCATCAGCTCGCAGCGACCTGGCGCAGCCTCGTACTCGTACAGGTAGCCGCCGCCCTGGCTGTCGGTGCACTGGAAGATAGGAGGAAGCGGCGGCTTCGGTGAACCGTCACTTCCAGCAGCACGGGCCTCGGCATCGCGACGCAGCGTCGCGCTGTCAAGGATCTGGTCGTCTCCTTCGTGTTCGACCATGCCTGCTTCCATGATCGTGCGTCCTTCGTCCGCGCGTCGTGCCTTCGCTGGGGCCGCAGGCGCAACACCCGGGTTGGCCGGCAGCGGCGCGGGTGTTTCCACCGGGGTGGGGGCAGGTTCAGCGACCACAGGGGCAGCGGCGGCCGGCTGCGCGTTGCCCTTGCCGGGTATGCGCAGCACCTGCTGCTTGCTGCCAGTGGGACACGGCGTGCGCTGCAGGGTAGGGATGTCACTGCTGCTGGAGGTACAGCGGTAGATCACGCCCTCTTCGGCCAATGCGCTTCCAGGCAGCAGCACCAGGAGCAGCCAGATCACTCGGTTCATGCGTACAGCGTACAGGCTGCGGCGGCTTGCTGCGGTCAGCGTTCGCAATCGCGCGACAGGCGCGCATCGATGCCGCGCTGTTCGTTGCTGATGGCGGTGCGTTCACTCTGCAGCGCACTGTTGTACCGGCGATCCAGTTCCCAGCGGCGATCACGCAGTCGCGCACAGACTTCCTGCGGCGGCAACGCATGGCAGCTGTCGCGGACCAGCACGCTGCCGGCCGGAACCTGCACGCCCATGCCGATCGAGGGGGGACGATAACCCGCGCCTTCGCCGATCGGCGTGCCGGTGGCCGGGCGCGGTCCGGGGTAGGCCGGGCCGTGATGGGCGTGTG
The DNA here is from genome assembly GCF_059369815.1 of Stenotrophomonas sp. YJH_SMC_27. Classification (NCBI taxonomy): domain Bacteria; kingdom Pseudomonadati; phylum Pseudomonadota; class Gammaproteobacteria; order Lysobacterales; family Lysobacteraceae; genus Stenotrophomonas; species Stenotrophomonas sp. YJH_SMC_27. The sequence continues at coordinate 140,505 of NZ_JCAFTA010000004.1, read as the reverse complement.
GCAGCCAGACACTGGTCCACAACGGCACCCAGCGCGGATTGCCTTCGTTGTTGTCGCTGGTATAGCGTCGGCCATCATCGCTCACGCATTCGTACATCGGCTGCGGCGGCTGGATGTAGACGTGGCGGACTTCGCGCTCGCGGATGACCGGGGTTTCGCCGGGCGGCGCAGGCGGGGCATCACTGCGCACCACCCGTGGAGCGGGATCGCGCGGGCGCTGCAGGTCGCGAACCTGCTGGCGGCCGCTGTTGCAGGGCGTGTCCTGCAGGGCCACGGCCCCGTTGCTGGAAACGCAGCGGTACACCCGCACGTCTTCGGCTGCGGACGCCGTCCACGGCAGCAGCAGGCACAGGCTGAAGGTGGCGCGCAGCAGGCTCATGGCGGCAGCGTGCGTGATTGTCCGCGGCAGTGCAATCGGTGGCTCAGGACCGCAGCACGTTGCCGCTGAGCGCGTCGCGTATGGGGGTGGGTTGGGCCAGGCCACCGGTCTGTCCGTCAAGGATGCCGTCGAGCAGGCGCAGCAGGCGCGGATCCAGCTCTTCGCGGCTGCGCGCCGGTGGTTCGCCGGCCAGATTGGCGCTGGTGGAGACCAGCGGGCCGCCCCAGGCGCGGCAGAGTTCGGCCACCAGCGGGTGCGCGCTGATGCGCACCGCAATGCCGCTGTGTTCGCCGGTGACCCAGGGCTGCGCGCGCGGGCCAGCGGGCAGGATCCAGGTGTTGGCGCCGGGCCAGCTGGCCAGTACCGCGCGCTGGCGGGCGTCGGGCAGCGCCTGCAGGCGCACCCAGCCTTCCAGCTGCGCCAGCTCGGCCGCGACCAGGATCATGCCTTTCTCGATCGGTCGCTGCTTCAGCCGCAGCACCATGTGCACTGCCGCTTCCTGCGAGGGATCACAGCCCAGGCCCCAGACCGCTTCGGTCGGGTAGGCGATCACGCCGCCGGCGCGGAGCGTGGCGACAGCAGAGTCCAGGGTGAGTTCTTTCATGGCGGCGACCGGCCCGGCGTGGGCCTCCATTATCCCCCTGCTGCGTGCAGAAGGGGTGGTCGGCGCGGACGGTAGGTGCGGACCGTTGGTCCGCACACCTTGCCCCTCATCCACGCATGGCGTGGATCTACTTCTTCGCAGAGGCCTTCTTGACGGCTTTCTTCGCCGGGGCCTTCTTTGCGGCGGCCTTCTTCACCGCCTTTTTTGCCGGCGCCTTCTTGGCAGCAGCCTTCTTCGGCGCCGCTTCCTTCTTCACTGCCGCCTTCTTGGCCGGTGCCTTTTTCGCTGCCGCCTTCTTGGCGCCGAAGCCCTTGCGCACCGGCTTGCCGGTTTCTTCCATCAGCTGCTGCACTTCGGCCAGGGTCAGCGATGCCGGCTCGCGGTCCTTGGGGATCTTGCCGTTCATCTTGCCGTCGCTGATATACGGGCCGAAGCGGCCGTTCAGCACCTGGATGTCGCTGCCCTCGAATTCCTTGATGATCCGGTTGCGCGCGATCTCTTCCTTCTCTTCGATCAGGAACACGGCACGGGCCAGGTCGATGGTGTACGGGTCGTCTTCCTTCTTCAGCGAGGCGTAGGTGCTGCCACGCTTGGCGAACGGCCCGAAGCGGCCAATCCCGACGCTGACCGGCTCGCCCTTGTCCTCACCCAGCGCGCGCGGCATCAGGAACAGCTCCAGCGCGTCTTCCAGGGAGATGGTGTGCATCGACTGGCCAGGGCGCAGCGAGGCGAACTTCGGCTTCTCCTCGGCGTCCTCGGCGGTGCTGCCGATGGCGGCATACGGCCCGAAGCGGCCCAGACGCACGCTGACCGGCTTGCCTGTCTTCGGATCGGTGCCAAGCTCGCGCGCGCCACTGGCCTCGGCGCGGTCGACCGATTCCTTCTTGTCTTCCACCAGTTCCTTGAACGGCTCCCAGAAGCGAGCCATCAGCGGAATCCACTCTTCTTCGCCACGCGAAACGGCATCAAGCTCGTCTTCGAGCTTGGCCGTGAAGTCGTAGTCCACGTACTGGGTGAAGTGGCTGGACAGGAACTTGGACACCGCGCGGCCGACGTCGGACGGGCGGAAGCTGCGGCCTTCCATTTCCACGTACTTGCGGAACAGCAGGGTCTGGATGATCGAGGCGTAGGTCGAGGGACGACCGATGCCGTACTCTTCCAGCGCCTTCACCAGCGCCGCTTCGGTGTAGCGCGGCGGCGGCTGGGTGAAATGCTGTTCGGCCTGGATGCGTTCCAGCGGCACGCGGTCGCCCGGCTTCATCGCCGGCAGCTTGCGGCCTTCGTCCTCGTCCTCGGCGCTCTTGCTGTCCTTGCCTTCCTCGTATACGGCCAGGAAGCCGGGCACCACCACCGTGGTGCCGCTGGCACGGAACACGTGCTCGCTGCCGGCCGACAGGTCGACGCTGACGGTATTGAGCGTGGCCGGGATCATCTGGCAGGCGACGGCGCGCTTCCAGATCAGTTCGTACAGGCGGCGCTCGTCGTCGGTGAGGAAGCGTGCGACCTGGGCCGGGGTGCGCAGGGCCGAGGTCGGGCGCACCGCTTCGTGCGCTTCCTGGGCGTTCTTCGACTTGGTCTGGTAGGTGTTGGGCTGGTCCGGCAGCGAGGCGATGCCGTAGTCGCGGGCGATCACGTCGCGGATTTCCGCCAGCGCGTCCTGCGACAGGTTCACCGAGTCGGTACGCATGTACGAAATCAGGCCGACGGTGCCTTCGTCGCCGATGGCCACGCCCTCATACAGCTTCTGCGCAACCTGCATGGTCTTGCGGGTGGTGAAGCCGAGCTTGCGCGAGGCTTCCTGCTGCAGGGTCGAGGTGGTGAACGGTGGCGCGGGACGGCGCTTGCGCTCCTTGCTGGCCACGTCGGTGACATGCAACGAGCCCTGCGCGGCCTGCTGGATACGCAGGCGGGCGGCTTCGGCGGTGTCACCGTCGGTGATGGTGAACTGCTCGAACTTCTGCCCGTCCAGCTTGACCAGCTTGGCGTTGAAGTGCTGCGACGGGTGCGCGCATTCGGCCGCGATCGACCAGTATTCGCGGGCGACGAAGGCTTCGATCTCTTCCTCGCGCTCGACGATCATGCGCAGCGCCGGGCTCTGCACGCGGCCTGCGGACAGGCCGCGCTGGACCTTGCGCCACAGCACCGGCGACAGGTTGAAGCCGACCAGGTAGTCCAGCGCGCGGCGCGCCTGCTGGGCATCGACCAGGTCGCTGGCGATCGCGCGCGGCTGGCTGATCGCTTCCTTGATGGCGCGCGGGGTGATCTCGGTGAACACCACGCGCTGCATCGGCTTGTCCTTGACCAGCCCGCGTTCCTTCAGGATCTCGGCGATGTGCCAGCTGATCGCTTCACCTTCGCGATCCGGGTCGGTTGCCAGCAGGATGTCGTCGGCACCCTTGGCGGCCTTGGCGATCGCATCGACATGCTTTTCGTTCTTGTCGATCACGTCGTAGTGCATGGCGAACCCGTTGTCCGGGTCGACCGCGCCTTCCTTCGGGATCAGGTCACGCACATGCCCATACGAGGCCAGGACGGTGTAGTCCTTGCCGAGGTATTTGTTGATCGTCTTGGCCTTGGCTGGCGATTCGACGATGAGCAGGTGCTTGGGCATGTCGGGAGAGGTCTGTGGGCGGACCGGGAGAAGGGGCCGCTAGGGTGGAGCAAACGGCCGCATTAGTGAAGCGGCCACGGGCAAATCCATAAACTGAACGCCCGGTAATGTGCCGGGCGTTCAGGTTTCACCTTATTAGAGGAATCACGCCCGGCCGGCCCGTGTCAAGCAGCCAGGCGTGAGGATGGCCGTTCACGAGGCCATCTTGGCGATGAAGCCTACCGCGAACACCAGCAGGGCCAGGCCGACCAGAGACAGCAGGCCGGTCAGCACGAGCACCAGTACGGTTACCGTGCCCAGCTCCCGGCGTTGCAGCTGCGGCTGGTCGGTGTAGGCCCAGCGGTCGACCACGAGGGTGTCGCAGACCATGTCGTGCAGGCCCTGCTTGCGTTCGGTGAAGGCGGCCATCAGGAAACCGATGCCGAGCGTGAAGCTGCTCAGCAGCATGGCCCAGTAGCGACCAAATGCGCGGGCCTTGGTCAGGCGTTCGCCGTTGCCGCGCACCACCTTGATACCGACTGCCATCTTGCCCAGCGTGGCGCCGCCCTGCGAGGCATGGAACCAGGTGTAGTAGGCCATGCCGATGCCGAGGTTGATCAGGGCGCTGGCCAGCTGGGCAACGATCTCGATGGCCGATTCGCCGCTGCCCACCGCGCCCATGCTGGCGCCGAGTATCGCACCAAGAATGGCACCGATGATGCTGCCGGGGACGACCAGCACGAAGTAATCGATCATGTAGGCCGCCACACGCTTCCAGAAGCCTGCGTAGACCACTTCACCGCCAACCACCGGCTGCGCGTGGCCACCGCTGCTGGTGGTCGCTGGAGCGCTGTAAGGCGAGCTGCTGAGCGCGCCGGTGCCGGGCAGCGGTGCGGTGCCGCTGTCGATGGCGGCGTAGTCGCTGCGCAGGTCGAACCCGCCGCTGCTGCTGGCAGTGCTGGCATCGGCCAGCGTCTGCAGGCCGAGCTCGTCGACCATCTGCCGCAGCGCAGCCCACTGGGCCATGCCCTCCCGCCACACCAGGGTGTCCAGGTTGAGCTGGCCGCGCTGGAAGCGCTGGCGGATCTCCTGGACCGGCAGCGGGCCCTGGCGTTGCTGTCCTTCGGCGTAGTACCACTCAGTCATTGCATGTTCCCTGTTGAATCATCCTTGGAGGTGCTGGCGTGCGCGCGGTTCAGCCGCGGCACGACGGCGGCAGGTACTTGTCGTTGCTCTCGCCGCTGCATTCCCAGCGGCCGCTGTCGCGATCGTATTCCAGCCACAGCAGATCGCCATCGAGGCTCTTGCCGGGCAGCGCCAGGGTGGCTTCGATGCCGCAGTGGCCGTTGTTGAAGCGACCGATGTTCACCGCTGACAGCCCTGCATGGGCGAAATCACCCGGGGCCGGGAAGCCGGCGTCGTTGCCACCCGGGCAGCGGCCTTCGTCATCGGCGAAATGCTGCACCTGGTCCTTCAGCGGCTGCAGTGCGGTCACTGCGCCGGCGACCTTGGCGCGAAGGGTGTAGTCGTTGTAGGCGGGCAGCGCGATGGCGGCCAGGATGGCCACGATCGGTACCAGCACCAGCAGCAGGCCGCCGCCGATGATGGCGGTCAGGGCGCAGCCGGACAGCTTCTTCTTCGGCGTCGGCAGGGCGCTGGCCGCTGCGCTGGTGGCGCAGGGCGTGGACGGTGGCAGCACCGGTGGCTGCGGCGGAGGCGGTGCTGCCGGCTCCGGTTCGGGTTCCACGGGCGGTGCAGCGGCGTCCAGCGCCGGCACGATCAGGCCGAGCTCGTCGACCACGGTGCGCAACGGCTGCCATTGCGGCAGGCCGTCGCGCCAGACCAGGGTGTCCAGGGAGATCTGGTTGTTGCGGAACAACTCGACCAACTGTTCCGCCGGCAGCGGGCCTTGCTGCCGGTTGCCTTCTGCATGGAACCACTCGCTCACGGGGACGCTCCTGAATGCGCTATGCCCCCAAGTGTACGGTCAGTGCAGGGGTTCTGGCTCGTCCATGAACATCTGCGTCTCCATCCAGGCATACGCCGCCTCGGAGCCGGGCTGGTTGAACAGCACCATCAGCACGACCCACTTCAGGTCGTCCAGGTCCAGTTCGTCCTGGTCCAGGGCCATTGCCCGGTCCAGCACCAGCTCGCGCTGGTCGGCATCGAGGATGCCGTGCTGTTCCAGGTACAGCAGGAACCCGCGGCATTCCACGTCCAGCTTGTCCAGCTCGGGGCCGTGGTACACGCGCACGGGGCCATCGACCCGAGCCTGGGCCACGCTCGGCCGCTGCGCGGCCAGGGCATCGAGCCAGTCGAACGCCTTGTTGATCTCGGTTGGGCTGAAACCGGCCTGGATCAGGCCGTTCTGGAGCGAATCGCGGTCACGGATCAGGTCCGCATCTTCGCTGAAATAGTGTTCAAACAGGTACAGCAGTACATCCAGGATGCTCTCTTTCATTGCCCCTCGGCCTGCGTCGCGCGACGCTGTGGAGGTGAAGAAACTAGGGAGTTCGACAGTAGCGGCCGTGTACGCACACCACGATTCCCGCCAGTTCCATGGCCAGCAGCATGGAGGACACCTGGGGCGCCGTCAATCCACAGCGTGTGATCAGTGAATCCATACTGCTTGGGTTGTGCTCCAGCGCCCGCCACAAGCACTGGTAGTCAGGGTCGTCGGCCCAGTGCGCCGGCAGGCGTGCAGGCGGTGCCTGTTCAGTGGGGGTGGCCAGCCGTGATTGCAAGCCCGGCAGCTGCTGGCGGAGGGCGGGGGCCAGCAGTTCGAGGACCTCCTCCGGGCGCTCGACCAGTGCGGCACCCTCGCGGATCAGCCTGTGGCAGCCCGCAGCGCGCGGATTGAGCACCGAGCCGGGCAGGGCGCAGACCTCGCGGCCGGCCTCGGCGGCCAGGCGTGCGGTGATCAGGGCACCCGAGCGTTGGGCGGCCTCGACCACCACCGTGGCCAGGGCCAGCCCGGCTACCAGCCGGTTGCGGGCAGGAAAGTGGCCGGGGCGTGCGGGCGTGCCGGGCAGGTACTCGCTGAGCACCACGCCTTCGGCGGCGATGCGCGCCTGCAGCCGGGCGTGGCTGTCCGGATAGGCGCGGTCCGGTCCGGTGCCGATCACCGCCACGGTGCAGCCCCCCGCGTCCAGCGTGGCCTGGTGGGCGGCGGCATCGATGCCCGCCGCCAGGCCGCTGGTCACCGCCAGCCCGGCGTCGACGAAGCAGCCGGCAAACCGGGCTGCCAGCGCGCGTCCGCCCGGCGTTGGCGAGCGGCTGCCGACCAGCGCAACCGATGGGCGCCAGGCCCGGCTGGGGTCGCCGGCGATGAACAGCGCAAGGGGGGGATTGGGGACATCCAGCAGGGGCGGGGGGAAGGTCGGATCGGTGAAGGCCAGCAGGTGCTGGTTGTCGTCTTCCAGCCAGCGCCGTGCCACGGCCAAGGCCCGGGCGTCGGGGCGGTCCAGTGCGGCGCACTGCTCTGGCGTGCAACCGTGCGCGCGCCAGTTCGCGGCACCCTGCGCGATCGCGGTTTCCGCCCTGCCTGCGGCCTGCAGCAGGGCCCGCCGTGGTGCCAGCGCGCCGCCTGCCATCAACAGGCGCAGCAGCGCCTCGTCAGCTTGGTTGGTCATCCCCACACTATCGAGCGCATGCAACAAAGGCGCCCTAGGGCGCCTTCGCATGTGGCTGTCAGACTTTGCCGGAGGCCGCCCCTGTAGAGTCGACTGTCAGTCGACTACCGCGCGCAGCGCGGGCGCTTTCGGGGGGCGGTGAAGAGCAGTCGACTAACAGTCGACTCTACCGCGCATCCGGGTGCAGTGCGTTGTATCCCACGCGCACCGGCTTCACGCCCTGCATCACCAGTGCGTAGCTGACGTTGTCGAAGGTACGGAACACCATGGCGTGTGCGGCGTATTCGTCCGGCAGCGAGACGCGGCCGGCGCCGGTGCTGAGCGAATCATCCATGCGCGAGGAGTTCGGGTACTTCATGCGGTGCGCCACGTGGCGGCCCGGGCGCCACAGCGAGAACACGGTGCCGTTGTCCACGCCCTGCGCGCGGCCTGCGGAGATCGCGATCACGTCGCGCGGCCCACCAGCGGTGAACATGTCGGCAACGGCCAGCACGCGCACGTCGACGCCCTCGACACCGGCGGCCGGGACATGGGGGATGAACTGCAGGTCGTAGGGCCTGGCCTCGACCGGGACCAGGCGGTCGCCCGCACGTACCTCGCGGCCGCCCTCGTTCTTGTCCAGCACCAGGGTGGACACCTCGACCTTGCCGCCGGCGACGTGGGTGATGGTGCCGGTGGCGACCTGGGCCAGCTCATAGCCAAGCACGCCGCGGCGGTGGTTGGGGGCGTTGTAGGCCCGCCACAGGTTGCCGCTGCCCGGGGTGACGTCGCCGTTGGCGGTCAGGTCCTCGGTCGGCTTGGGCTGGGCGTAGCGCACGGTCGGGCGGACCACGGCCCAGCGCTGGCCCAGCTGGGCGTCGGCCAGGCGCACGTACACCGCGCTGCCGCTGGTGACGCGCAGGCGCTCTTCTTCCAGGCCGGCCACGTAGGGCAGCTGGTCGATGCTGTCGACCACGCTCAGCTGCTTCAGGAACGGCTCGACCTGGGCCAGCGGAATGGCATCGATCGGGGCTTCCTGGCGCGGGCCGGGCTTGGCAGCGACGGTCACCCGGTCCAGGTAGGCCAGGCTGAGCACGTCACCGGGATAGATCAGGTGCGGATTGGCGATCTGTGGATTGGCCTGCCAGATCTCCGGCCACAGCCAGGGCTTCTGCAGGAAACGTGCGGCGATATCCCACAACGTATCCCCTTTTCGGACCACATAGGTGTCCGGGTGCCCGCCATTCACTTCCACGGCGGTAGCATAGGCAGCCACGGTCAGCATCGCCGCGGCGACGACCGTACGAAAACGAAGCAACATAGGTGTGAAGCCCTGATTCCCCAACAGGTCCGCGCACTATAGTCCAGAAACCGGGGCGCAAGGCAAGCGTTGGAGCTAGAATCTGCGACGTATGCCGGCGTGCCGGCCCATTACCCGGAAACAGCCATGGCCCTTCTCCCCATTCTCGAGTTCCCCGATCCGCGCCTGCGTACCAAGGCCGCGTTGATCGACGCTGCTGAAGTCACCACGCCGGCCTTCCAGGAACTGATCGACAACATGTTCCAGACCATGTACGACGCGCCGGGCATCGGCCTGGCTGCCACCCAGGTGGACGTGCACAAGCGCTTCATGGTCATCGACGTCAGCGAAGAAAAGAATGAACCGCAGGTGTTCATCAACCCGGAGATCGTCGCCAAGGACGGGGGCCGGGTGTACCAGGAAGGCTGCCTGTCGGTTCCGGGCATCTTCGCTGACGTCACCCGTGCCGATACCATCACCGTGAAATACCTGGACCGCAACGGCCAGGAACAGCAGATGGAAGCCGGCGAAGTGCTGGCCACCTGCATCCAGCATGAGATGGATCACCTGGACGGCAAGCTGTTCATCGACTATCTGTCGCCGCTCAAGCGCGAGATGGTGCGCAAGAAGCTGGCCAAGCAGCGCAAGCACGTGGCGTGATCGCCAATCCGGGCCACCCTTCGGGTGGCCCGCGCCTGCGCGGCAAGCGCGGGCTGTACGGCGCCGGCCGACGGCGCCGTTTTCTTTCCTGCACGAATCCATCCTGCAAGTGGGGTAGCCATGAGGATTGTCTTTGCCGGTACGCCGGAATTCGCGGTGTCATCGCTGCGCGCGGCTGCGCGCCATCATGAGGTCGTGGCCGTCTACACCCAGCCTGATCGTCCGGCCGGCCGTGGCCGTGGCCTGGCGCCGTCGCCGGTCAAGCTGGAAGCCGTGGCCCGTGGCATTCCGGTCTACCAGCCGGAGTCGCTGAAGGACGCGGCCGCCCAGCAGCAGCTGCGCGACCTGCAGCCGGATCTGATGGTGGTAGTGGCCTATGGCCTGATCCTGCCCAAGGCGGTGCTGGCCATTCCGACCCATGGCTGCTGGAACGTGCATGCCTCGCTGCTGCCGCGCTGGCGCGGTGCCGCGCCGATCCAGCGTGCGATCCAGGCCGGCGATGCGAAGACCGGCGTCTGCCTCATGCAGATGGAGGCCGGCCTGGACACCGGCCCGGTGCTGCTGCACCAGGAACTGCCGATCGCGGCCACCGATACCGGCGGCCAGCTGCATGACAAGCTGGCCGAGCTTGGTGCCCAGGTGTTGTCCGATGGCCTGGGCCTGCTGCGCGCGGGCATCAAGCCGATCGCGCGGCCGCAGCCGGAACAGGGCGTGACGTATGCGCACAAGCTGGACAAGGCCGAAGCCAGGCTGGACTGGGCGCAGGACGCCGGCGCGCTGGCGCGTACCGTGCGCGCGTTCAATCCGTGGCCGATCGCCGAGGCAACGCTGGCCGGCGAACGCGTGCGCATCCATGGCGCGGTGGCACTGGAGGCAGACCACGGCCAGGCGCCGGGCACGGTGCTGGCCGCCGGCCGTGATGGCATCGACATCGCCTGTGGCCAGGGCGCACTGCGCCTGCGTGTACTGCAGCGGGAAGGTGGCAAGGCGATTACTGCGGCCGACTACCTCAACGCCCGCCGCGATCTGCGCGTGGGAGCATAAGCGGTGTCGAAGCAGAACGATTTCTCCGTCGCCAAGGCGGCGCCGGGAGCGGCCACGCGCATGCTGGCCGCACGCGTGCTGGCACAGGTGTTCACCCGTGGCCGGTCGCTGAAGGCCGAACTGGCCTGGGCGCTGCCGAAGCTGGCCGACAGCCGCGACCGCGCGCTGCTGGAAGCGCTGTGCTTCGCCGTCCTGCGCCGCCGCAGTACCTATGACGCGGCGCTGCAGTCGTGGATGCAGAAGCCGCTGTCGGCGCGTGATGCCGACCTGCGCACGCTGCTGATGGTCGGGTTCGCCCAACTGGACGTGCTGGCGTTGCCGGCGCACGCGGCGTTGTCGGCCACGGTCGATGCCGCGCGTGCCCTGGGTCGTGAGCGCCAGGCGGGCCTGGTCAATGCGATCCTGCGCCGCGCGCAGCGCGAAGGTTTCCCGGAACAGCCTGCGCGCGATGCCTTCCCGGCGTGGCTGGCCGATGCCGTCGAGCGCGACTGGCCGGCCCAGGCCGAGGCGATCTTTGCCGCCAGCCTGCAGCCGGCGCCGTTGTGGTTGCGCGCCAACCGCCAGCAGGGCGGCCGCGACAAGGCACTGGCGACGCTGGCCGAAGCTGGCATTACCGCGCAAGCCAGTCCGCTCAGCGCCGACGCGTTGCGCCTGGCCTCGCCGGTTGCCGTGAATCAGCTGCCCGGCTTCGCCGAAGGCGCCATCTCGGTGCAGGACCTGTCGGCGCAGTGTGCGGCCGACGCGCTGGCCCCGGCGGCCGGTGCCCGCGTGCTGGACGCCTGTGCGGCCCCCGGTGGCAAGTCGGCGCACCTGCTGGAGCGCGACCCCGGCCTGCGCCTGCTGGCGCTGGATATCGACGCGCGCCGCCTGGCCCGTGCACGTGACACCTACGTTCGCACTGGCGTGGGCGAGCATGCGCAGACCCTGGCTGCCGATGCCAGTGATCCGGGTGCCTGGTGGGATGGCGTGCCGTTCGACGCGATCCTGCTCGATGCCCCGTGCTCGGCCACCGGCGTGATCCGGCGGCAGCCGGATGTGATGTTCCACCGACGTGCCGAGGATATCGATGCGCTGGTCGGTGTGCAGGCCCGCCTGCTGGAGGCCTGCTGGTCGATGCTGCGTCCGGGCGGCGTGCTGCTGTATGCCACCTGCTCGATCCTGCGTGCGGAGAACATCGACCAGGTGCGGGCGTTCCTGAAATGGCACCCGGACGCGGTGGCAGAGCCGCTGGATGACCGATTCGGCCTGGACTGCGAGGGAATCGCGCGCCAGCGACTGCCGGGTGACAGCGATGCTGACGGATTCTTTTACGCGCGTCTGCTAAAAACAGCCTGACCCCCGCTGACGTTCCGAGTCCCATGCTGAATTCCCGCGCGTCGCGCGAGACGTGGTTGTTCGTGGCGATGGCCCTGCTGCTGCTGGGGGCCGGGCTGGGCCTTCGTGATCCGTGGCCATCGGACGAGCCGCGCTTTGCGCTGGTGGCCAAGCAGATGGTCGACAGCGGCCACTGGCTGTTCCCGCACCGCGGTACCGAGTTGTATTCGGACAAGCCGCCGATGCTGATGTGGTGGCAGGCTACGCTGTACGGCCTGGTCGGGCAGTGGCGCGTGGCCTTCCTGCTGCCGTCGCTGCTGGCGGCACTGGGTACGCTGTGGTGCGTGGTCGACCTCGGGCGGCGGCTGTGGACACGGCGGGTGGGGCTTTACGCCGGCTGGGCGCTGCTGTTCGCGCTGCAGTTCACCTTCCAGGCGAAGAAGGCGCAGATCGATCCACTGCTGCTGCTGTTCATCACCCTGGCCAACTACGGCCTGCTGCGCCACCTGTTGCTGGGACCAGGCTGGCGCTGGTGGTGGCTGGGCTGGTTCTTCGCTGGCATCGGCGTGATCACCAAGGGCGTGGGCATGCTGGCGCTGCTGATGATCGTGCCGGCGGTGACCGCTGCGGTACTGCAATGGCCACGGGTGGCACTGCACGCGCGCGATGCCCGCTTCTGGCTGGCGCCGCTGGCCTTCCTGCTGGCGGTGTCGTTGTGGCTGGCGCCGATGCTGCTGGCCGGTTTTGCCACCGGTTCGGACGAATACCGCGCGTACATGGACGACATCCTGTTCCAGCAGACGGCGCGTCGCTATACGCACTCGTGGGACCACCACCAGCCCTGGTGGTACTTCCTGGCGATCATGCCGTCGATGTGGATCCCCGCGTTCCTGCTGCTGCCGTGGGCGCTTCCGGCTTGGTTGCGGCGGCTGCGCCGGCGCGATCCGCGCTATCTGCTGCCGCTGTCCTGGTGGTTGATGGTGGTGCTGTTCTTCTCGATCCCCGACGGCAAGCGCGATGTCTACATCCTGCCGGCGCTGCCGATGTTCTGCCTGGCGCTGGCGCCGTTGCTGCCGGGGCTGCTGAAGCGGCGCGATGTGCAGGCCGTGGTGGGAGTGTTCACCGGCCTGCTGTCACTGGGCCTGGTCCTGGCTGGCGCGATGGCGGTGCTGGGCGACCCGGCCTTCGAGCTGCGCCTGACCCACAGCCGCGGACTGGCGCCCGGCGCCGTCGACGCGCTGGCCTGGACGATCCTGGCGATGGGCGTGTGGGGCGCATTGAGCCTGCTGGCCTGCGGTCGTCGCCGGCATCTGGCGCTGGTGTCGACCCTGGCGATGGTCTGGGTGCTGTACAGCCTGGTCGGCTACCCGCTGCTGAACGATTCCAGTTCCGCCCGCGGCCTGATGCGCACGGTTGGTACACGGCTGGGCCCGGATGCCGAGCTTGGGCTGGTGGCCTGGAAGGAGCAGCATCTGCTGCTGGCCGACCGCCCCGCAGCGACCTTCGGTTTCGAGTCGGACTGGGACGAGCAGCTGATTGCGGCCACGCGCTGGCAGCGGCTTGCGCCCGAACGCCGTTGGTTGCTGGTCCACGAGTACGCAATGCTGTCGTGCGTCGACCGCAGCCGCTCTGAACTGGCCGGCGTAGCCAACCGGCGGCGCTGGTGGCTGGTGCCGGCGACGGCGGTGAAGGTGCCCTGCGTGGTCACCGCAGAGGAGCGGGAACGTGAACGGCGTCTGCAGGAACATGACTAGTCCCCCCCTTCCTGCTTGTCCAGTCTGCCCAAGCGGGGTCAAAGGCAGTAAAACAGCAGGCCGGGATGGCCTGCACCGCCCCTTCCCGTTCTTTCCAGCCGATTGCAGCGATACTTCCCGACGTGCCAGCTTCACCGGACAACCTGAACCTCATGGCCGGCGATCCGCTGGGCGTTCCCGCCGGCGGACGTCAGCGGGTGGCGCATGGGCTGGCCCAACTGGGCCTGTTCTGCCTGCCGGCACTGGTGCTGACCGTGCCCATCAACCTGTTGCCGTATGGCCTGCTGCTGCTGCTGAGCACGCTGCTGGCGCCGGAGCTGCTGTGGCGCGCGCGCGGGATGGCCGGCCAGCCGGTGAAAGTGCTGGCCTGGCTGATGCTGGCGGTGCTGGCGCTCGGCCTAATGTCGGTAGTGTTGTTCGAGCAGGGCCTGCGTGACGTCGACAACCGGTCGCGGTTCGTGGTGATCCCGTGGATCGCGCTGTGGGTCTGCGCGCTGCGTCCCGACGTGCGGTGGCTCTGGTACGGATCATTGACCGGCCTGCTCGCCGCCTTCGCGATGTCACTGTGGCAGGTGCTGGGTGGCGCCCCGCGCGCAGAGTTGTTCACCAACGCCATCGTGCTGGCCGACATCGTGATGGTTTTGATGGTGCTGCTGGTGTTCTGTCGCCCGTCGCGGCGCTGGTCGCTGGTGATCCTCGGCATGGCGGCCGGCTGCGGCACCATCGTGCTGACCGGCAGCCGCGGTGTGTTCGCCGCCTTGCTGGCGCTGCTGGTGGTGCTGACGTTGAGCCTGCGCTGGCGCACCGGCGCGGCGCGCCTGTCGGTGCTGGCAGGCATGCTGGCGATCGGTGCGACCCTGCTGCTGTCGGTACCGGAACTGCGCCACCAGGTCCGCCTGAGCGAGCTGCACAGTGACGTGCAGCGGATGGAGTTGGGCGACAGTGATTCTTCCGCCGGTGCCCGCGTGGAACGCCTGCAGGTGGCCTGGGAGACCTTCCTCGACCACCCGCTGGTGGGTGTTGGCATCGGTCATTTCGACAGCGCGATGCTGCGCGTGCCGGTCTGCCGTGAGAACCCGGAAGAGTTGCGTTGCCACCTGGGGCATGCGCACAACGATGTTGCCGAATGGGCAGCGACCCAGGGCGTACCGGGCCTGCTGCTGTTGCTGGCGGTGTATGGCATCCCGCTCTGGTTGTTCGTGCGCCTGCATCGCCGCAGCGGACGGTCGACCTTCCGGGGGCCGGCCGCAGCCGGCATCATGCTGGTGATCACCTACGCACTGTGCGGCCTGACCCAGTCGATGTTCGCGCACCAGATGACAGCCAGTTTCTACGTGACCCTGGTCGGCCTGCTGACCGGCCTGTCGATCGTCGAGGGCGCGCGCCACCGGGCAATCACCGGGGCGTGATCCAGCGGCGCCCCGGACAGGGCCGGGCGATCAGGGGTTCGGCGGGTCAGCCACGGCCTGGCCGTTGCCCAGCATCCACAGCATGATGGTTTTCTGCCGCACGTAGTTGGCGCGTACGTAGGCATAGACCAGTCCATGCCAGCCGTCGCGGAAGCCGCCACGGAACAGGAAGCCGCGCCAGAACCGCCAGGCCGGCGCCAGCACCAGCTTGCCCAGCGTGGCCCGCTTGCCGCGTGCGAACTCGTGCTCGGCCATCATCCGCGCGTATTTCTCGGTCTTGGCCAGCTGCTGCTGCAATGAGCGGTACGGATAGTGGACCAGGTCGCCACGCAGGGTACCGACGCTGCCGTCGACGCTGGCAGCCTCGTGGATCTCGCGCTTGCCGCGCCAGCCGCCCTGGCGGCGGTCGAACAGGCGCAACACTCGGTCCGGGTAGGCGTTGCCATGGCGCAGGAACCTGCCGAAATACTCCGACAGGCGGGCGAAACGGTAGCCGGCATGGCCGCTGAAGCCACTGTCGCGGGCCTGTTCGATGGCCGCGCGCAGTTCCGGACTGATCCGTTCGTCGGCATCCAGGCACAGTACCCAGTCGTGGCGGGCCTGCTCGACGCAGAATGCCTTCTGGCTGCGGAAACCGTCGAACCGGCGCTGCAGAACACGGGCGCCGGCAGCTTCGGCGATGGCGACGGTGGCATCGGTGGAGTACGAGTCCACCACCACGATCTCATCGCAGAACGCCAGCGAGGCCAGGCAGTCGCCGATGCGCCCGGCCTCGTTGAACGCGATAATGCACGCCGAGATGCGAGGCCGTTCGATGGGAGCGGTCGTGGAGGACATGATGGCCGGGTACCTGTTGTTTGCGACGGAGCGCTATGCGCTGCCTATTCTCGCCCCGTTGGCGCAGGCCTTGCACGCATCCGGGCAGGAGGTAGCGGCCTGGTTCGAGGACGGCGTGGCCGGCAGCAGCCTGCCGGGGGTGCCCAACGTGGGCCTGAAGCAGGCCCTGGCCCTGCGTCCGCGGGCGGTGTTCAGCGCGGCCAACTGGGTGCCGACGTTCCTTTCGGGCGCCAAGGTGCAGCTGTTCCATGGCTTCAACGTGGAGAAGCGGGACAGCGCGCGCGGCCACTTCCGGGTGCGCGGCATGTTCGACCTGTACTGCACGCAGGGGCCGGCCACCACCGCGCCGTTTCGTGAGATCGCGGCCCTGCAGGGCCACTTCGCGGTGGCCGAGACGGGCTGGCCGAAGCTGGATCCGCTGTTCCGCGACGATGGTGGCGAGAGCGCCGCGCTGCGCGCCGCCGCTGGAGGACGCCCGGTGATCCTGTTCGGTTCGACCTTCACCGAGCGCCTGAGCGCAGCGCCGCACCTGCACCCGCAGATCGCCGCCGATATCGCCGCCGGTGACCATTACTGGCTTCTCACCCTGCACCCGAAGTGCCCGCAGGACCTGTTCGAACGCTACCGCGCGCTGGCCGGTGCCAATGCCCGCTTCATCGAGCCGGAGCAGGTGATGGCCGCGCAGCGCGCCGCCGACGTGCTGGTGTCGGATACCTCGTCGATCGTTTCGGAGTTCATCGTGCAGCACAAGCCGGTGGTGACCTTCCGCAACCGCGTGCCCAAGCCACACATGATCGACTTCAATGATCCTGCGCAGCTGCAGGCGATGCTGACGCGTGCGCTGCACCCGGACGCGGCGCTGCAGGCGGAGATCGTGCGCTATGCCGACGCCATCCATCCGTACCGCGACGGCCTGTCCAGCGAGCGGGTAATCGCGGCCACCGAGGATTTCCTGTCCGGTGAAATGGGCGCGCTGCGGCGCAAGCCGTTCGGCAGCTGGATGCGTGATCTGCAGATCCGCAGGGACCTGGGCTATTGGGGCCCGTCGCAGCGGTAAGCCGAGCATTGGCTCGGCTCTAGAGTAGATCCATGCCGTGCGTGGATGCGCGCCCCCGCTCGCGGTAATGCCGGCCGCTGGCCGGCAAGCTCGGGGATGTCTGCGGTTGCCGGCCAGCGGCCGGCACTACCTACCAGCGCAGCTTGCGCCGCGCCAGCGCTGCAGCCAGCTGATCCATCACCTGCTGCGCCTGTGCCTGCGGCAGATGGTGCAGGGTCAATGCCACATCGCCATGCGCGCCGGCAGTATCCAGCTGCAGGCTGCTGGTGCCCAACAGCTTGTCCAGCGGCGAGCGCAGCAGGCGCAGGCCCTGCACCTTGTCCAGTTCGGCCCAGCGCCACCAGCGCTTCCACCAACCGCCACGCACTGCCACGTAGTGCTCGTCCAGGTGCCAGGCCATGCGTGCCATCTGCCGATGAGCGACCAGCAGCGCCACCGGCAGCCACGCCAGCACCAGCAGGCCCCATGGCCCCCAGCGCCAGTACGCGGCTGCGGCCAACAGGGGTACCAGCAGCAGCGTTCCCAGGCACAGCCGCCACCAGCCACGCTGCGGAATGGAGTGCCATTGCGTCGGCGGCCACTGCAGCTGAGGCAACAGGTGCTGCACCAGCTGCTCGCAGCGCGTCGCCTGGGCCAGTGGTGCCAGCTCGCGCAGGGCGCGGTCCTCATCGCGCGCAGGGCCACCGGCAGCGCTGTCGATGCGCAGCTGGCGCAGGCCGAACCAGCGATGCAGGGTGGTTTCGCGCAGCGTCCAGGCCTGGATGCGGCGACGCGCGACACTGCTGCGGGTGCGGCTGAGCAGACCGGCGGAGACGGTCAGGCGGCGATCCTGCTCGCTGAGGGTAAAGCCGTGATAGCGCAGCAGGGTCAGTACCACCGACAGCACGCGCAGCGCCAGCCAGCCCAGCAGCAGTGCGGCGGCCAGCAGCAGGAAAGCGCCTGCTACGCCGGGGTGCAGGTGGCTGGCGTAACCGAAAGCCTCGCGGCCACCACGTTGGATGGCTTCGTCCATCACCGGCCGCGGCACGGTCTGGAACAGCACGCCGAAGGCGGCAACCGCCAGTGCCCAGCCCCGATTGGAGAGCAGGCCCATGCGCATCACGTCCCAGCTGGACAGGCGCAGCAGGACGTGTTCGGTGTCGGCCACGGTGACCGCAGGCGCGGGGACAGCGTCGGCGGCCTGTGGTGCCTGCCCGCGCTGGCGCACGAGACGTTCCAGCGCCAGCGCCTGGTCCAGCTTCAGCACTCGCATTTCCGCTTCGGGGCGCACGCCGCCGGCCGACTCCAGGCGCAGCTCGGCCACGCCGAACAGCCGGTGCAGCGGATTCTGCCGCACTTCCACGTTGTGGATGCGGGCGAACGGAATCTCGCGCCGGTTGCGCGCAAGCAGACCGCTGCGCACGGTGATCGCATCGCTGCCGATGCGGTAACGGTAGCTGAGGTACTGCAGCACCGAGACCAGGACCAGCGCGGCGATCGCCGACAGTGGGATCAACTGCGCCCACATCGGATCGTGGGCGCCGCGCTGACCGAATACCAGCAGTGCGACCAGCGGCAGGAAGTAGTGGCGCAGCTGCATCAGCAGCACGAACAGCCATGACCACGGGTGCAGGCGGTGGTCCTCGCCACCGGCGCGCAGTGCTGCAGGCAGAGGCGGTGGCAGGCTCACAGGGCGTCAGCGTCCTGGTCGAGCTGGTGCGAAAGGGTGTCGCGCAGACGCTCGGCGTCGGTTTCATCCAGGCCGCTCACGGTTACCGCGCTCATGCGGGTGCCGGCGGTATGCACGATCAGCGTGGCAAGTCCTGCACGGCGTTCCAGCGGGCCCCTGCGCAGGTCCAGGTGTTGTACGCGCGAAATGGGAATACGGGTTTCCAGCTGCCACATCAGGTCTCGCCGCAGGCCCAGGCCCTGTGCGTCCAGCCGCCAACGGGTGCGGACCAGGCGGCGGTGGCTGAGCCATGCGCCACATGCAGCCCCTGCCAGCAGCCCGAGGGCGGCGACCCACGCGCCGCCGGTTAGATCGAAGAACCACCATGCAGCCGCCAGCGGCAGGCCTGGCGCAAACAGGCCGCCGAAAGCGCCTTCCAATGCCGCCAGCCGCGCGGCGCGGCGCGGCAGCGACTGCCACGCGTCGGCGGGCGGAGCGGTCAGGGAGATGTCGGTCACGCGGGCTCCGTCAGGTGGCAGGGCGAGCGGTGGCGGCGGTAGCCGCACCGCGCAGACGGTAGCAGGTCGGCTGCGTTACTGGGCAGCCTGGATCAGCGCATCCACGTCCAGCAGATGTCCTGCGCGATCGGCCTTGGTGCGCAGGTAGTGCTCGTTCTCGGCGGTGATCTCGCCGGTGACCGGAATGCAGTCCAGTACCTCGATGCCGGCATTGCGCAGGCGCTGTGCCTTGGTCGGGTTGTTGCTGAGCAGCGCCACGCGCGAAATGCCAAGGCCGTGCAGCATGGCCACCGCACTGCCGTAGCGGCGCTCGTCGGCGCCGAAGCCGAGCTGCGCATCGGCGTCGATGGTGTCCAGGCCGTCGTGCTGGTAGCCGTAGGCACGCATCTTGGCTGCGATGCCGGTGCCACGGCCTTCCTGGTCCAGGTACAGCAACACGCCGCCGCCCAGCTCCTTCAGCTTGCGCAGGCCGCGCCGCAGCTGGTCACCACAGTCGCACTTGAGCGAACCGAACAGGTCGCCGGTCAGGCATGAGGAGTGCACGCGCACCGGCACCACCGCCGACAGGTCCGGTTCGCCGACGATGATCGCGACCTGGTCGCGCTGGGCCACGCCGCCGCGGAACACCGCGAAGGTGGTCATGCCGACGTCGCGCAGCGGCACCGGCGAACGCGCCACCAGTTCGTAGTCGTGGGCTGCATGTGCTGCGCCTTCGGCCAGGTCGCACAGGGCCACCTCGGCGGCACCCTCGAAGGTGCGGTCATCAACGTCCAGGCGTACCGCCACCATCGCCGGCAGCAACAGGCCCAGGCGGGCCAGCTCCACCGCGCCGGCATCGAAGGCATCGCCCGCCGTCCAGCCGTCGGGCATCGGGCCCGGCTCGCGCAGGTAGCCCAGCGAGGGGAGGGCATCGAAGGCAACGCCGGCCAGCGGCAGGCGTGCGCCTTGCGGGGCCTCCACGCCGAGCACGCGGGCGCGGGTGGCGGTCAGGAACAGGTAATGCCGCTCGCGGGCGGCATTGGCGAAGGCAGCGAAGCTGCTGGCCGTGGCGCTGTCCAGCGCGATCACCGCCAGGCGCTGGCAGTGGCCATCGTGGAGCAGCACCGGGCGACCGGCGCGCAGTTCGGCCACCGCGCGCTCACAGCGGATCGCGGCCGGATCGCCGAACAGGGAAGAAGCAGCAGGCATGGCAGGACCGGGGGAGGCGGACATCGCAGTCTCTATGGGGGCGACGGCGTCGTATTCAACGTGTTGCGGCCAGTGGTCGCAGGCGGCTGTCAGTGGGGGTGTTCCTCAGTTGCGTACGGGTCTTCCTCGCCGCTGCCCGGCGGCCGCAACGTATAGCGCTTGTAGGTCCACTGGTACTGCGCCGGGTCGCGGCGGGCGATGCGCTCGATGCCGGCGTTGAGTGCGGTGGCGGCCACCTGCGGGTCCGGGTCGGCCACGGCCGGGTCGGTCGGTTCGATGTGCAGGGCGAATTGCATGTCCGGCCCGATGCGCTCGCACCAGCCGTACAGCACGGTGGCGCCGGTGCGCTCGGCCAGTCGGTTGACCAGGGTCATGGTCAGCGCCTGCACGCCGAAGAACGGCACGAACACGCCGTCGCCGGCCTTGGGCTGCTGGTCGGGCAGGATGCCGGTGGCACCGCCGTCCTTGAGCACCTTGAACAGCTGGCGCACGGCCGGACCCTCGGCGCGCACCTGCTGCACGTTCTGGCCGCCGCGCACCAGCTGCAGGAAGGCATCGCTGGCCTCGTCCTCCGGCGGCTTGTAGACGATGGCGATCTGCCCGCGCGAGGCCAGCCACTGGTTCAGCAGCTCCCAGTTGCCGAAGTGCGGCGCGGCCACGATCACGCCCTTGCCGCTGGCCAGGGCTGCGTCGTACAGGGCCTCGCCGTGGCGCTGCTTCAGATGCAGGCGCAGGTTGTCGGCCGGCCTCTGGCTCCACAGCCGCAGGGTCTCGATGGCCTGCAGCGCGGTGGAGCGCAGCAGATCGCGGTGCAGGCGGTCCCGCGCGGCACTGTCCAGGTCGGGGTAGGCCAGTTCGAGGTTGCGCCGGGTGACACGGCTCTCACGGGCATTGAGACGGATCCAGGCCCACGCCAGGGTGCGCGCGAACGCCCGCAGCAGCGGCCAGGGCAGGCGGGCGAACAGGGTGGTGGCGCGGTGGACCAGCCGGGCTTTGCGTTGCGGATTCATTGGCGCCAGTTTAGCCAAGGGCGCTGCTATCGTGGCCGGCCCTGTTCATTGGAAGCCCAGATGCTCGTCCTGATCCAGCGTGTCAGCCAGGCTGCTGTCCATGTAGATGATGAAACCGTGGGCCAGATCGGACCAGGCCTGCTGGCGCTGGTGGGCATGGAGCCGGGCGATACCGAGGCCCAGCTGCGACGGATGGCCGAGCGCCTGCTGGGCTACCGGGTGTTCGCCGACGAGGCCGGGAAAATGAACCGGTCGCTGCGTGACACCGGCGGCGGCCTGTTGCTGGTCAGCCAGTTCACCCTGGCCGCTGACACCCGTTCGGGCATGCGGCCGAGCTTCACCAGCGCCGCAGCGCCGGAGGAGGCTGAACGCGGGTTCAATCAATTTGTCGAGATCTGCCGTGAAAATCACGCGCCAGGGGTGGAAACAGGCCGGTTTGGTGCCCATATGGTCGTCAGCCTGGTCAATGACGGTCCTGTGACCTTCCTTCTCCGGCCCTGAGCCTGCGGGACCACCGCCCGGCAGGCGGGGCCCCGGGCTGGTATAATGCTACGTTCCCTATTTCCTACCCAGCCGGTGGCGCGAGCACTACATGGCCAACGAACGTCCTGCCCAATCCGAAATCAAGCAACTGATCAGCAAGGGCCTGGAACAGGGCTACCTGACCTACGCCGAAGTCAATGACCATCTGCCGGACGACATGGTCGACCCGGAACAGATCGAAGACATCATCGGCATGATCAACGGCATGGGCATCGATGTCCATGAAGTTGCGCCGGATGTGGAAACCCTGCTTCTCAACGACGGCAACACCGGCAACCGCGAAGTCGATGACACCGCGGCCGAAGAAGCT
This sequence comes from Stenotrophomonas sp. YJH_SMC_27, assembly GCF_059369815.1. NCBI lineage: Bacteria > Pseudomonadati > Pseudomonadota > Gammaproteobacteria > Lysobacterales > Lysobacteraceae > Stenotrophomonas > Stenotrophomonas sp. YJH_SMC_27. Next base: position 118,729 of record NZ_JCAFTA010000004.1, on the reverse strand, counting down.
GCCGCCGCGCTGAGCGCGCTCGACACCGAAGGTGGCCGTACCACCGACCCGGTGCGCATGTACATGCGCGAAATGGGCACCGTCGAGCTGCTGACCCGCGAAGGCGAAATCGCCATTGCCAAGCGCATCGAGGAAGGCCTCTCCCAGGTCCAGGCCGCGCTCGGCCAGTTCCCGGTGTCGGTCGAGTCGCTGCTGAACGACTACGAAGCCCACAAGGAAGGCAAGAAGCGCCTGGCCGAAGTGATCGTCGGGTTCAATGATCTGGTCGACGAAGAGCCGGCGCCGCCGGCGGTCGCTGCCGATGACAGCAGCGATGCCGACGCCGAAGGTGACGAGGACGAGGACGATGATGTCGAGGGTGGCGAGGAAGAAGCCGCACCGACCGGTCCGGACCCGGAGGAAGTCGCCGCGCGCATGCAGGCGCTGAGCGATGCCTTCAATGCGTTCAAGAAGGCCGCGACCAAGGGCGACAAGAAGAACCTGCCGCGCCTGCGCGAAGAGATGTCGGCGGTGTTCGTCACCCTGAAGCTGCCGCTGCCGCTGACCGACGTGCTGACCAAGCAGCTGCGCGACACCATGGCCGACATCAAGTCGCATGAGCGCCGTGTGCTGAACCTGGCCACCGTCACCGCGCGCATGCCGCGCAAGGACTTCATCCGTTCCTGGGAAGGCAACCAGACCAACCTGGAATGGGTGGAAGACGCACTGAAGCGCAAGCAGAAGTGGTCGTCGGCCCTGCGCGAAGTGAAGGACCAGATCATTGCCGAACAGCAGGCGACGATCGACATCGAGAAGCTGACCCAGCTGGACCTGGAAGAGCTGAAGGAAATCAGCCGTGCCATGGCCTACGGTGAAGCCAAGGCGCGCAAGGCCAAGAAGGAAATGGTCGAGGCCAACCTGCGCCTGGTGATCTCGATTGCCAAGAAGTACACCAACCGCGGCCTGCAGTTCCTGGACCTGATCCAGGAAGGCAACATCGGCCTGATGAAGGCGGTGGACAAGTTCGAATACCGCCGCGGCTACAAGTTCTCGACCTACGCCACCTGGTGGATCCGCCAGGCGATCACCCGCTCGATCGCCGACCAGGCGCGCACCATCCGTATCCCGGTGCACATGATCGAGACGATCAACAAGTTGAACCGCATTTCCCGCCAGATGCTCCAGCAGTATGGCCGCGAGGCCACGCCGGAGGAGCTGGCCAAGGAAATGGACATGCCGGAAGACAAGATCCGCAAGGTGATGAAGATCGCCAAGGAGCCGATCTCGATGGAAACCCCGATCGGTGACGACGAGGATTCCCATCTGGGCGACTTCATCGAGGACACCAACGTGGAGTCCCCGATCGAGAACACCACCAACATCAACTTGTCTGAAACCGTGCGCGACGTGCTGGCCGGCCTCACCCCGAGGGAAGCCAAGGTGCTGCGCATGCGCTTCGGCATCGACATGAACACCGACCACACGCTGGAAGAGGTCGGCAAGCAGTTCGACGTGACCCGCGAGCGCATCCGCCAGATCGAAGCGAAGGCCCTGCGCAAGCTGCGTCACCCGAGCCGCTCGGAGCAGCTGCGCAGCTTCCTGGATATCGATTGATATCCGGCGATGGCTGATGTGTTGAGAGAAACCCCGCTTCGGCGGGGTTTTTCTTTGCCACCACATCCCTGTAACGCCCCGCCAGTGCTCGGAAGAGCCATATAATTACGTAACAAATAATGTAACAAAGATCCGCGTCGAAGCTGGCGCTTCGTGAATATGTCCATTATTTTCAGGCTCATAGATGCAAGGTCGTGCTTGCAGTCCCGTTTTTTTGATGCTAATTACGTAACAAGCTTCGTATTACGTAATGCACATGCCACGCGCTCAACGCCCACAGGTATTGGATCTGATCGCTCAGCTGGCCCCCGGCCAGCCGCTACCAGCCGCGGCGCTGGCCGAGCGTCTGGGGGTGGACCGGATGGCGCTCAGCCGGCTGGTGGCCGCCAGTGGCCCGCAGGTGGTGCGCATGGGCAGAACGCGGGCAACCGCCTATGCGCTGCGGCGGCCCACCCGGGCAGGCAGCGAATGGCCGCTGTACCGGCTGCGCGAAGATGCGACGCTGGAGGAGCTGGGGCGGGTAATTGCGCTGGTAGGAGGCGGCTTCCATGTCGACGCCGGGCCTGACTGCCCGAACCTGCGACGCGCGCCCGAAGGTGACGTTGCTGCCTTCTTTCCTGACTTACCGTGGTACCTGGATGACCTGCGACCGCAGGGATTTCTTGGTCGCAGCTTCGCCCATGGCCGTGGGCAGGCGCTCGGCCTGCCGAAGGACCTCAAGGGCTGGCAACCGGACGATGTGTTGATGTCCCTGGTAACCGCTGGCGGGACTGAAGCGGGCGATCTGCTGCTCGGTATCGCCGCCGTGGAGGCGGCGATGGATGCGTTGCAGGCGCCGATCGATCGGGTTGCGGCCGACGATCGTCTTGCACAGTATCGCGAGCGTGCGCGTGCTGCGCTGGACGGAGAGGATGTGGGCTTCTCGCCGGGTGGCGAGCAACCCAAGTTCACCGCCACCGTGGAGGTCCACGGCAGGCGCCGCTCGGTGCTGGTCAAGTTCGCGCAGCCCGATGAAGGCGCCGCCGCCCAGCGCTGGAGCGATCTGCTGGTCTGCGAACATCTGGCGCTTGAGGCCCTGCGCCAGTCCGGACAAGCCGCGGCGTCCAGTGAACTGCTGCAGTCGCCCACGCACACCTTCCTGGAAATCGAGCGCTTCGACCGCACGCCCGATCTGCTGGGGCGGCGAGGCTTGGTCTCGCTGCTGTCGCTATCGTCTGCGTTCACCGGCGAGGTCACCCCAGCGTGGCCGGTTGCAGGCGCCGAACTGCGTGATCAAGGCTGGCTGACGGCCGACACCGTGCAGGCGATGGGCCGACGCCACGCGTTCGGGCGGCTGATCGGCAACAGCGACATGCACCACGGCAACATCGCCTTCCACTTCGTTGATCGCGGCCCGCTGCCGTTGGCGCCGGTCTACGACATGCTGCCGATGTCGCTGGCGCCGTCAAAGCTGGGCGTGTTGCGCGCGGACGAGCCGCTGTCGCCGGTCGCACCGCTGGGCAGTGGTGATCTGCAGCATCTGCGCTGGGCGGCACCGGTGGCTGAAGCATTCTGGCAGTGCGTGGCTGTTGACGGGCGGATCCAGTCGCCAGCAATGCGGTCATTGGCGGGGGCGAACGCCGAGCGGGTGCGGGAGATGGGCGCGCGGTTTGGGTGAGCCAGCTGTTGCGCAAGCCTGGGCGCGCGGCGTTGCGCAGCGATGGCTGAGGGTTTTTCAGTGTGTCTTGGCGCCGGCGGGTAGCCGGTTGAGCGCAGGCTCCACTACACTGTGGCGCTGCGCCGGGCCTATAGCTCAACGGTTAGAGCAGGGGACTCATAATCCCTTGGTTCCAGGTTCGAATCCTGGTGGGCCCACCAATTGAACGTCCAGCAAAGTCCAGTGACGACGCCCCGATGGCGTCTGGCTGGTGCGTCAGGGGCGCCAAGGGCAGCACCTTGCGGCGATGCCCTTTCATTGTGGTGCCCTCAGGATCGTGGCAGATTCTCGATAGGACCAACGCGACCGGGCGGGGGCGGCTGACAGTTGCCGAAGCACCCGCCACCACCGGGGAACCAGCCGCCGATCCCGCCACCACCGCCAGTGCTGCCACCACCACCACCGCCAGACGGGGGTGTCGAGGCGAAGCTGTCCTCGGTGCCGCCTGACTCTTCTGCCGACTTCCCGCACGGCTTGCTGACGGTGATCATGCTTGAGCCGGTCATCATCATGATTTTTGTTTTGTACATGACGTTGCCGACGAAGGACGTGTTGCGCCATGCATCCGCACCGAACGTCCTTTCAGCGGTCTCATCCAGCTTCTTCAGGAATGCCCGGTTGGGCGCATCTGCGGATGAGGCACCGGCTTGCTTGGCCGCCGCGATATCCTTCAGGTCGACCGATATCGAGAACGGGAGCATTGGAAGAACGGTGCAGGCCAGAGCAACACCGGCAACGGTGAAAGCAGCGGTGGCCAGGACGAATTTACTTGCAGGTTTCATTGCCATCCTTGCGAGTTGTCAACGGGGAACGGGCGGTAATCGGGAACGAACGGGACGCCGGTTCGTTCCTGGTAGAGCTGGTTGAATGTGGCATTCAGACGAAGCGCTTCGGCCTCCCCCTGCATCCGCTCTTCGATAGTGAGCGGTGCAGAGAACATGATTTCCCTGCCAAGCGCGGCGGAAGGGTCTGCGCGCATCTCCAGGACGCGCGAAACCGCGTATGCGTTGATGTTTCCCGCTCGACCGGTGGATGCGAAATGAGTCGCAAGCAGTTGCAGTGCAAAGTAGTTGCCGTCCACTGCGGACGACATCATCCGGTCCAAGGCGGTTCGATCGGGCAGCTTTCGCGAGTCCAGCATGGTGCGCGCAAGCTTGTCGCCGCCGTGGGCGGCTTGTTCCAGCAACGCATCGGGCGCGCTGGAATAGGAAGCCCACTGCGCGGTATTCGGATAGCCGTGTTCATCCAGCCAGCGTTGCTCCTCGCGGCTACGCCCATCAAATGGATCATCGTCCTTGGGTTCCATTCCATCGCGATTCTGCGGAACACCAGGAAACAGCATGCTCGTGCTGTTGGCAGGCCGTAACGCGGGTGACGCAGCCGAGGGTGTCGGCGCAGAAGGATCCTTGCGCTGCCCGCCCGCCTGTTCAACGTTCGGTGCCGTTTGCGAGGACTGTGGCGTGGGGCGAAGGAGGAGAAGGGCCGCCACCGCTCCCGTGGCGAGTACGGCAACGACGAGTGCTGCAGCGAATTTCTGCGATGAACTTCTGTATTCCATGAGGGTGGTGCAGTTTCCTTGCGATTAACACTGGGTCGGGTAGGCGACGCAACGACGTTGGAGCTGCTCGCGCAACTGAAACGGAGTGCATGCAAGTCCCCAGAGATGGACTCGATCGTCTTGTGCACATCTGCATCGCCCGCAGAGAACGGAAAAGTGGTGCAGCCTCCCCCGGTCCGCCTTGGTTCGTATTCAGTCCTTGTTTACGTTCTGGTCCGTCACGCGCTTCGGACCCGGTGCCGGGCGACCCGTTGCACATCACCGACTACTGGTCACGACCAGAGCTCCGGGCACCGCCACAGGCCTATTGGAGCGAGTGCCGCGCCTTTGTTGCGGCGCAGGGAATCCGCTTGCCGCTCTCTCCGGGCTGAGGCCTGCGCAGCCGGCGAAGGTGCAGCACTGTCGATCACCGCACTCTGTGCCGAATGACACATGCCCCGCCATTTCTGCTGGCGGGAAGATGGCGGCATCCCGAAGTGGAGTGATCTGATGCCTGGTACGCTCAGTCGTCGCGCCTTCCTGGCCAACGCTGCTGCCGTTCCGGCGGCCACGCTCATGGCCACCGGCGTTGCTGCGGTGGCGCAGCCAACCGTCACCACCGGGAGCCTGATCGACGCGGAACGCGGCGTGATCCGCTCGGCCATGGACGGCAGCGGCATCGGTGCCGCTGCCGTCTGCCTGGTCGAAGGCGGGCAGGTGCGCTGGACTGAAGGCTTCGGTCACGTATCAGGCCAGGGCAGCGCAGCCGTAGACGCCAGCACGATGTTCAGCATCCAGTCCACCTCGAAGAATTTCGCTGCGGTGGCGGTGCTGTTGGCCGTGCAGGACGGCATCCTTGATCTGGACGCGCCCATTACCCGCTATCTGCCGTCGTTCACGGTGCGCAGCCGCTTCGAGCATGCTCCACATGAGCGCATCAGCCTGCGCCTGCTGCTTGCCAATCGCGCGGGATTCACGCACGAGGCGCCACTGGGCAACAACTACGAACCGGCGTCGCCGGGCTTTGATGCGCACGTCCGCAGCATCTCGCAGACATGGCTGCGCTTTCCAGTGGGTACGCGCTATCGCTACTCCAACCTGGGCTTCGACCTTGCCGGTCATGTCATTGAGCAGGTTGCGGGCATCAGCTATCCGGCCTGGCTGCAGCGCCGGATCTTCGAGCCGCTGGGAATGCACGACAGTACGGCCGATGCCTCGATCTACCTGGCAAGCAAGGGGCGGGCACTGGGAACCCAGGAAGGCCATGCGCAGGTACCGCCGGTGACGCCGCTGGTGGTGTCGGGAGGCGTCTGGACCAGTGCCGCCGACATGGCGAAGTATCTTGGCTTCCTGCTCGGTGGCGGTCGATCCGGTGCGCAGCAACTGCTCGAGCCTCACCTTTGGGACGAGATGCATGGTTTCGGCCTGGGCGGTGACTACGGGCTCGGTGTCATGCGCAGCGAACGCCTCTACGGCAGTACATCGGTGAGGCTGCTGCACCACCGCGGCGGGGGCTTCGGATTCGGGTGCGTGTTCACCTACTGCAGGCAGGCAAACGCAGGATTTGCCGCGATGTTCAATCGCGCGACGTCTGCGGGGTACGGCATTGGCGAGCGTCTGCTCGATCAGCTGTTGTCGGCGCGTTTCGGGCCTCGTCAGCCGCGTGTGCCCCTGTCTTCCCTGGCGCCGATCAGGTTGAACCAGGACCAGGTGCAGCGGATGGCGGGGAGCTGGATCGGGCGCAGCGGCAAGGCGAAGATCGTGGTTGCCGGAAGCGGTGAACTGCAACTGCATCGTGGGGCGCAAGCTGTGGGCGGCCGTTTTGCGGCCATCGACGGCGACCAACTGTTCACCGTGGACACCGATGGAGAAGTTGCGACGTACCGCTACCATGCGGCGACGGACATGCTGCCGGCGCACCTGGAATGCAGCAACGGCGAGGACGGCCTGGACCAGAACGATCCCATCGATGGGCCCACCGGGCCGCAGGCGCCCCATTGGCAACCCTGGCTGGGGCGCTATCGCATCGACCAGTGGGGAAAACCGTCGATGTCCGTTGTGCTGGAGCAGCGACAGGGCTGGCTGTACATCGATGGCATCCGCCTGGTCACCGAAGTGGAGCCAGGCTTGTTGTTCACCAGCGATGGCGAAGCGGTGGATTTCCGCAGCTCCCAGCCGACATGGCGAAACCTGCGTCTGCAGCGCGTCCCGCCCGTGGGCCAGGGGTGATGGCGGCATGCCGCCTGCTTATCCGCGCCGCCCACGCCCATCAATGCTGTAGCGCCCGGCTCCGGTGCAGGCCAGCAGCAGGAAGCCACCGGCCAGGCCCAGGTTCTTCAGGAACATGATCTGCTGGGTCTGATCGGCGAAGTTGTGGTGGAAGATGAAAGCGGTGACCAGGCTGAAACCTGCCAGTACGACCGCCACCAGCCGGGTCTGGAAGCCGAGCAGGATGCACAGGCCGCTGCCGATTTCGAAAGCGATGGTCGGCCAGAGCAGGATGCCGGGAACTCCCATTGCCTCCATGTAGCCCTGGGTACCACTGAGATCACCGAGCTTGCCCAGCCCGGAGACCAGGAACAGGGCCATCAGCAGGATGCGTGCAAGCAGGTAGGCGAGCGAATGCGATGAAGTGCTCACGTCGAGGTCCTCGGAGATGGCCGACGCAGGCGATCGGAGCCCACCGGCGGTGAAGCCCGTGTCTACGCGCCGGGCAGGGCGCCTTGACAGCTGCCGCGCTGCAGTAGACCTTTCCCGCATGACGATCGATATTGAATCGCTCAGCCTTCGCGAGCTGGGTGCCCTGGTGGTTGCCGCTGAACGGCGGAAACAGCTGATTTCCAGCCGCCGTCCGGCCAGTGCGGTGCGCCGGATGCTGAAGGCCGCCGCCGCCGAAGCCGGATACACCATCGAAGAACTCTTTGGCGGCCAAGCCTCGGAAACACCTGCGCCCGCCCGCAAACCCGCCCGCCGTAAATCCGGTAAAGTCGCGCCCAAGTATCGCGACCCGGAATACAAGCGCCTGACCTGGACCGGTCGCGGGCGCATGCCGCGCTGGTTGGCGTCCAAGGTGTCGATGGGCCACAAGGTCACCGATTTCCTGATTCCTGGCTTGGCCAGGCCGACCGCTGGCAAGACCAGCACCATCGGCAAGCGGACCGTCATCAAGAAGGGATGAGGCTGCAGCACTGCTACCCTGCCTAGGTCTTTCAACCAAGGAGCACGGGATGGCACACGAGAGTGGCATGATGATCACGCCGAAAGTCCTGCACGCCGCGGCAGGCGCGGCCGTGCTGGTCAGCCTGCTGGCCTGGGCGGTGGAATGGAGCGGGATCGCTTATGTCTGCCCGTACTGCCGCGTGCAGCGCACGGTCATCGGCGTGCTCGGCCTGCTCACGCTGTTCGCGCGCCCGGGGAGCCTCATCGTGCCCTGGTTGTCGTACACAGCCGGTGGCTTCGCGTTCGTGGTCGCAGCGATGCAGCACTTCAACGGCTGGAAGCGCATTTCCGCCGGTGATTTCAGTTTCAACGCGCAGTGGTACATCGATCCGTGGCTGCTGTCCGGCTGCGCGATGCTGATCCTGGTGGCGCAGCTGATGCTGGTGCAGGCCGCCTGCCGGCGCAGCTTGCGCTGAGTATTTCCACGCATGGCGCGGAACTACCCGTTCTGGAATACCGCCAGCTGCGCAGCAAACGCGCGCTGATAGGCGGGACGCTGCGTTGCCCGTGCCACATAGGCCACCAGCAGCGGATACGCGTCAAGCAGCCCGCTGCTCTTCAGGCGCAGCAGCACCGAAACCATCATCAGGTCGCCCACGCTGAAATCGCCGTCCAGCCACGGCGCGTTGGCCAGCCATGTTGACAGTTGCGCCAATCGCGCCCGAACCCGCTCATCCAGCATCGGCAGCCGCTGTCCGTACCACGGCTGCTCGCGCTCCAGCACCCAGGCCATGGAGCGCTCGACAATCGGCGGCTCTACCGTGTTCAGTGCGGCAAACAGCCACATGACCGCGCGCATGCGGGCATCCGGATCAACCGGGAGCAGGCCGGAATGTTGTTCGGCCAGGTGCAGGACGATCGCGCCGGATTCAAACAGGACCTGGTGGCCCTCCTGCCAGGTGGGAATCTGCCCGAACGGATTGCGTGCCAGGTGCGCGGGCTGCTTCAGCTCGGCAAAGCTGAGCAGCTGCACGTCATAGGGCACGTCCAGCTCTTCCAGCGCCCAGCGAACGCGCATGTCACGGGCCAGGCCCTGGCCGCGGTCGGGAGAGGTGGCGAAGGCGGTGAGGATGGCGGTCATGGCAGCAGTCCGCGTGGTGAGGGAAGGGCTTTGATGATCTGACGAGCGGGCGTCCCGGAAATCGACATCGATGGCGGCGCCCTGCACGTCACCTGCACGCGTCCTGCACGCACGTACCGCCGCCGATCCATCAGTCTGCCGGGGTCATCCGCAGAAACAGGTAGCAGGCATGAATACCCCCGGAAAACCGAAGCCCAGTTGGCGCCAGAGAAACGTACTGATGGGAGCGCTCGCCGCGGTCGTGGTGATCGTGCTGATCATCCTGTTCGTTCCCTGGTGAGGCTGGCCAGCACCGCTCGATGTGAGCCACGCGCCACTGTGGCGTGAAGCAGTCAGTGCGGGTTGGGTGAAGTGATGTGCATATCAATCGCTGCTCACCCGCGAACCACACGAGCATGTCCACAGTGGATCCGCAGGCAGCGCAGTCGAGGCTGCTTTTCTCCCCCTGAAACGAAGATACAGGAGCAAGGCCATGAGCACCCAGTCCACCATCGAACACCGCCTCAACGACCTGATCGAGATCGCCCGCGACGGCAAGTCGTTCTACGAAGAGGCCGCAACCAAGGTGAAGGATGCCGAGCTGTCGGCCTTGTTCACCCGCATCGCCGGCGTCAAGGGCCGCATCGTCGCGGCGCTGAGCGGTTCGGTGGCTGCCAGCGGCGGCAAGCCGGCCGAGCATGGCACCGTGGTGGGTTCGATGCAGCAGTTCTACGGCAAGGTCCGCGCCGCGTTCGGAGATACCAACTATGGCTACGTGGCCGAACTGGAAGAGTCCGAGGATCGCCTGCTGGGCGCGTTCAAGGATGTGCTGAAGGACAATGAACTGCCACCGGCGGTGCGCCAGGAAGTCACTCAGCTGTTGCCCGAAGTGCAGGAGTGCCACAACGTGATGCGCGCGCGCAAGCATGCGATGAAGGCGGCCTGACGATCAGCGGCGGCCCACTCCCCAGGGTCGCCGCGGCCGGGGCGGCACCGCTGCCCCGGCCACCCTGAACCGGTCGCTGCTACACTTGCATCGGTTCCGCACCGCCAACGATCAACACCATGAGCAACGGGAACGGTCCGCAGACAGTTCGCTGAGCCGCAACAACGATGCAGACGTTGTTGCGGTGATCATCCCTGCGATGCACGCGAAGTGGATGGATCGCCGCCGGATCACTCCGGGCGGAGACTCCCCATGTTCAATCGAAAGGCCCCGCGTTGGGCCCACCCGTTGCCGTCGGCCATTGTGCTGATGGCGCCCTTCGACCTCCTGGCCTCGCTGGCCATGGACGTCTATCTTCCTGTGGTGCCGGTGATGACGCAGGCACTGCAGACATCCCCGACGCTGGTGCAGCTCACGTTGAGCAGTTACCTGCTGGCGCTCGGGCTGGGCCAGTTGCTGTTTGGCCCATTGTCCGACCGCATCGGGCGACGCCCGGTCCTGTTGCTGGGGGCGTTGCTGTTCGCGCTTTCGTCGTTTGCGCTGGCCCTGTCCGGCAGCGGCGCCGCTTTTCTGGCTTGGCGAACCGTACAGGCGGTGGGAGCGTCGGCGGCATTGGTGGCGACCTTCGCCACGGTCCGTGACGTCTATGCCGATACACCCGAAGGCGCCTCGCTGTATGGGTTGTTCGCTTCGATGCTGGCCTTCGTGCCGGCGCTGGGGCCTGTTCTGGGCGCACTGCTGGCTGGTGCCGTCGGCTGGCGCGCGATCTTCGTTCTGCTCGGCGTACTGGGCACGATCGCCGGCCTGCGCGCGGTGCGGCATTGGCACGAAACCCGCCCGCAGTGCCATGACGGGGCGCGACCGGCGGCACGACGCATCCTCGGCAGCGGCGCGTTCTGGGTCTACACGCTGGGCTTCAGCGCGGGCATGGGCACATTCTTCGTGTTCTTCTCAGTCGCGCCCCGGTTGCTGGTCGGGCGCATGCAGTACTCGCCGCTGTCGTTCAGCCTGGCCTTCGCGACGGTGGCACTGGTGATGATCGTCACGGCGCGGATGGCGAACGCGTGCATTGGGCGCTGGAACGTGCGCGGTACCTTCCTGCGCGGCCTGTGGGTGATGGTGGCCGGGGCGCTGCTGATGGCGTCGGCCGCCGCGTGGCGTCCCTCGTTGATCGGCGTGGTGCTGCCCATGTGGGGCATCGCGGTGGGGCTTGTGATGGTGGTTTCAGTGGCTGCCAACGGTGCGCTGCGTGATTTCGCCGATGCGTCGGGTGCGGCGGTGGCCCTGTACTACGCAGTGCAGAGCCTTATCGTGGCAGGCATCGGCACGCTGGTGATCCTTGTGCTACCCGGCGATACCGTGTGGCCGCTGGTGGCCTATGGGTTGCTGCTGCCACTTGCCAGCCTGGCAGGTGCCGCCGCCCTGCGCCGTCGCGCATAGCGCTGGGGGTGGGCAAAAAAGGGGCGGCCGCAAGGCCGCCCCAACCCGTCAAGAGAACACGTGTTTAGAAGCGGATGGACCAGCGAGCACTGGCCCCATGGTCGCGGCTTTCACTGCCGAACTGGCCGCTGTAGCCCAGCTCCAGCTGCTGCCGCGGCGTCAGCCACGCCGACAGGCCCAGCTCGGCCACGACAGCGTTCTCGGCAATCGGTGCGCCTTCGACTGCAAAGGACGTGCTGCTGTTGGCAAAGGCCAGGTTGGCCACCTGGCTGCGGTCTCCGAAGGCGCGGCGATAGCCCAGACCACCGCGCAGATGCAGCCAGCTGTCCTGCTGGAATGATGCCTTCAGACCCTTGTCGAAGCGCAGCCCTGCGGTAGCGGTGGTGGTGCCGGTGTCGTCCACCTTGCCGTGCAGCGCCGCCGCGCCACCGCGCTCGTTGATCTGCTTGAGGTCCACTTCCACGCGAGCCACCTGCAGGTAGGGCTCCAACCCGCCTTCCGCGTTGCCGAAGCGATAGCCCGCTTCGATGAACGCTTGGCGCGCATGCGCGTTGTAGCGCGCGCTCAGGCTGTCACTGAAGCCGGCGAAGCCGACATCGCGCGTGCTCTTCACCTTGTGCTTGCTCCATGCCACGCCACCGCGCAGGCCGAAGCCGCCCCAGGCGTGGCTGGCATATGCGCCGACGTGCGTGTTGTCGATCTTCGACTTGGCACGGCGCTCCAGCTGCTTCACGTCGGTGCGGCCGGTACCGGCCAGCACGCCGACCTGCCAGCCATCGAACTCGCGGTCGATGCCCACCAGCAGGCCATTGCTGTTGGCATCGGTGCGCGCGGTGTTGCTGTTGCCATCCAGCCTGCTGTTGCCGCCCAGTGCCTGCACCCAGGCACCGGTGGCGTCACCCGTATCGGATCCCGGTGCGGTTGCGCCGGCACGGCGTGACAACGCAGCGTCACGGACATGACGGCTGCCTTCCACCAGCGCCAGCGAGGTGGCTGCGTGCAGCTCGCCGCTGAGGCCATCGAGTACGGCACCGACCTGCTGCGGGAACAGCTGTGTCAGCGGCCTGGGCAAGCCCTGGTTGATCGCCAGGCCATCGGCCGCCGCCGCAACCGCATGCTGGTTGGGCGTAGTGGCCGCACTGGCCAGCGATGCACCACGGGCCACGTCGATGCGTGCTCCGTTGGCGCCGTACGCCAGGCTGAACTGCAGGAACGGCGAGAACGCGCTGAAGTCGGTCTTCGCGAACTGCCCGTTGAGACCGCCGTCGGCGCGGATGAAATTGAACTGCTCGCCGAGGTAATAGGTGCCCGGCTCCGGCAGCGCGAGCAGGGTACCGCCCAGGGTGGCGGTGCCGGTCACGTGCAACTGGTCACTGCGCCCGCCTGGAGCAAGTTCGGCGGCATAGACGCCGGTTGCGCCCTGCACGTAGTTACCGTTGATGGTCAGCGTGCCGATTGAATTGCCGGGCGCGATGATGCCGTCGACTTGGGTGGTGCCGAGCGTACCGACACCCTTCAGCAGGCCGTTGGCACCGACCGTGGTGGTGCCGCCGGTCTGCGTGCCGTTGAAGGACACCACGCCGCCGTTGACGCTCAGGTTGCTGTCCTTCAGCACGGCGCTGGCGCTGACCGTACTCACGCCACCGGTAGTGGTCAGTGCGGTGGAGAACAGGCTGCCGTTGAGCAGGAACTGGCCGCCCTGCACTTCGACCGCCGCGGTAAGCGCGTTGGCGCCGTTCAGTTCCAGCGTACCGTCCTGCAGTACCGCGCCGTTGAAGCTGTTGTCACCGCTCAGGCGCAACCAGCCGATGCCGGACTTGGTCAGCTTGCCGGGGCCGCCGATGTCATTGGTCCAGTCATCCCAGGCATTGCCTTCCCACACCTTCAGGCCACCGGCCTTCTGGTTCATCACCACGTTGGTATCCACGCGCAGCGAGCCGTAGCCTTCGATGGCCTTGCGCAGGTCCATCAGTCCCCAGCCGTAGATCTCGTCGATGCCGGGTGCGCCAAGATCACGCGCGGTGGTCAGCAGCACGTCGCGGACCTGCGCGCTGTCCAGATAGGGGAAGCGTTCGAACAACAGGCCCAGCGCACCGGTTACGTGCGGTGCAGCCATCGACGTGCCGCTGAGCAGCCCGTAGCTGTAGGTTGGCACGCGCTGGGTGACGTCGAGCGACAGGTTGCCGTTGGCATCAACGCCCAACGACGCCGCAACGGCGGAGTCATCGCCGTAGACCGTGGAGTTGATGTTGGAACCCGGGGCCGCCAGGCACCAGTTGGCGCTGAGCCCGCACTTGTTGGAGGTCGGGCTGAGGGTGAAATCCTGTCCAACGTTGACGACGCTGAGCCAGTATTTTTCGATGTCGGCGAAGGCACGCGGCAGGGTGGCGTACATGCCGGCGATCGGGCTGGCCGATACAGGAGCCGCAGCACCGCGCGCCGGCGAATTGCCTGCCGCCCAGACCTGGATCATTCCCCTGGCGCGTGATCCGTCTGCATAAGTGGCAAGGTAGTCGCGATAATCGGGATCGTTGTAGATCCGGTCCATCAGCACCGCATCGGGTTCCTTGCTCAGGCCCCAGCTGTGGTTGACCGCGCGCACGCCCTGGGCATTCATCTGCGCATACATGTCGACCACGGCGGACGAATCCGGCCCGACGCTGCCCAGCGAGACTACCGAATACCCGGTCGCCGTACGCTGCCATTCGCTGGCGCTGTTGAAGAACAGGCGGGCCACACTGAGATCGGCGCCGAAGGCCACGCCATGCATGCCGTTGCCATCACGGTTGGCAGCGATGGTGCCGGCAACATGGGTGCCGTGCACTTCGTAGCCGATACCGGGCTGTACATAGGGCCCCGCCAGGATCAGATCGCGGATGTTCTGCGGGACGTTTGCGTTGAACCCGACGTAGCTGACCTGCACGTCGTCGCCGTCACTTGAGAAGCAGGCGCCGGGGCCAGTGAGCTGTGCAGTGTTGGTGCAGCGCGTGCCATCGGCCAGCACGTCGGCGATGTGGATGCTGCGATGGTTCTTGCCAGCGAATTTCGGATGGTCCAGGCCGGTGCCACTGTCGAACACGCCAAGGCGGATGCCGGTGCCCGTCAGGCCACGCGCATAGGCGTCGTCGGCGTGGGTCGCCGCCAGGCCCCAGTCGGCGTTGAATTCCTCCGTGCGCCAACTGGCCGGATCACCTGCGTTACCGAGGAGCGACGTGCTGCTGGCTGCTGCCGCGGGTGTTGCGGCCGCTGCGTTGGCGCCGGCCGACGCGCTCGCCATCGACGTGGGCTGCGCCCATGCCGCCTGCAGTTGGCGCTGCTGCTGCCAAGCGTCGAGTGACTCGCTGGCCATGGCGGGAAGCGCTGCAGCCAGCAACAGCGAACTGGCCACGGCCAACGCCAGGCGGCTGTGCAGCGGGAAGCGGGAGTGGGACGAACAGCCGTGCTGCGGGTGATTCATCGGACAACATTCCTTGGTTGACGGACAACAACGCCGTTAACCCCGCAGCGCGCCAATCACCCCCAGTAGTGTGAAGGAATTTTTATGAACGTATTAAGGTGGCGTGACGCCGGTGTTCACGTTGCCTCGCGGCTCCCCCGCTACCGTGAGCCGGCCTGGGCTCACCAGGCTTATCAGGGAGTGATGGTGATGCGTACTGTCAGGAAAGTGATCGTGGCGGCGCTGTTCGCGCTGGCGTGTACCGGTTCGGTGGCGGTGGCGGGCCCTGTCGAGCCTTGCGACGCGCCCTGCTGGCGGGCCTACCAGATGTGCCTGGCCAGTGGGGCCGACGCTGGGGAATGCCAGCAGGCGTACAATACCTGCGTGGTCGATCTGTGCATGGGCGTGTGAGTCGCGCCGATTGAGCCGTGTGGGAGCCCCGTCACTGACGGGGCTCTTCTGTTTCCGTGGAAGGTCGGGCAGTCTGGATGGGCCCTGTCCAACGGAAGCATGCCATGGCCGTCAAACGCGTCGTCGCCAACATCGCCACGGCTGAGCCGGAACGGGCCGCTGCCTTCTATGGCGAGCTGCTTGGCATGCCCGTGGTGATGGACCATGGCTGGATCGTCACCCATGGCGGGCAGGGCAGTGCGCTGGCGCAGGTCAGCTTTGCCAGTGAAGGCGGTTCCGGCGCCGCGGTGCCGGACCTGTCGATCGAGGTGGACGACCTGCAGCAGGTGCTGGAGCGCATGCGTAAGGCCGCCATCGCGCTGGAGTATGGGCCGGTCGATGAACCCTGGGGCGTGCGCCGCTTCTTTGTCCGCGATCCATTCGGGCGGCTGTTGAACATCCTCGTGCACACCTGAGCAGGACGTTTCCGACGCCGCCTGCTGCCCCGTGGCAGGCCGACCCTGCGTGGCAATCGACATCACAGGGGCTGGCAGGACACGCGCGTGCGCTCATCGCGCAACCGGGCGCAATGCACGCCGCGCCGCGGATGCTTACGTGGTACCGCAGTGGCACGGCCGTCGGCGTCGGCTGGGCGATGGCATCGGCCGGTACCCTGGCCCAGCTTGTGGCTGCAGGATGGCACCGCCGACGGGAAACGGCCTGGCCGCGTGATGATCACTTCTGCTGGCGGTGCGGAGCCTCTCCACCATGCTCGATCTGCTGCTGCTGCTGCTGGCGCGCGTTGGCGTGGCGCGCGTGCCCACCCTCGCGCCCGATCGCGGCCATGTGCTGCCGATCACGGCTGATCGCCTCGCCGCCCTTGCGGCCTGCCGCACGTGCCTCATCGCGGCTGAACTCATGCGCATTGCCGGAGGCATGCGCCGCACGTCCGCCTTTGGCAGCGATCGCGCGCTGCTTGGCCTGGTCCATCGAGGCGAAGCCCCGGTTGGAGCGGTGATTCTGCTCAGTCATGGGAAGTATCCTTCTGCATGGGCGGCGCCGTGGTCGGCGACAGCGCCAATGCTTGGCCAGTGCGTGCTAAGCCGAGGTCGCCATCCCCGCCGTGGTCTTCACCCGGCATGCGCACGTGGTTGATGAGTCCGCCATTCAGGCGAATGCCAGGACCACCACCACCGGCGAACACGCGGGGTGTCGCCGACGCACTGCATCAGCGCAGGCGGGCGTCGCGCAGGCGTTGCGCGAACGGTCGTTGCTCCAGCACCTTCAATGCCTCACGCAGCACCTGTTCCAACGACTGTCCAAGATCGGCGTCGAGACTGCGGGCCGCTAGCGCCGTAGCCTGCCACTGCGCCTGCAGCGCCGGCAATGCCTGCAGGGCGTGCGGGCTCAACTGCAGGATGCGTTCGCGGCTGTCCTCGCCCACCGCAGCGTGCAGCCAGCCGTCGCGCACCATCGCTGAAACCGTCTGGCTGAGCGCGGAGTGGCTGAGCCCGCAGGCCAGTGCCAGATCCTTGATGCGGCAGGGGCCCTGCACCATCAGCGTGCGCAGCACCGGGGTGTAGCGCGGCCGGTAGTCCAGTTGCAGATCCCGGTAGGCCTGCTCGACCGCCGGGTCGAGCTGGTCGAGCAGGGCACGCAGCAGCGTTCCCAGAGTTGCACGTTGGAGATCCATGATGACAATGATATATAAGCACTTATATATCATCAAGGCGACGGAGGCGATCATGACGGTTTCGTGGATGCTTGGCGCGTTGCTGGCGGCCGCCTGCCCGGCGCAGGACGCCGTGCTGCAGGCAGCGGCCACGGCGATAGAGGCGCAGTACCTGGATGCGGCCGAAGGCGCACGCATTGCCGAAGCCGTGCGCGGCTGGTCCACCCAGCAGCGCTATGTGGACAGCTGCTCGGATCCGAAGGCTTTCAGCGCACGCCTGAACCAGGACCTGGACACGTTCGATGGCCACTTCCATGTAGAGCGCGTGGACGCAACGGCCGGCCAGGACGACTGGCTGATGGCATGGCGCGCGGATGCGCGCAGCAATGGCGCTGGCGTGCGCGAGGTACGGGTGCTGGAGGGCAACATCGGTTACCTGCGGCTGAGTACATTCTATCCGCTGGATCTGGCCCGGCCGAAACTCGCCGCCGCCCTCGAGCTGCTGGCCGACACCGATGGCCTGGTGCTGGATGTGCGCCAGAACGGCGGCGGGGATGACGGCAGTGCCGACCTGCTGGTGCGCACGCTGTTGGACGCGAAGATCGACGCGGTGCAGCAGTTGGACCAGCGCGGGCGGCGCACGCTGGTACCACTGCCGCCGGCAAGCCTGCCCACTTACCTGAAGCCGCTGGTCGTGCTGATCGATCGCCGCACCGCGTCGGCTGCCGAGTTCGTCGCCTACTCGCTGCAGGCGCTGGGCCGTGCACGCATTGTCGGCACGCGCAGCGGCGGCGCTGCACACATGGTCGATGATCCTGTGCTGCTGCCGGATGGCTATCAGATCAGCATTCCCGATCGGCAGCCGATCAATCTACATACCGGAACCAACTGGGAACGCACCGGTGTCACGCCCGACGCGGTAGGCGGTGACGATCCGCTGTTCGTCGCGCGGCAGCTGCTGGCCCGATCGGCCTCGCGGGAATGAACGCACAATTGCAATTGCGCCCTATCGCAGACGACATGCAGCGTGCCTAGAATCGAGGCATCCCGGTAGTTCCCGGGCGCTTCGAGTGAATGGACTCAATGAAGATTCTGCTGACCGGCAGTTCCGGGCGGATCGGGCGCGCGATCTTCGGCGCATTGGCGGCCTCCCACGAAGTGGTGGGGCTGGATCGCAGCCCATTCGCCACCACCCGCATCATTGCCGATGTCACCGATCACCAGGCTGTCGCACGGGCGGTGCAGGGCGTTGACGCGGTGATCCATACCGCCGCCCTGCACGCACCCCACGTCGGCCTGGTGCCGGACGGGGTGTTCCACCAGATCAACGTGGAGGCGACCGCGCACCTGCTGCAGGCCGCACGCGAAGCCGGGGCGCGGCGATTCGTGCTGACCAGTACAACCGCGCTGTACGGCCACGCCGTGGTCGCCGGTGGCTGCCGTTGGATCGATGAAGACACCGAGCCGTTGCCGCGCACGATCTACCACCGCACCAAGCTGCAGGCCGAAGCACTGGCCGAAGCCGCTGCGGCGCCGGCCTTCAGCGTGCGCGTGCTGCGTATGGCCCGCTGCTTCCCCGAGCCGCCCGAACGCATGGCGATGTTCCGCCTGCACCGCGGTATCGACGCACGTGATGTAGCCAGCGCGCATGCTGCACTGCTGCTGGACGAAGGTGCCGCTTTCGCGCGTTACATCGCGTGCGCTCCAACGCCGTTCCGGCGTGAGGATTGCCTGGAGCTGGCCACCCACCCGCGCAGCGTGCTGGCACGCCGCGCGCCACAGCTGCTGGCCGAGTTCGAACGACGGGGCTGGCCGCTGCCGTTGAGCATCGATCGCGTCTACGACAGTGCCCGCCTGCGCAGCGTGCTGGGCTGGCAGCCGCGCTTCGGCCCGGACGACGTGCTGCAGCAGTACGCCGCCGGCAGCATTGAGGTGCTGCCAAGGGCGGAGTGGATCAAGGATCGGGTCGCCGAATGAGATGGTCGCAGGGGGCGGGGCACCGAGCCCACCCTGAGCAGGTTCAGGAATGTGCAGGCCGCTGGCCTCAATCTCGATGGCGGCCGGCCGCTAAACCCGGTGTGCCTCGTGCACCGGGCGCGGCCCGGCGGCCGGTGGCCTGCGCGACGGATCGCGCGCCTGCGCGGTGTCCTCGTGACGCCGGTCGTCCTGAATTGCCTTGCGGACCCTCCCATGCCTTCTTCCCGCTCCGCCACTGCCCAACGCCCGGGCAGCATCGCCCACAAGCTGATGCTGGGCACCGCTGTGATCGCGCTGCTGTGCTTCGGCCTGACCGCGTTCCTGATCTACCGGCAGGCCAGCGCCAGTCTGATCAGCGCCTCGCGCCAGACCATGACCAGCGAGGCCAACGCCGAGGCGCGCCAGGTGGCGGCTGACCTGGGCACCGCCTTTGCCAGCAACGATGCCATGGTTGAAAGCGTGCTGGCCCAGCGTGCCCGTGGCGACGTGCCCGACCGCGCCAGCCTGGCGGCGGTGCTCGGCGAACAGCTGCGTGCTCATCCGCAATGGCTCGGCAAGAGCACCATGTGGGAGGCCGATGCCTTCGACGGCAAGGATGCGGAGTTCGTCAATAGCGAAGCTCACGATGCCACCGGCCGTTACATGAGCTACTGGGCCTGGCAGGACGGCAAGCCGCAGCAGTCGGTGATGACCGATTACACCGAGACCGCCAGCGGATCGGGCGACTGGTACATGGGGCCCAGCCGTGACAAGCTGCCCAAGGTCAGCGAACCCTACGCCTATGACATCGCCGGCCAGAAGGTGCTCATGAGCACCCTGAGCACGCCGATCATCGAGAACGGCAGATTCCTGGGCGTGTTCACCGTGGACTTCTCGCTGGCGGCGTTGCAGAAGCACCTGGCCACGCTGAAGCCGATGGGGGCCGGTCGTGTCGAACTGCTGTCGCCGAAGGGTGTGGTGCTGGCCTCGGCCAATGCCGCCGAGATCGGCAAGCCGCGCAGCGACGCGCAGACCCGCAGCATGCTGGCCGACATTGCCGCCGACCGTCGGTTCGAGGCCTTCACTCCGGATGCGGCCGGCAATGTGCGGGTGTATGTACCGCTGCGGGTCGGCGATGCGCCGCAGCGTTTTGCCCTGGGCGTGGTGATGCCGCACGCGGTGATCGTGGCTGAGGCACGCCAGCTGCTGTGGCTGACCCTGCTGGTCGGCGTGATCGCCGCGCTGAGCCTCAGCGCCGGTGTCCATGTACTGCTGCGCCGCCTGGCAATCCGCCCGTTGGCCGAAGCGGTGCGCGTGGCCGGTGATGTCGCCGCCGGCAAGCTGGACAGCACGCTGCCGGCGCGCAGCAACGACGAAGTGGGGCGCCTGCTGGACGCGATGCAGGGCATGCGTGGGCAGTTGCAGTCAGTGATGGCTGCGCAGGCCGAAATGGCGCGCCGCCACGATGCCGGGGAGCTCAGCTACCGCATGGATGCTGCGGCGTTCCCGGGCGAGTACGGCCGCATGGTGGCCGACAGCAACCAGCTGGTGGCCTCCAGCAATGCGGTCACCCAGCGCCTGGTCGAGGTGATGCAGCGCTACGCCGTGGGCGACCTCAGCGTGGACATGGAAGCGCTGCCGGGCGAGAAGGCGGCATTCACCGCCGCGATGGCAACCACCAAGGGCAACCTGGCTGCGATCAACGAGCAGATCCAGCAGCTGGCCGCCGCCGCCGCTGCCGGTGATTTCGCCGTGCGCGGTGATGCGTTGCGCTTCGAGCATGATTTCCGCCGCATGGTGGAGACCTTGAACACAATGATGCAGGTCAGCGACCACAACCTGGCTGCACTGTCTACGCTGCTGCGCGCGATCGCCGCCGGCGACCTCACTGCGCGCATGCAGGGTGAGTTCCACGGGGTGTTCGCGGTGATGCGCGACGATGCCAACAGCACCGTGCAGCAGCTGACTCAGATCGTCGGACAGATCCAGCAGTCGGCGGCCAGCATCCGCCTGGCCGCTGGCGAGATCGCGGCCGGCAACAGCGACCTGTCGCGCCGCACCGAACAGCAGGCCGCCAATCTGGAAGAAACCGCCGCGTCGATGGAGGAACTGACCTCCACCGTGCGCCAGAATGCCGACCACGCGCTGCAGGCCAACATGCTGGCCGGTTCCGCAGCGGGCGTGGCCAGCGAAGGGGGCGAGGTGGTCAGCCAGGTGGTGCAGACGATGCAGCAGATCGAAGCCTCGTCGCAGCGCATCGCCGAGATCATCTCGGTGATCGATGGCATTGCGTTCCAGACCAACATCCTGGCATTGAACGCGGCGGTGGAAGCCGCGCGCGCCGGCGAGCAGGGCCGTGGCTTCGCCGTGGTTGCCAGCGAAGTCCGTGCGCTGGCGCAGCGCTCAGCGGGTGCCGCCAAGGAGATCAAGGAGCTGATCGACGCTTCGGTGGCACAGGTCGGAGCCGGTGCGCAGCTGGTGCACGGTGCCGGACGCACCATGCAGGACATCGTCGGTCAGGTCGGCCGCGTCAATGAGATCATGGCCGAGATCTCGGCCGCCTCGCGCGAACAGTCGGCCGGCATCGAGCAGGTCAACCAGACCGTGGTGCAGATGGACGAAACCACCCAGCAGAATGCTGCACTGGTGGAGGAAGCCAGTGCAGCAGCCCGCGCGATGGAGGAGCAGGCCGAGCAGCTGGCGGTGGCGGTGTCGCGCTTCCGCCTGCAGGCCGGGCCGATGGCCACGGCACGCCGCGCGGCCTGAGCCAGAGAACGAAGACGCCCGGCGGGGGCCGGGCGTCGCTTGCATCCTTGCCGCGCATCCCTGCGCAGGTCTGATGGCTCAGAACATGCCTTCAAACGGGTTCCAGCTGGTGCGCCCTTCCACCTTCTCCAGGTAGTAGCTGTAGTTGGTGCTGGAGGCGACCAGCAGGTTCATGGCGATGAACAGCATGCGCCCGACAACGTCGGGAAGGAACATGGTGATGATGGCCAGTACGATGTTGATGCCGATCACCACCAGTGCCTTGCGCCACATGCCAAGGATCAGCAGGTAGATGGCGCCGAAGAACAGCGCGAAGAAGTTCAGGTTGATCTTCAGGCGGTCACCAAAGGACAGCGCCTTCCAGGCCTGCTTGAAGCCGGGGTTCTTGGGGGCGCCGTGCTGGCGGAAGAAGTTGAAGCGGAACTGCCACTTCGGGCTGAACTGGGACAGGTCAGTGGTATTCATTGGGGAAACATCCCTGTGAGAAAACGTTTTCATGATAGGACAAGTCCTATTCAGGATCCAAGCGCTGCCGTCAAAAATGTGACGCCTGCCTTGTTCCGACGGCTGCGGCCTGGCGCCGCACCGTCACCCGCCCGCCTTGTTTTTAGGTTAGGGTGCGCAGTTCCGCTGCCGCCGCGGTTGACCCCGGCGGCGGCGGGATGTCCATGGAGGTTGCATGACCACAGCTGCTACACCGGAAAACGCACCGGGGCCGGTGCTCCTGCCGACACCTGAAGTGGTGCAGGCACAACAACTGCTCGCGCGCCAGCAACTGGCGGTGGCGATGGACCGTGCGCGCACGGCCGCCACGCGGGACGCGGCGCCGGCCGCGCTGGAAAGCGAGTAATCCGCCACCGTTGATCGCGCGGGCATCACGCCAGCGCGATCACGGCGCGCGCGCGGCTCAGAACCGTGCGGTCATGCTGAGGAAGTAGCTGCGCCCAGCGACGAAGTAGTCGGTGGAGCCTTCGGCATACAGCGTCTTGTCGGCCAGGTTGCTGATGCCACCGCGCAGGGCCAGCACCTCGTTGACGTTAAGCACTGCGGTCAGGTCATACAGCGTGTAGGCCTTGAGGAAGGTCGTCGCCGTGCCGGTCTGCCTGCCGGTGTACTGCGCCGACAGGCTGCTGGAAAACACCGTGTTGGGCGTCCAGTCCAGCGACGAATAGCCGGAGAATTCCGGCGTATCGATCAGGTTGCGGCCGGTAGTCAGGTTCCTGGCTTCCTTCATCCAGGTTGCCGAGGTGCGCCAGCGCCAGTGCTCGCCGAAGCGGAAATTGAGGTTGCCTTCCATGCCGCTGGTGCGTGCGCGCTGCACGTTGCTCATCCGTGTCCACCAGATGCCGTTGAACCTGCCCAGCGGTGCGTACTCGATCTTGTTCCTGAAGTCGGTGTGGAAGTAGGTCAGGCCGGCATCGACCAGGTCGTTGCCAAAGCTGATGCCGATCTCGCGGTTGGTGCTGGTTTCCGGGTCCAGGTCCGGGTTTCCGGCCATGTAGCAGCCGCCACGGGTATAGCCCAGCGGGATCAGCGAGGTGCAGCCACGGCCCCCGGACTGGGTGGCGGCGCTGGGCGAGTTCTCGGTCAGGCTGGGCGCGCGGAAGCCCTTGGAAACGCCACCGCGGATGGTCCATTGCTCGGCCGGATGCCAGACCAGGTAGGCGCGCGGGCTGACGTGGCCACCGAACTTCTCATGGTGGTCCAGGCGCGCGCCCAGGGTCAGTGCCAGGGTGCGGTGCAGCTTCAGTCCGTCTTCTACGAACAGGGCCCAGGTATCCACTTCCAGATCGGAACCGCTGACGGCATTGCCGGCATAGTCGATCGGCGCGCGGCCGATGGTATCGGTGTTGGTCAGTTCCTGGCGCTTCCACTGGCCGCCCACGGCAAACTGGTGTTCAACGCCGAGGGTGAACGGCGTGGTCAGGTTGCCCTCGATGATCGTATCTGTTGCTTCGGAACGGCCGGTAGCACCGATGTTGTTCCTGTACTCGGTCCAGTACGCACTGATCT
Organism: Stenotrophomonas sp. YJH_SMC_27; assembly: GCF_059369815.1. Lineage (NCBI taxonomy): Bacteria > Pseudomonadati > Pseudomonadota > Gammaproteobacteria > Lysobacterales > Lysobacteraceae > Stenotrophomonas > Stenotrophomonas sp. YJH_SMC_27. Next base: position 95,005 of record NZ_JCAFTA010000004.1, on the reverse strand, counting down.
TCGAATTGCCGAAGCTCCACTTGCCATCGTGGTTGAGCGCCAGCGAGCTGCGTTTGAGCTCACTGGCACCCCACGCGCTTTCATCCTGCTTTTCCAGCGACGCATCGATGAAGGCCTGCTGCACGCCATGGCCGGCTTCCAGCGACAGCGCCTGTGCGTCGCTCAGGTTCCACTGCAGCAGCGCGTCGACATTGCGGTCCTTCTCGCCCGCATAGGCATTGCCGTAGACACCGCCGTTGGAGCGGTCCGAATCGCGGCGCATGCTGTTGGCGCCGATGCGCAGGCCAAAGCGCTCGCCGAGCGGGCCGGAGAACGTTGCGCCGATCTGCTGGGTATCGCCGCGCTTGCCGTCAGCGGGGCGGGTGTAGCTGTGGGTGGCGCTGCCGCTCCAGTCATCACCGATGCGCTTGGTGATGATGTTGATCACCCCGCCCATGGCATCGGAGCCATACAGCGACGACATCGGCCCGCGCACCACTTCGATGCGTTCGATCTGCTCCGGCGAGATCCAGTTCAGATCCTGACGGCCGAGGTCGGGGCGGTAGTTGGTCGACGCCGAGCTGCCCATGCGCTTGCCGTCCACCAGCACCAGCGTGTAGTTCGACGGCATGCCGCGCAGCTTGATCTTGGACTGCTCGCCGACCGCGCTGAGGCCACCGGTCACGCCCGGCACACGGCTGAGCAGGGTGGCCAGGTCGTGCACCGGCTGACGTTCGATGTCCTCGCGGCTGATTACGCTGATGCTGGCCGGGGCATCCTTGATCCATTGCTGGTTGCCCGAGGCGGTAACCACCACGGTATCCAGATTCGTGGTGGAGGCATCGGCGCTGGCCTCTGCGGCAGCCATGCCGGGCAGGCCAAGCAGGCAGGCGGCGGCCAGGGCGCTGGCCAAGCGGGTGCGCGGCGGGCGCGCGGGACGGGAACGGGAACGGGACAGGGGCATGATGGCTTCCATCGGAGGAGGGAGACCCGATGGAGGCAGCAGGCGCACGCAGACAGCGGGCAGCTCCCTTCCATGGGTCATACGGCGCCGGGGCTGGAACCGGCGCAGCTGGGTGGGTTTTGACCGTGCGGACGACGGTAACCTGCCTGGTTAATGAAATGATAACCGTTCGCATTTGTTACGATCCAGCACAGGAGGCGACGAGGTGACATCCGATACCTGGCTGCCAGACTCGCCTGCTGTTTGCTGAATGGGGATAAATCCCGGCGTAGGCCTTCGCACCCGGCTTACATCCGGCGCCCTAGACTGGGCCGCATTTTCGATTCCGCCCTGTTGGAGATCGTGTGGGTTCCGGTAGTGACAGACAGCGACTGCGCGGCGTGAGGCCGACGCAGCCAGGACAAGTGCGGGCGCCGGGAAAGCGCGCCGGGAACCTTGATGCATGCAGCCCGGCCGGGATGGCCGGCCGTGCCGACCGCGCGGAGTAGGCGGCAATGGGGGTGCAGACCATCCATGCGGAAGCGGATACGCCCCGGCTTGATGCCGGCTGGGCGCTGCTGCCGGTGGAATCGCCGTTGCAGATGCCCGAGCAGACCCTGCGCGAGGGCCATCTGAAGGTTCGACGCCACCGCACCTCGCCGCGGCTGATCGGCCTGCGCCGGTTCTACATCTTCGGCGGCACGCTGGCGATGACCGCCATCGCTACCCGGATGATGTGGCGGGTGCTGTCGGCCAACGGCATCAGCGTGCTTGAAGCCTGCCTGCTGGTGCTGTTCGTCGGCCTGTTCGCCTGGATTGCGCTGTCGTTCGCCAGTGCCGTGGCCGGCTTCCTGACGGCGGTGTTCGACCGGGGTTACCGGCTGGGCATCGATCCGGACAAGCCGCTGCCTACGGTACACAGCCGCACCGCGCTGCTGATGCCAACCTACAACGAAGACCCGCGCCGCCTGCTGGCGGGCCTGCAGGCGATCTACGAGTCGGTGGCGGCCACCGGCCAGCTCGACCGCTTCGACTTCTTCGTGCTCAGCGACACCCGCCGCGAGGACATCGCCGGTGCCGAGGAACAGGTGTTTGCCGAACTGCGCGAGCGTGTACCTGATGGCCGGGTGCGGCTGTTCTACCGCCGCCGTGGCGACAACAGTGGGCGCAAGGCCGGCAACATCGCCGACTGGGTGCGCCGCTTCGGCGGCGCCTACCCGCAGATGCTGATCCTGGACGCCGACAGCCTGATGACCGGCGACAGCATCGTGCGCCTGGTGGCCGGCATGGAACACAACGCCGACGTCGGCCTGATCCAGACCCTGCCGTCGGTGATCGGTGGCCGTACCCTGTTCGCGCGCATGCAGCAGTTCGGTGGCCGCGTGTACGGGCCGGTGATTGCGCGTGGCGTGGCCTGGTGGCATGGCGCCGAGAGCAACTATTGGGGCCACAATGCCATCATCCGCACCCGCGCCTTCGCAGACCACGCCGGCCTGCCAGCGCTACCAGGACGCAAGCCGTTCGGCGGCCATGTGCTCAGCCATGACTTCGTCGAAGCGGCGCTGATGCGGCGTGGTGGCTGGGCCGCGCACATGGTGCCCTACCTGGGTGGCAGCTACGAGGAAGGCCCTCCGACACTGACTGACCTGCTGGTGCGCGACCGCCGCTGGTGCCAGGGCAACCTGCAACACGGCAAGGTGGTCGGCAGCCGTGGCCTGCACTGGATCAGCCGCACGCACATGCTGATCGGTATCGGCCATTACTTCACCGCGCCGATGTGGGCGATGCTGATGCTGATCGGCATCGCCATTCCATTGTTCCAGGAAGGCATTGATTTCAACGCCCTGCTGCACCTGTCGCCCAGCGTTTACTGGCGCGCACAGGACGAAGAACAGGTGGTTCGCCTGTTCGCTGCCACCATGGCCGTGCTGCTGCTGCCCAAGGTGCTGGGGTACCTGGCAATGCTTCTGGAGCCGGTCGACCGTCGTGGCTGTGGTGGCGCGATCCGCGCGTTCGTTTCGATGCTGGTGGAAACCGTACTGGCCGCGCTGATGGCGCCGGTGGTGATGTACGTGCAGTCGCGCGGCGTCGCCGAAGTGCTGTCCGGGCGCGATTCCGGCTGGGACGCGCAGCAGCGTGACGACGGTGGTATCTCGTGGCTGGCGCTGATCCGCGGCTATGGCGGCCTCGGCGTATTCGGTGCCTTCATGGGCGTGCTGGCCTGGGCCGTATCGCCGTCGCTGGCCGCGTGGATGGCGCCGGTGGTGATCGGCATGGTGCTGGCGGTCCCGGTGGTGGCGCTGACGTCATCGCGCGGGCCGGGTACCTTCCTGCATCGGCTTGGCCTGCTCGATATCCCCGAAGAGAACATCCCGCCGCCGGTGCTGGTACGCGCTGCACAGCTGCGCCGGGAAGCGGCCGAACAACCGCCGCTGTACTGATCGCCCTGCGGCAGCGGCATAATGCGGCTCGAACTTGAAGGAGCCACATCATGCTGCAAACGGTGGAACAGGAAACCGGCGCCTCGCCGCAGTGGTCGGTGATCTGGCTGCACGGCCTTGGCGCCGACGGTCACGACTTCGCGCCGATCGTGCCGGAGCTGGTGCGTCCGCACTGGCCAGCGCTGCGCTTCGTGTTCCCGCATGCGCCGGTGCGGCCGATCACGATCAACAACGGCGTGCCGATGCGCGGCTGGTACGACATCGTCGGCATGGATTTCCGCTCGCGCGCCGACATGGCCGGCGTGCAGGACTCGGTACTGCAGCTGGATGCGCTGATCGCGCGTGAGATCGAGCGCGGCATCGCTCCGGAGAAGATCTTCCTGGCCGGTTTCTCGCAGGGTGGGGCGATCATCCTGACCGCCGCACTGTCACGCACGGCGCCACTGGCCGGCCTGATTGCACTGTCCACCTACCTGCCCGAGGCCGAGAGCGCCAAGCGCGCTGACGGTGCGGTGCAGGTGCCGGTGTTCATGGCCCATGGCAGCAGCGACCCGGTGATTCCGCAGGCGGTGGCCGTACACAGCGCGCAGGCCCTGCAGGCGATGGGCCTGGAGGTGGAGTGGCATAGCTATCCGATGGCCCACCAGGTCTGCGCCGAAGAAATCCAGGCGCTGGGTGACTGGTTGCAGGAACGCCTGGGCGCTGCCTGAGCCATGTCACCGGCCAGCGCCCCGCCGTGGATGCCGGAACTGTGCCGCCTGCCGCGGCTGGCGGCGATGCTCGGCCTGGCCGAGCTGGTGGTGGTGGTACTGGCGCTGGCGCCCGACGGTAGCCGTCACTGGACCTTTGGCGAACTGCTGTCGGCCAGCGGCTTCGCGTTGTGGCTTGCGCTGGCGGTGACCGCCAGCCTGTGCCTGCTGCGGCAGGCGCTGTCGAGGCTGCCGCAGGTGCTGGGGGCTGTGGCGGCCATCGCACTGGCGACACTGATCGCGGTGATCTGCGCCGGCATCGTGCATGCGCTGTACGCGGTGCTGGGCGACAACTTCGCCCGCGGCATCAGCTTCTGGCGCTTCACGCTGGGCAGCGCGGCCACCACCGCGCTGATCACCGCGCTGGCCCTGCGCTATTTCTACGTGAGTGACCGCTGGGCCGCGCAGGTGCAGGCCAACGCACGCGCACAGGCCGATGCGCTGCAGGCGCGGATCCGCCCCCATTTCCTGTTCAACAGCATGAACCTGATCGCCAGCCTGCTGCATCGCGATCCGGCGGTGGCCGAGCGTGCGGTGCTGGACCTGTCCGATCTGTTCCGTGCTGCCCTAGGCGCGGGCGAGGGCGATTCCACCCTGCGTGACGAATGCGAGCTGGCCGAGCGCTACCTGTCGATTGAATCACTGCGCCTGGGCGAGCGTCTGCAGGTGCGCTGGCTGCGCGATGAGCCGCTGCCCTGGAATCTTCCCCTGCCTCGCCTGGTACTGCAGCCGCTGGTGGAGAACGCCGTGCTGCATGGCATCTCGCGGCTGCCCGAGGGCGGCACCATCGAGCTGCAGCTGGTGCGCGAGGGCAACGAGCTGCAGATCCGCGTGCGCAACCCGGCGCCCGACCCGCAGGCGCCCGGACTGGCCCTGGCGCGCGGTGCCGGCCATGCCCAGCACAGCATCGGCCATCGGCTGGCCTGGCGTTTCGGCAGCGCCGCGCGGATGACGGCTGGCTGGAGCGAGGGCTACTATGCCTGCCAGGTGACAGTGCCGATCCAGTGAGGGAGCGATCGTGAGGGTAGTCATCGCCGATGACGAACCGCTGGCGCGCGAGCGCCTGCGCAGCCTGTTGTCCGCGCAGGACGGCGTGGTCGTGGTGGCCGAGGCCGGTAACGGCGAGCAGGCCCTGCACGCGTGCGCGGAGCTGCAGCCGGACCTGGTCCTTCTGGATATCGCCATGCCCGGGCTGGATGGCCTGGAAGCGGCCCGTCATCTGGCCAGCTTCGAACCCCGGCCGGCGGTGGTGTTCTGCACCGCCTACGATGCGCATGCGCTGTCGGCGTTCGAGGCTGCGGCGATCGACTATCTGATGAAACCAGTGCGCGCCGAACGCCTGGCGGCGGCGATTGCACGCGCACGCACGTTCCTGGCCGGCCGTGATGGCCAGCCGCAGGACCATCGTGGGCAACAGGCACGGAGCATGCTGTGCGCACGCCTGCGCGGCAGCCTGCGGCTGATTCCGCTGGACGACATCCACTACCTGCAGGCCGAAGAGAAGTACGTGGTGGTGCACCACGCACGTGGAGAAGACTTGATCGAAGAGTCACTGAAGTCGCTGGAAGAGGAGTTCGCCAGCCGCTTCATCCGCATCCATCGCAACTGCCTGGTGGCACGCCATGAGCTGGTGGAGCTGCGTCGTGGCACGGGCGGCCAGGTGCAGGCGATGCTGCGCCATGGCAAGCAACCGCTGGAAGTCAGCCGCCGCTGCGTGGCGACGCTGAAGCAGGAACTGCGGCATCTGTGAGGTTTCCGCGCGGCCTGCGGCCGCGACTGCTGTGAAATCAACAGCAACAGCAACAGCAACGGCGGGTTGGTCGGCTCGTTGGTGCTACGTACTGGGTCGGGCCGAGGTGGGGTGGCGGGACACGCTGCAAGTACATCCCTGTAAGCTCGATGGCGCCTTGCTCGTGTGCGCTGTCCTGCGCACACGGCAAGACCGGGGTTGGGCGTCCTGCCCAACCCGCCCGAGGCATGCCTCGCGCCCATGGCGCCAACGGTCCCGCCACCCCACCCCGACCGGCCAAGCGCGGCTGTTGCTTTCACGACCCCTCCGCCAGCCACGAGGGGCTCCGCCGTTGGCCGTATCCGCGCCGAAGGCGCGATAATGACCGGATGGAAACCGTCCGCATCGCCACCCGCAAGAGCCCGCTCGCCCTCTGGCAGAGCGAACACGTCGCTGACCGCCTGCGCCAGGCCCATCCCGGCCTGCATGTGGAACTGGTGCCGATGAGCACCCGCGGTGACGAGGTGCTCGACCGCTCGCTGGCCGCGATCGGTGGCAAGGGCCTGTTCCTGAAGGAACTGGAGCTGGCCATGCTGCGCGGTGAGGCCGACTGCGCCGTGCATTCTTTGAAGGACGTGCCGATGGAACTGGACGAGCCGTTCGCGCTGCCGGCAATCCTGCCCCGACACGATCCGGCCGATGGCTTCGTCTCCAACCTGTACGCCTCGCTGGACGCGCTGCCGATCGGCGCGCGGGTCGGTACCTCGTCGCTGCGCCGCCAGGCCCAGCTGCGCGCGCTGCGCCCGGACCTGGAGCTGCTCGACCTGCGCGGTAACGTCAACACCCGCCTGGCCAAGCTCGACAACGGCGGCTACGACGCCATCGTGCTGGCCGTGGCCGGCCTGGAGCGCCTGGGCCTGGGTGAGCGCATCGTCGCGCGCCTGCAACCGCCGCAGTGGTTGCCGGCCCCGGCGCAGGGCGCGGTGGCGGTGGAGTGCGATGGCGGCAATGCGCACCTGAGGGCGCTGTTCGGCCAGCTTGATGACGCGGCTACCCGTGCCTGCGTGGAAGCCGAGCGGGCAATGAACCGTGCGCTGCATGGCAGCTGCCATGTGCCGGTGGCGGCCATCGCGCAGTGGCAGGGCGACGACCTGCACCTGCAGGGGCTGGTTGGCAGCGCCAGCGATGGCCGTGCGGTGCGTGCCGAGGCGGTGGGCCCGGCCAATGCCCCGGAAGCGCTGGGCCAGCGCGTGGCGAACATGCTGCTGGACGATGGCGCCGGCGAACTGCTGAACGCCTGAGCCCCGATGTCTGTAGAGCCGAGCCATGCTCGGCTGCTCTTCGCCGGGAAAATCCCGGGCTTCGCGCTCAAGTCGAGCATGGCTCGACTCTACAAAAACGAAACGGGCGCCCCGGCGCCCGTTCTGCTTATTTGAACTTGTAGACCACGTTCATCGTGGTCAGCGTATCGGTCTTGCGCTTGTCGACAGCGACGTCGCTGTTGTAACGCGCCTGCCAGCCGGCCTTCAGCGCCAAGTGCTCGTTCATGCTCACCGACACGCCGAAGTCGTTCTGGCCGAAGGTGTTGTACGAACCGGATTCGACCAGCAGCGTGTTGACCAGGTCGGTGTTGTCGGTCAGCGAGTACTTCATGTCGAACAGGCCGCGGCCGATCATGCCGGTGCGGGTGCGGTCGTCCTCGGTGCTGTGGGTGCGGCGCACACCGGGACCGATCTGCGCGTCGAACGAGAAGCGCTCGGTGTTCCACAGGCGGGTGCCGTAACCCAGGCCGAACGAGCTCTGGCGGTCGTAGGTGGCGAAGTCGTCGCGCTCGGTACGCACCGTGGCCGTCAGCTGGCGGTGCTCGCCCAGCTGCAGCGCGCTGCCGGCACTGCCGGTGTAGCGATTGGCCGTGGTGTTGTTGCGGCGGGTGGTGGTGCCGTCATCGCGGGTCTCGGTCACCTTGGAGCTGGAGCGCAGGCCGGCCAGGTCCATGCTGTGAACCCAGTCGCCGTCGGTGTAGCGAAGGCGCAGGCGGCCGTTGAAGCTCTCGGTGCTGCTGTTGCCGCGTGCCGAAGCGAAGCCGAGCTCGCCGCCACTGCCGCTCCACGGCGAGGACATCGCCGCCAGTTCGGAGGCATCCTGTGCGTACGCGAGCGGCGCGCACAGCAGCAGGGGGATCAGCAGGGACACGCGCAGGAACATCGGGACTACTCCGAAGCGGTTGACAGCCGGTGATGATACTGGAAGCGTGATGGCGGTCCGAATCGATCCAAACGCCCGCTTCAGCAGACGTTGCCGCGACCGCCCATTCAGGGCAGATCGACGCGCAACGCCGGGTCGTTGAAGCGCGAATAGCGCAGCCGCAACTGGAAACTGCGGCCATTGCTGCTGCCGCTGCGCACGATCTGGCGTGGCAGGCCCTGGGCATCCACCCAGTACTCCAGGCGTTCACCGGGCTGGCTGCCGCGCAGCCGGTAGTGACGGGTCTCGACCCCGTCCAGCGCCTGGCTGCCGAGGTCCTCGGCCTGCAGGTCGGCGGGCAGGGCGTCGGCCGGCAGCGGGTTGCGCCACTGCTCGAGCAGGCCGGGCGGGGCCGGCACCTGGCGGATCGCACCGTCGGCCTGCAGGAACAGGGTGTCGCCGATGATGGTCTGCGGACCGGCCGGCGTCTCCACCCGGAAGCGGTCGGGGGCGACGAAGTCCATGGCGCTGCGTACCCGCTGCGGCGCGCCCAGCACCTCCAGTTCGGCGTGGAAGCTGCGCAGGGCCGCAAAGCGTTGGCTGGCGCCCAGTACGACCTGGGCCGGATCGGCCGCGGGCACGGGGGCTTCGGTACTGGCCGGCGCCGGTGCGCGATCGCAGGCAGCCAGCAGCAGGCAGGCCAGCAGGGACAGGGCAGGCAACCGGCGCATCGGGCATTCCATGGGGTGGGGGCGACCACGATAGCCCAAACGTCCCACACAAGACCCGCGACTCGGACATAATCGGGGGCATGGACCGATACGAACGCATCACCGCCCTGCATCGTCTGCTCAAGTCCGCGCGCTATCCGGTGACGGTGGCGACCCTGCAGGACAAGCTCGGTTGTTCCCGTGCCACCGTCTACCGCGACCTGGCCTTCCTGCGCGATGCGCTGATGGCACCGATCGAGGGCGACGGCGAAGCAGGCTTCCGTTACCAGGCCGACGAGAGCGACCGCTTCGAACTGCCTGGCCTATGGCTCAGCTCGGAGGAGCTGCATGCCCTGCTGGCTTCGCAACACCTGCTGGCGCGCACCGGCGGTGGCGTGCTGTCTTCGGTGCTGGCGCCGCTGCAGCAGCGCATCGAGAGCCTGCTGGCGGCCCAGGCGGGCGTGTCCAGCTGGCCGGTGGACCGCGTGCGGGTGATTCCGCACCGTGGCCGCAAGTTTGACGAAGGCAGCTTCCGCAGCGTTGCCTCGGCCGTGCTGGAGCGTCGCCAGCTGGCATTCGAGTACCGCGCCCGTTCCACCGACGAGCCGACCAAGCGTACCGTCTCGCCGCAGCGCCTGACCCACTATCGCGACAACTGGTACCTGGATGCCTGGGACCATGACCGCGAGGCGCTGCGCAGTTTCGCCGTGGACCGCATCCACAAGGCACGGGTGATCGACAGCACCGCCCGCGATGTCGCCGACAGCGAGCTGGACGAGCAGCTCGGCGCCAGCTATGGCATTTTTTCTGGTGCGCCGAAGGGCTGGGCGACCATCCTGTTCAGCGCCAAGGCCGCGCGCTGGGTGGCCGACGAGCACTGGCATTCCAAGCAGCAGGGCCGCTTCCTGGCCGATGGCCGCTACGAACTGAAGGTGCCGTACAGCGTCTCGCGCGAGCTGCTGATGGACGTGCTGCACTATGGTTCGGATGCCGAGATCATCGAGCCGGTGATGCTGCGCGAGCAGGCCAAGGCGCTGCTCGAGCTGGCCCTGAGCAACTACGAAAAATCCTGACACTCCCCCCGAGAACCCTTGCGCCCATGAAGAAGACCCTGTTGCTGCCCCTGCTCGCCGCTGCGCTGGCCCTGACCGCCTGCGGCACGTCCGGCGAGCCCTCGCAGAAGCTGGTGGTGGCCGCCACGGCCGTGCCGCATGCCGAGATCCTTGAAGTGGTCAAGCCGATCCTCAAGCAGGAAGGCGTGGACCTGGACGTGCGCGTGTTCAACGACTACGTGCAGCCCAACGACCAGCTGGTGCAGAAGCAGGTGGACGCCAACTACTTCCAGACCGAGCCGTACCTGGATGCCTACAACCGCGATCGCAAGACCGATCTGGTGAAGGTGATCGGCGTGCACATCGAACCGTTCGGCGCCTATTCGCGCAAGGTCAAGTCGCTGGCCGAGCTGCGCGAAGGCGCAGATGTGGTGATCCCGAACGACCCGAGCAACAACAGCCGCGCGCTGATCCTGCTGCACAAGGCCGGCGTGATCGAGCTGAAGGATCCGGCCAACGCGCTGTCGACCCTGCGTGACATCACCGCCAACCCGAAGAACCTGAAGTTCCGCGAACTCGACTCGGCGATGCTGCCGCGCGTGCTGGACCAGGTGGACCTGGCACTGATCAACACCAACTACGCGCTGGATGCCGGCCTCAACCCGACCAAGGACGCTCTGGCGATCGAGAGCAAGGATTCGCCTTACGTGAACTTCCTGGTCGCGCGCCCGGACAACAAGGACGACGCCCGTGTGCAGAAACTGGCCAAGGCCCTGACCAGTCCGCAGGTGAAGGCCTTCATCGAGACCAAGTACAAGGGCGCGGTGCTGCCGGCGTTCTGATTGCGGCTGATCTGTTGATTTGAACGGTGGGTGTCGACCTTCGTCGACACTGCCTTCCCTGTAGAGCCGAGCCCACGCTCGGCTCTGCTGTTTCCGGCATTTCACCGGCGGCGGGCGAGCATGGCTCGGCTCTACCGTGTCACTCCACGTGTGCCGCAGCAGGGCAGGGCATTGCAGTTTCAATCGACGTGGAAGGCGAGGGTGGCGGCCACCGCCTGCTGCCATCCGGCATACAGTTTCTCGCGCTGGGCCACGTCCATCTGTGGCTCGAAGCGCCGGTCCAGGCCCCACTGCGCGGTGATCTGTTCGCGGCTGGACCAGAACCCGACGGCCAGGCCGGCCAGATAGGCCGCACCGAGCGCGGTGGTTTCGGTCAACCGCGGCCGCAGCAGTGGCACACCGAGGATGTCTGCCTGGAAGCTGGCCAGGAAGTCGTTGCCGATCGCACCGCCATCGGCGCGCAGTTCGGTCAGCGCGATACCGGCATCGGACTGCATTGCATCGAGCACGTCGCGGGTCTGGTAGGCCATCGCTTCCAGCGCGGCGCGCACGAAATGCGCCTTGCGGGTACCGCGGGTCAGGCCGAACATCGCGCCGCGCACATCGCTGCGCCAATAGGGCGCGCCGAGGCCGACAAACGCCGGCACCAGGTAGGCGCCGCCACTGTCGGGTACCTGTGCGGCCAGCGCTTGGCTGTCGCTGGCGCGTTCGATCATGCGCAGTCCGTCGCGCAGCCACTGCACCACCGAGCCGGCGATGAAGATCGACCCCTCCAGCGCATACTCCACGCGCCCGTCCAGGCCCCAGGCGATGGTGGTCAGCAGGCCGTTGCGCGAGCGTACCGCCTGCGTGCCGGTGTGCATCAGCATGAAGCAGCCGGTGCCGTAGGTGTTCTTGACCATGCCCGGCTGGAAGCAGGCCTGGCCGAACAGCGCCGCCTGCTGGTCACCGGCGATGCCGGCGATCGGGATCGGGTGGTCGAAGAAGAACTGCGGCCGGGTGTGTGCGTACACCGCACTGGAGTCGCGCACCTGCGGCAGCATCGCGCGCGGGATGTCCAGCAGCGCCAGCAGGTCTTCATCCCAGTCCAGCGTGTGGATGTTGAACAGCAGGGTGCGCGCGGCATTGCTGTAATCGGTCACGTGCGCCTGGCCACCGCTGAGGTTCCACACCAGCCAGCTGTCGATGGTGCCGAACAGGAGCTCGCCACGCTCGGCGCGCTGCTGCGCACCTTCCACGTGGTCGAGGATCCAGCGCACCTTGGTCGCGGAGAAATAGGCGTCGATCAGCAGGCCGGTCCGCTCGCGGACCAGCGCTTCATGCCCGTCGGACTTCAGCCGCTCGCAGATGGCGTGGCTCTGCCGCGATTGCCAGACGATCGCGTTATGGATGGGCTGGCCGCTGGCGCGGTCCCAGACCACGGTGGTTTCGCGCTGGTTGGTGATGCCCAGCGCAGCGATATGGCGCGGATCGATCTGTTCGCGGCTGAGCAGTTCGGTCAGCGTGGCGTAGACGCTGGTAAGGATCTCGCGCGGGTCATGCTCGACCCAGCCGGGCTGGGGGAAGATCTGTGCGAATTCGCGCTGTGCACTGCCGACGATGTCGCCGGCACGGTCGAACAGGATCGCGCGCGAACTGGTGGTGCCCTGGTCGATGGCCAGCACGTAGCGGGGCGTCATGCAGCGTCTCCGGTAGAACGGTCAGGGTAACTTACCTTTCTCTCTGTAGAGCCGGGCCATGCTCGGCTGCGTTGTGCGGATGCAACCGAGCATGGCCCGGCTCTACACGCTGGCTTGCTCCATCCACGCCTGCAGCCGTGCCACCTGCGCCGCGTCCAGCCGCAACCCCAGCTTGCTCCGCCGCCACAGCACGTCCTCGGCATTCGAGGCCCATTCGTGCTCACGCAGGAAAGCGACTTCCCGCGCGTGCAGGCCGCCGCCAAAGTCTTCGCCAAGATCGTTCACACCCTGCAGGCCATGCAGCAGCTCCGCGCTGCGGCTGCCGTAGGCGTCGGCCCAGCGGCGTGCGATTTCCTCGGGCAACCACGGTGCCAGCAACTGCAGGCGCGAGCACGCCTGCGTGGCGTCGCCCCAGTCGCTGCCAGGCAGCGGGTCTGCGCCTGCCGTCCACGCCGGGCCCATCTGCGGCAGCGCCGGCCGCAGCAGCTCCAGCGCTTCCTCGGCCAGCACCCGGTAGGTGGTGAGCTTGCCTCCCAGCACGTGCAGCGCCGGTGCCGGGTGGGACTGCAACTGCAGGCGGTAATCACGGCTGAGTCGTGCCGCACGCGGATCGGGATCGGCCAGCAACGGGCGTACGCCAGCGAACCGCCAGGCCACCTCCTCCGCTGCGATGGGATCACGCAGGTAGCGATTGGCCGCATCACACAGGTACGTCACCTCCGCAGGGAGCACGCTGCAGCGCGCCGGGTCACCGCGATAGTCGGTGTCGGTGGTGCCGACCAGCAGGTGGTCGTGGGCGAAGGGTAGAAGGAACACTACGCGCCCATCGGGCTGCTGCAGCAGGCAGGCGCTGTCGCTGGGCCAGGGGCGGCGCAGCACGATGTGGCTGCCCTGCACCAGGCGCAGCGCGGGGCCATCGCCGCGCCCCTGCATCTGTTCCAGCAGGCCGCCGGCCCACGGACCAGCCGCATTGGCAACGGCGCGCGCAGTCACCGGGTGCGGCTGGCCATCGGCGGATTCCAGAACGGCCTGCCATCGGCCGTGAACGGGGCGCAGGTCGATGCAGCGGCTGCGGACCCGCACCTGTGCGCCGCGCTGCGCGGCATCCAGGGCGTTGAGCAGCACCAGCCGCGCGTCATCGACCTGCGCATCGGCGTAGCTGAAGCCGATGCGCAGCGAGGGGGAGAGCCAGCGACCCAGCGGATCGCGTTGCAGGTCCAGTGCGTGCGATGCGGGAAACGCAGGGCTGCGCCGGCCCAGATGGTCGTACAGCCACAGTCCCGCGCGCAGCATCCAGCGCGGGCGCAGGTGCGGTTCCCAGGGCAGGACGAAACGCAGAGGATGGACCAGGTGAGGGGCTTGCCGGCGTACCGTCTCACGCTCACCCAGCGCTTTGCGCACCAGGCCGAATTCGCCCTGTTCGAGGTAGCGAAGGCCGCCGTGGACCAGCTTGCTGCTGGCACTGGAGGTATGCGCGGCCAGGTCATGCTGTTCGCACAGCAGGACGCGCAGTCCGCGTCCGCTGGCATCACGGGCGATGCCGGCGCCGTTGATGCCGCCACCGATCACCAGCAGGTCGACTTCCTCCATCGCGCCTTCGCACCCTGTTTGTCTAGAGCCGAGCCCATGCTCGGCTGCTTTCCCGATAGTCGAGCATGGGCTCGACTCTACATAAAAGCAGCCGAGCATGGGCTCGGCTCTACAGGTGGAACGCGGGTGACGGAAACGACGACGGGCCCCGAAGGGCCCGTCGCGTTACATCAGTGAAGCAGGTGCAGCCTGGATCAGAAGCGGGCGCCGATGCCGAAGCCGACGGTCCACGGATCCATCTTGGCTTCGCCGATCTTTTCGCCGCCAACCTTCACGTCCGGGCGGGCGCGCATGTAGCGGGCGTCGGCACGGGCGAACCAGGTGGAGTTGATGTTCATGTCCACGCCGACGGTACCGATCACGCCCTTGGCATCCTTGAAGCGGATGTCGGTGTCAGCGCCGTTGCCCAGCTTCTCGTTGCTGAAGCTCGACTGGTAGTAGCCCACGCCCACGAACGGGCGGAACACGTTGTCAGCCTGGCCGAAGTGGTACTGGCCGCTCAGCGCGACCGGCTGCTGCTCGACCGAGCCCAGGCGGGCGTTGTTCGGGCCCTTGAACTTGTTTTCGAACTTGTCGGCAGCGCCCCACAGTTCAACGGCCCAGTTATCGTTGATGTAGTAGCTGAAGCTGACGGTCGGCGCCGGGCCGCCATCGGTCTTCTTCACGCCGGTGATCGGGTCGTTCTTCGGTTCCAGCAGCGAGATGCCGCCAACCACGGCAAAATGCTTGCCCGAGGCAGTGTCGGTGCTGCTGCTGTCCTGGGCGAAAGCGGCCGGTGCAAAGGCGGCAGAGGTCAGCAGGGCGAGACTCAGGATACGGATGGAGCGCATGGGGGTATCTCCTAATGTTTCTTGTTTTGGGCCCCCGGTTGCGGGGCGAGCACACCGTAGTCGCCCCAACATGAATCGAATCCGACGCACGTTAAAAAATAGTTTTCCTTGTTCAGCGACGGGTGCGGAATGCCTGTATTCATGGGGTTTTCGGCCCTCGCTGACATTCATGCAGTTGGAGAAGATGTGAGCGAAGCAACGTTGTGCATTGGCCTGCAAGCGCAGGTGAACGTGCAGTGCCGCGTGCTGCTGCTGGGCTCGATGCCAGGCGTGGCGTCGCTGCAGGAGCAGCGCTACTACGCGCATCCGCGCAACCGTTTCTGGCCGTTGATGGCCGATATCTGTGGCTTCAGTGCGGATCTGCCCTATGCAGCGCGGCTGCAGGCGTTGAACGCCGCAGGC
This sequence comes from Stenotrophomonas sp. YJH_SMC_27, assembly GCF_059369815.1. Classification (NCBI taxonomy): domain Bacteria; kingdom Pseudomonadati; phylum Pseudomonadota; class Gammaproteobacteria; order Lysobacterales; family Lysobacteraceae; genus Stenotrophomonas; species Stenotrophomonas sp. YJH_SMC_27. The sequence continues at coordinate 79,875 of NZ_JCAFTA010000004.1, read as the reverse complement.
ATCGGCCTGTGGGATGTGATCGGCCGCTGTGAGCGCCGGGGCAGTCTGGATGCGGACATCGTGCGTGGCACGGAAGTGGCCAATGCACTGCCGGAACTGATCGCCGCGTTGCCCGAGCTGAAGCTGGTCGGCTGCAATGGCGCCGCGTCAGCGCAGGCATTCCAGCGTTGGGTGCTGCCACGGTTGGAGGCCCCGCCGAAACGGGTGGTACTGCCGTCGACCAGCCCGGCCAATGCGGCCTGGTCGCTGCCGCGCCTGCGCCAGGCCTGGCAGCCGGTGGCAGACGCACTGGCGACATGAAGCGGACATCGTAGGGACAATACGCTACCGACTGGTGGCAGGCGCAACCCATGGGCAACAGCGTGTCCCGGCTGCGTGCGTACTGAAAACACCTGTAACGGTTGGCGCTGGACCCCGCTGGCCGCACAATAGACGTTTCCCTACACCAGATTGCCGGAGTTATCCCCATGGCCGAAATCAAGGAAGCACTTGTCCCCGATATCGGTGACTACAGCGATATCCCGGTAATCGAGGTGCTTGTCGCCGTCGGCGACACGGTCAAGAAGGACCAGGGGCTGGTGACGCTGGAAAGCGACAAGGCGACCATGGAAGTGCCGTCCTCGGTGGCTGGCGTGGTCAAGGAGCTGAAGGTCAAGGTGGGCGACAGCCTGTCCGAAGGCAAGGTCGTGGCCCTGATCGAAGTGGCTGAAGGCGAAGCGGAAGCCGCCAAGCCGGCGGCTGCCGCGCCGGCGCCGGCCAAGGCCGCTGCCCCGGCTGCCGCTACCCAGAGCGCGCCGGCCCCGGCCGCAGCTGCCCCGGCTGCCAGCGGTGGTGCCGTTGAAGCGCTGGTGCCGGACATCGGCGACTACGCCGGCATTCCGGTCATCGAAGTCCTGGTCGCCGTTGGCGACACGGTCAAGAAGGACCAGGGCCTGGTCACGCTGGAAAGCGACAAGGCCACCATGGAAGTGCCGTCCTCGGTGGCCGGTGTGGTCAAGGAGATCAAGGTCAAGGTCGGCGACAACCTGTCGCAGGGCGATGTGGTTGCGATCATCGAGGCCGAGGGCGCTGCCGCGCCGGCACCGACCAAGGCCGCCGCTGCCGCCGCGCCTGCAGCCGCTGAGACAGCCACCAAGGTCGAGCCGGTCGCCGTGCCGGCGCAGCCGGACAAGCTGGCGGCCCGCGAGATCGCCTCGGCCGGTACCCCGTCCAGCCCGCCGGTGCAGTTCAACGCTGATCGCGTGCTGCCGGCCAAGGTGCCGTATGCCACCCCGGCGGTGCGTGTGTTCGCCCGCGAACTGGGCGTGGACCTGCTGCAGATCAACGGCACCGAGAAGGGCGGCCGCATCACCAAGGCTGACGTGCAGAAGTTCGTCAAGGCCGCGCTCAGCGGTGGCGTGCCGGCTGCCGGCGGTGCTGCCGTCGCTGCCGGTGGTGGCCTGAACCTGCTGCCGTGGCCGAAGGTCGACTTCAGCAAGTTCGGCGAGACCGAAGTCCAGCCGCTGTCGCGCATCAAGAAGATCTCCGGCGCGAACCTGGCCCGCAACTGGGCGATGATCCCGCACGTCACCCAGTTCGACCAGGCCGACATCACCGACCTGGAAGCGCTGCGCGTGGCGCTGAACAAGGAGAACGAGAAGGCCGGCATCAAGCTGACCATGCTTGCTTTCCTGATCAAGGCCAGCGCCGCGGCGCTGAAGAAGTTCCCGGAATTCAACGCCTCGCTCGATGCCAGCGGCGAAAACCTGACCCTGAAGAAGTACTTCCACATCGGCTTCGCCGCCGACACGCCGAACGGCCTGGTCGTGCCGGTGATCCGCGACGTGGACAAGAAGGGCGTGGTGCAGATCGCGCAGGAAACCGGCGAACTGGCCAAGAAGGCGCGCGACGGCAAGCTCGGCCCGGCCGACATGAGCGGCGGCTGCTTCTCGATCAGCTCGCTGGGCGGCATCGGTGGCACCGCGTTCACCCCGATCGTCAATGCACCGGAAGTGGCCATCCTCGGTGTCTCCAAGTCGTCCATCCAGCCGGTCTGGAACGGCAAGGAATTCGCACCGAAGCTGATGCTGCCGCTGTCGCTGAGCTACGACCACCGCGTCATCGACGGCGCCCTGGCCGCACGCTTCACCACGTACCTGTCCCAGGTACTGGCCGACATGCGCCGCGTGCTGCTGTAAAGCACCGCTTCGCCCCCACCGTGCGGCCGCAGCCCCTGGCGCGGCCGCGTGAACAGATGCAGTGACAGCCCACCGGCCATGCCGGTCGGGCACGAGGAAAACCCACCATGGCCACGATTGAAGTCAAGGTTCCCGACATCGGCGATTACAGCGATGTGCCGGTGATCGAAGTGTTGGTCGCCGTCGGCGACACGGTGAAGAAGGATCAGGGTCTGGTGACCCTGGAATCGGACAAGGCCACCCTGGAAGTGCCGTCCTCGGCTGCCGGCGTGGTCAAGGAAATCAAGGTCAAGCTGGGCGACACCCTGTCCGAAGGCGCCGTGGTCGTGGTGCTGGACGCTGAAGGCGCCGCCGAAGCCCCGGCCAAGGCCGCTGCGCCGACTCCGGCTGCGGCCGCTCCGGCCAGCAAGCCGCCGGTGACCCCATCGCACCGCGCCCCGGCTGAACCGGCTGCGCCGAAGCCGGCGCTGTCCAGCGGCAAGCCGGCCGACATCGAATGCGAAATGGTCGTGCTGGGCTCCGGCCCGGGCGGCTACACCGCCGCCTTCCGCGCCGCCGACGTCGGCCTGGATACGGTGCTGGTCGAGCGCTACGCCAGCCTCGGCGGCGTCTGCCTCAACGTCGGTTGCATTCCGTCCAAGGCGCTGCTGCACGCTGCTGCGGTAATCGACGAAGTGGCCCATGCCGGTGATTTCGGCGTCGAGTTCGGCAAGCCGACCATCACCCTGGACAAGCTGCGCCAGTACAAGGAAAAGGTCGTCAACCAGCTGACCAAGGGCCTGGCCGGCATGGCCAAGCAGCGCAAGGTCCGCAACGTGCAGGGCGTCGGCAGGTTCATCTCGGCCAACGAGATGGAGATCACCGCCGCTGACGGCAGCACCCAGCTGCTGCGCTTCCAGAAGTGCATCATCGCTGCCGGTTCGCAGGCGGTGAAGCTGCCGAACTTCCCGTGGGACGACGCGCGCGTGATGGACTCCACCGATGCGCTGGAGCTGGCCGAAGTGCCGGGCTCGCTGCTGGTCGTCGGCGGCGGCATCATCGGCCTGGAAATGGCCACCGTGTACAGTGCGCTGGGCAGCAAGGTCACCGTGGTCGAGTTCATGGACCAGCTGATGCCGGGCGCCGACAAGGACCTGGTCAAGCCGCTGGCCGATCGCCTGAAGAAGCAGGGCATCGAAGTCCACCTGAAGACCAAGGCTTCGGGCGTCACCGCCGATGCCAAGGGCATCACCGTGACCTTTGAAGCTGCCGAGGAAGGCCAGGCGCCTGCGCTGGCGCAGGGCACCTTCGACCGCGTGCTGGTGGCCGTCGGGCGTTCGCCGAACGGCAGGAAGATCGATGCCGAGAAGGCCGGCGTGCAGGTCACCGAGCGTGGCTTCATCCCGGTCGATCGCCAGATGCGCACCAACGTGCCGCACATCTTTGCCATCGGCGACATCGTCGGCAACCCGATGCTGGCCCACAAGGCCACGCACGAAGGCAAGCTGGCCGCCGAAGTGGCTGCCGGCCACAAGAAGGAGTGGGTGGCCCGTGTGATTCCGTCGGTGGCCTACACCAACCCGGAAATCGCCTGGGTCGGCGTGACCGAGACCGAAGCCAAGGCCAAGGGCCTGAAGGTCGGCGTGGCCAAGTTCCCGTGGGCTGCCAGTGGCCGCGCGATCGGCATCGGCCGTACCGAGGGCTTCACCAAGCTGATCTTCGACGAAGAGACCCACCGCATCATCGGTGGTGCGATCGTTGGCGTGCATGCCGGTGACCTGCTGGCCGAGATCGGCCTGGCCATCGAGATGGGTGCGGAAGCCGAAGATATCGGCCACACCATCCACGCGCACCCGACGCTGAGCGAGTCGGTGGCGATGGCCTCGGAAATCTACGACGGCACGATCACCGATCTGTACATGCCGAAGAAGAAGTAAGGGGTCCGCGCCGTTCCAAATGAAAAGCCCCGGCATTTGCCGGGGTTTTTTTGTTGAGCCTCGATCACTCTCGTTGCGAGCGTTCGGGCCGCCGCGCCGGTGGCAGGCATTTGGACAAATGTCCTCCGTCACCCGCCTGCGGCGGTCGCCTCCTCCTTTACTTTGTCCAAACGCCTGCCACCCGCACAGCGGCTCGGGTTGCGGACAGTCGAGAGCCGGTGCTCAGGCCGCCGGGATGCCTGACACGCGGAGGGAGCGGGGGCTGTGTGCGAAGTAAAGGAGGAGGTGACGGCCTCAGGCCGGCACCGGGGGACATTCGCACGCGGCCCCCGCTCCCTCCAGTGCTCGACCCAGCTGCTCTTGCTGCTGCACGCAGGGAAAAACAGCACAAAAGAGCGCGGCCCCGATGTTCCGGAGGCCGCGCCAGGAGAGAGAGTGCCGTGGAAGGGGCGGGGGATCAGAACACGAAGCTGATACCGGCCACCGGGCCCTTGAATTCCTGCTTCAGGCCGATGGTGCCATCGCTGCCCTTCTTGTCCGCATCAAGCTTGAACCAGTCGTAGCCGGCGAACACGCCGAAGTTCCTGGTGAAGCGGTAGTCGACGATGGCGTTGGCGCGGCTCAGGTCGCCCTTGTAGTCATCGAAGCTGCCCCAGCGCGTGTTGAGGTACTGGCCCTGCAGGGTGATCATCCACTTCTCGGACGGGGTGAAGCTCAAGCGTGCACCGACCACCGGCGCCACGCCGTCGGTCTTCTCGTTGAGGAACTGGCCTTCATAGACAGTGCCCAGATCGGCGTAGGCCTTGGTGCTGACCTTGGCGTACTCGGCACCCAGCTGCAGGCCGAGGTCGAAGGTGTCGGTGTCCACCACCGAGTAGTCGTAGACCAGGCTGGCCACCTGGTACTTCAGCTCGCCCTTGACGAAGCTGCCGGACGGCACGCTGACGTCACCGAAGGAGATGTCCTGGCCGAGGGTCTCGCGGCGGTCCTTGTCGTACTTGAAGTAGTTGAACAGCAGGCGCTGGCGGTTGCTGATGCGGAACATGCCGTCAATGCGCGGCTCCCACTCCTTGCCACCCAGCTTGAAGTCCTCGGAGAAACCGATGTCCTGGCCGGCCACGTTGGTGTTGCCGCGGAGCGTGTTGTCCGAGTCGATATTCATCGCACCCAGGCGCAGGGCAAAACGGTCGTCGCCTTCGGCGGCGTGGGCGGCATTGGCGAACGAGGCGCCGGCAGCGAGCAGGGAAAGGGCGAGCAGGGTGGGTACGGGGCGCATCGAAGAGTCCTTGCAGTGGTTCATCAGAATGAAGACCACTGTGCGGGACAGGCCCGTCCACCATCCGTGAACGTATGGTCCACGGCGTGTGCACGGTTCAGCGCTGTCGCGACGATGCAAAAAGATGGCCCCGGAGCCGGGCTTCGGGGCCATCGTGGGACCTGCGGGGTGGAGCCGACGAGGATGCTGCAGGCAGGTCGAGTAATCGGACCGGCGCATCCGGTGAAAGTTCCGTCGACTGCGACCAAAGTTCAATACTGCGGTGCAACATCGTGCGGACGTCATTGTCCCCCCGGTGGTACGCAAAAATGTAACCGTTACCGCAACTTGCGCCTTCCCGGGATGAACAGGCAGCGGTTGTCTCGCAAATTGTCCCATTGCTATAATTTGGCGGCTCGATGAGGCCCCCCCTGCTGTAGCCGCCTCAACCCTCCACATGCAACCACGCGGGACGTCCTGTGCTGAACTCCGTTGACGCGGGTCGGCGACTGATGCTGCGCGCCGCGGTCTACCCGCTGGCCGCGGTCGCTGTCCTGGCCCTGGCCTTCCTGCTGGTGGGTCCGAAATATGCCCTCGGCGCGCTGGCGTCTGGTGTGGCCATTTCGGCCGGTGGCTGGGTTGCAGCACGGATGGCGCTGGGCGGAGGTGCGGTGGCCGCAGGATCGGCGATGGCTCGCCTGATCATTGCGATCGTGGCCAAGTGGGTCGTGGTTTTCGGCGTCCTGCTGGTGGGGTTCCTGGTCTTCAAGCTGCCTGCGTTGGCGCTGTTGGCCGGTATCGCCGTCGGCTTGATGTTCCAGGTCCTGGCCATGGCCAGGCGTTGACAGAATTCAATTAACTGAAGGTTCCGGACACATGGCGGGCGAGGCTCTAACCCCTACCAGCTACATCCAGCATCACCTGCACAACCTGACCGCGCCGGTCGGCAAGGGTGAGGGTATGTTCTGGCATATCCACGTCGATACCTTCCTCACCGCCGTCCTGATGGGCCTGGTGATCGTGGTCGCGTTCTGGCTGGGGACCCGCAAGGCCACCGCCGGCGTGCCGGGCAAGTGGCAGGCCTTCGTCGAGATCTGCCTGGAGTTCGTCGACCGCCAGGCCAAGGACACCTACCACGGCAAGAGCAAGCTGGTCACGCCGATCGCCATCACGATCTTCTTCTGGATTCTGCTGATGAATCTGCTGAAGATGATCCCGGCCGATTTCATCGCCAAGCCGCTGGAATGGGCGGGCGTGCACTACTGGAAGCCGGTCCCGACCGCTGACGTCAACGCCACCCTGGGCATGGCCATCAGCGTGTTCTTCCTGATGCTGTTCTTCGCGCTCAAGTCCAAGGGCCTGGGCGGCTTCATCAAGGAATTCCTGACGGCGCCGTTCGGCAAGTGGATGATGCCGTTCAACCTGATCCTCAACATCGTCGAGTGGCTGAGCAAGCCGATCTCGCTGGCGATGCGACTGTTCGGCAACATGTTCGGCGGCGAAATCGTGTTCCTGCTGATCTGGGTGCTGGGTGGTGCCGGTTTCTTCGGTGCCATTGCCGGTGGTGTGTTCGGCCTCGGCTGGATGCTGTTCCACCTGCTGGTGATCCCGCTGCAGGCCTTCATCTTCATGATGCTGTCGATCGTGTACCTGAGCCTGTCGGAAGACGCTCACTGAGTTTCAAGCTTCAACGCGTTTCAACCTTCATCCGTTTCATCACCCTTAGCAACTTAAGTTCCTGGAGATAACCATGTACTTCGCCGTCCTGACCAACTTCGCGCAGATTCAGAGCTCCACCGCCCTTGCCGTCGGCATCATGATCGGCCTGGCCGCGCTGGGCGCCGGTCTGGGTCTGGCCATCATGGCTGGTAAGTTCCTGGAGTCGGCCGCCCGCCAGCCGGAACTGATCCCGGTCCTGCAGGTCCGCATGTTCATCACCGCCGGCCTGATCGACGCCGCGTTCATCATCTCGGTCGCCGTTGGCCTGCTGCTGGCCTTCGCCAACCCGCTGTCGGCTGCCTTCGCTGGCGCCGTCACCAAGGCTCTGGCCGGCTGATACAGCGGTTTGAGACGACCGGGTGCTGATGCACCCGGTTTCGGATGAAGGCCGGATGTGCCGCTACGGCGGCGCGTCCACCCCGAAACCAGCGATCGAGCTAACCATGAATATCAATTTCACCCTTCTTGCGCAGGCGCTGGCCTTCGCTGGTCTGATCTGGATCATCGCGACCAAGATCTGGCCGCCGCTGATGAACGCGATCGAGGAGCGCCAGCAGAAGATTGCTGAGGGCCTCGCTGCTGCCGACCGCAGCCAGAAAGATCTGGCCCAGGCGCAGGAGAAGGTCAACGAAGCGCTGAAGGAAGCCCGCACCAAGGCCAACGAGATCATCGATCAGGCCCACGCGCGTGCCAACCAGATCGTTGATGCTGCCCGTAACGAAGCGATCACCGAAGCCACTCGTCAGAAGGAACTGGCCCAGGCTGAAATCGACGCCGCCGCCAACCGTGCCCGTGAAGATCTGCGCAAGCAGGTGTCCGCGCTGGCCGTGACCGGTGCCGAAAAGCTGCTCAAGCGCGAAATCGACGCCAACGCCCACAAGGCGCTGCTCGACGAGCTGGCCTCGGAGATCTAAGGATGAGCCAGGCCCTCACGCTTGCCCGCCCGTACGCCCGCGCCGCGTTCGCGACCGCGCGCGACGAAGGCGCGTTCGCGCCGTGGTCGGACGCCCTGGCGTTCTCCGCCCACGTCGCCGCCGACCCGCGCGTGGCGGCCCTGCTCGCCAACCCGGAGCTGGGTCGTGACGACGCCGTCGCCCTGCTGGCGCCGGTGTCGCACGGCGAGACCTACTCGCGCTTCCTGGCCGTCCTGGCCGAGTCGCACCGTCTGCCGCTGCTGCCGGAAATCGCCGGCATGTTCGACGCCCTGCGCGCCGAAGCCGAGCACGTGGTCAAGGCCACCGTCACCTCGGCCGCCGAACTGTCGGCCGCTGAGCTGGATGCGATCAAGGTCGCGCTGCGCAAGCGCTTCAACCGCGAGGTCGACGTGACCACCGCGGTCGATGCCTCGCTGATCGGCGGCGCCGTGATCGACGCCGGCGACGTGGTCATCGATGGTTCGCTGAAGGGCAAGCTGGCCCGTCTGCAGACCGCGCTCGCTAACTGAATTCATTTAACGTCCGGCCCCGCTGCCGGCACTAGGACTTGACGATGGCAACCACGCTCAACCCCTCCGAAATCAGCGAACTGATCAAGAACCGCATCGAGAAGGTCAAGCTGGCCGCGGAATCGCGCAACGAAGGCACCGTGACCAGCGTGTCCGACGGCATCGTGCGCATCTTCGGTCTGGCCGACGTGATGCAGGGCGAAATGATCGAACTGCCGAACAACACCTTCGCACTGGCCCTGAACCTGGAGCGCGACTCGGTCGGCGCCGTGGTCCTGGGTGACTACGAGCACCTGCGCGAAGGCGACGTCGCCAAGACCACCGGTCGCATCCTGGAAGTGCCGGTCGGTCCGGAACTGCTGGGCCGCGTCGTGAACGCGCTGGGCGAGCCGATCGACGGCAAGGGCCCGCTGGGCACCGACCTGACCGCTCCGGTGGAGCGCGTTGCTCCGGGCGTGATCTGGCGCAAGTCGGTCGACCAGCCGGTGCAGACCGGTTACAAGTCGGTCGACTCGATGATCCCGATCGGCCGTGGCCAGCGCGAGCTGATCATCGGTGACCGCCAGACCGGCAAGACCGCCATGGCGATCGATGCGGTGATCAACCAGAAGGGCACCGGCATCAAGTGCGTGTACGTTGCGATCGGCCAGAAGGCGTCGACCATCGCCAACATCGTGCGCAAGCTGGAAGAGAACGGCGCGCTGGCCCACACCATCGTGGTGGCCGCGACCGCTTCCGAATCGGCTGCCATGCAGTACATCAGCGCCTACTCGGGCTGCACCATGGGTGAGTACTTCATGGACCGCGGTGAAGACGCGCTGATCGTGTACGACGATCTGTCCAAGCAGGCCGTCGCCTACCGCCAGATCTCGCTGCTGCTGAAGCGTCCGCCGGGCCGTGAAGCCTACCCGGGTGACGTGTTCTACCTGCACTCCCGTCTGCTCGAGCGCGCTGCCCGCGTGTCCGAGGAGTACGTCGAGAAGTTCACCGAAGGCAAGGTCACCGGCAAGACCGGTTCGCTGACCGCGCTGCCGATCATCGAAACCCAGGCCGGCGACGTGTCCGCGTTCGTTCCGACCAACGTGATCTCGATCACCGACGGCCAGATCTTCCTGGAAACCGACCTGTTCAACGCCGGCATCCGCCCGGCCGTGAACGCCGGTATCTCGGTGTCGCGCGTCGGTGGCTCGGCCCAGACCAAGATCATCAAGAAGCTGTCGGGCGGTATCCGTATCTCGCTGGCCCAGTACCGTGAGCTGGCTGCCTTCGCGCAGTTCGCCTCGGACCTGGACGAAGCGACCCGCAAGCAGCTGGAGCGTGGCCAGCGCGTCACCGAGCTGATGAAGCAGAAGCAGTACGCGCCGATGTCGATCGCCAACCAGGCGCTGTCGATCTACGCCGTCAACGAGGGTTACCTGGACGACGTGCCGGTCAACAAGCTGCTGGCGTTCGAAGAAGGCCTGCACGCCCACTTCGCCAACACCCAGGGCGAGCTGATCAGCAAGGTCAACGCCACCGGCGGTTGGGACAACGACATCGAAGGTGCCTTCAAGAAGGGCATCGCCGAGTTCAAGACCACCGGCAGCTGGTAATCGCGGTCCTGTAGAGCGGAGCCACCGGCTCCGCTGGACCAGATGACAAACGGTTGAACAACGCGGGGCATCAGCCCCGCGCCACGGGAAACAAGAGATGGCAAGCGGACGCGAAATCAAAACCAAGATCAAGAGCGTGCAGAACACCCGCAAGGTGACGCGCGCCCTGGAAATGGTCTCGGCCTCCAAGATCCGCAAGGCGCAGGATCGGATGAAGACCTCGCGTCCGTACGCGCAGGCGATGAAGCAGGTGATCGGTCATCTGGCCCAGGCCAGCACCGACTACCAGCATCCGTTCCTGGTCGAGCGCGAGCAGGTCAAGCGGGTCGGTTTCATCGTGATCTCCTCCGATCGCGGCCTGGCCGGCGGCCTGAACAACAACCTGTTCCGCAAGATGCTGGGCGAAGCCAAAGCATGGCAGGACAAGGGTGCCGAAGTGGACCTGGTGACCATCGGCCAGAAGGCTTCGACCTTCTTCCGCCGCGTGAAGGTCAACATGGTCGGCAGCGTGACCCACATCGGCGACGTGCCGAAGCTGGAATCGCTGATCGGTGTGATCAAGGTCATGCTCGACGCCTTCACCGAAGGCAAGATCGACCGCGTGTACCTGGTGTACAACCGCTTCGTGAACACCATGGTGCAGAAGGCCAGCTTCGATCAGCTGCTGCCGCTGCCGCCGGCTGAGAAGCAGGTCGCTCACCACGATTGGGATTACCTGTACGAACCCGATGCCGCGACCGTGCTGGAGCACGTGATGACGCGTTACATCGAGTCGCTGGTGTACCAGGCACTGCTGGAAAACGTCGCCTCCGAGCATGCCGCACGCATGGTTGCGATGAAGGCGGCGAGCGACAACGCCAACAAGCTGATCGGCACCCTGCAGCTCGTCTACAACAAGGCGCGCCAGGCAGCGATCACCCAGGAAATCTCCGAAATCGTCGGCGGCGCGGCAGCAGTCTGACCGCGTTCGTTCAAAGCACACATTAGAGGATGCAGCAATGAGTCAGGGCAAGATCGTTCAGATCATCGGCGCGGTCGTCGACGTCGAATTCCCGCGTGAATCGGTGCCGAAGGTGTACGACGCACTGAAGGTGGAAAACACCGAGATCACCCTCGAAGTCCAGCAGCAGCTGGGTGACGGCGTGGTGCGTACCATCGCCCTCGGTTCCACCGACGGCCTGAAGCGCAACCTGGTTGCCGTCAACACCGGCCGTGGCATCTCGGTGCCGGTCGGCGCCGGCACCTTGGGCCGCATCATGGACGTGCTGGGCCGTCCGATCGACGAAGCCGGCCCGGTCGCTGCCAGCGACAACTGGGAAATCCACCGCGCTGCGCCGTCGTATGAAGACCAGTCCCCGGCCACCGAGCTGCTGGAAACCGGCATCAAGGTCATCGACCTGATGTGCCCGTTCGCCAAGGGCGGCAAGGTCGGCCTGTTCGGCGGCGCCGGCGTCGGCAAGACCGTCAACATGATGGAGCTGATCAACAACATCGCCAAGGCGCACAGCGGCCTGTCCGTGTTCGCCGGCGTGGGTGAGCGTACCCGTGAGGGCAACGACTTCTACCACGAAATGAAGGACTCCAACGTCCTGGACAAGGTGGCGATGGTGTACGGCCAGATGAACGAGCCGCCGGGCAACCGTCTGCGCGTCGCGCTGACCGGCCTGACCATGGCCGAGTACTTCCGCGACGAGAAGGACGAAAACGGCAAGGGCAAGGACGTCCTGCTGTTCGTCGACAACATCTACCGCTACACCCTGGCCGGTACCGAAGTGTCGGCACTGCTGGGCCGTATGCCGTCCGCGGTGGGTTACCAGCCGACCCTGGCCGAGGAAATGGGCGTCCTGCAGGAGCGCATCACCTCGACCAAGAACGGCTCGATCACCTCGATCCAGGCCGTCTACGTTCCCGCGGACGACCTGACCGACCCGTCGCCGGCGACCACCTTCGCCCACCTGGACTCGACCGTCACCCTGTCGCGTTCGATCGCCTCGCTGGGTATCTACCCGGCCGTCGATCCGCTGGACTCCACCAGCCGCCAGATGGACCCGCTGGTCATCGGCCACGAGCACTACGACACCGCCCAGCGCGTCCAGCAGACCCTGCAGAAGTACAAGGAACTGAAGGACATCATCGCGATCCTGGGCATGGACGAACTGTCCGAAGAGGACAAGCAGGCCGTGTCGCGCGCCCGTAAGATCGAGCGCTTCTTCAGCCAGCCGTTCCACGTGGCCGAAGTGTTCACCGGTTCGCCGGGCAAGTACGTGCCGCTGAAGGACACCATCCGTGGCTTCAAGGCCATCGTCGATGGCGAGTACGACCACCTGCCGGAGCAGGCGTTCTACATGGTCGGCGGCATCGAAGAAGCGGTCGAGAAGGCCAAGAAGATGGCCGAGAAGGCCTGATCCGGGACGGGCGGGAGCGATCCTGCCCGACCTGACGCCGGCGCCGGGCAACCGCCCGCGCCGGTGGACCCCCACGGTGGCATTGCGCCGCCGCGAACAGCGAAGAGATTTGCATGAGCACGATCCGTTGCGACATCGTCAGCGCCGAGCAGGAAATCTTCCGTGGCGAAGCGACCCTGGTCGTGGCCACCGGTGAGCTGGGCGAACTGGGCATCGCGCCCAAGCACGCGCCGCTGATCACCCGCCTGAAGCCGGGCAAGGTGGTGGTGACCACGCCGAATGGCGAGCAGCTGGATTTCGCCATTTCCGGCGGCATCCTGGAAGTGCAGCCGCAGGTGGTGACCGTGCTGGCCGACACCGCGATCCGCGCGCAGGACATCGACGAAGCCTCGGTCCGCAAGGCCAAGGAAGAAGCCGAACGCATCCTGGCCAACCGCGGCGAAGCGATGGAAGTGGCTGAAGCCCAGCAGAAGCTGGCCGAGGCCGTCGTCCAGCTGCAGGCACTGGAACGCCTGCGCAAGAATCTCAAGCACTGAGGTTCGCGCTGCACCCACGAGAACGCCGGCCCTGTGCCGGCGTTCTTGTTTGTGCTGGCGGGGCAGCGCCGACTGGGTAGAGTCGACTGTTAGTCGACTACCGCGCGCAGCGCGGGATTTCGCGGCCTGATGGAAGAGCAGTCGACTGACAGTCGACTCTACCGATGCCGATGCCGATGCCGATGCCGATGCCGATGCGGATGCCGATCCCGATCCCGATCCCGATCCGGCATCCCGGATCCCGCCCCGTCTCAGCGATACACCACGTAGCGCATCAACAGGAACGACACGCAGGCCAGCCCGCCTTCCACCAGCGGCTTGGCCAGCCACGTGTACTGCAGGCCCAACGCCTGGTCGACCAGGCTGACCAGCAGCGTGCTCGCTGCCGTCAGCAGCAGCCACAGCCCGAAGAAGCGTGCGAATCGCTTCCATCCCAGCTTGCGGGCACCGGCCTCGGCAAAGGTGTAGCGGCCGTTGAGCCAGAAGCCCAGCAGCATGCCGGCCAAGCGGCCGGTGATATTGGCCGGCGCGACCGGCATGCCCAGCGCGCTGGCGGCCACGAACACCAGCCAATCGACCAGCAGCTGCACGAGCCCGATGACGAGATAGGTGCTTCCCTGGCGGAACAACGTCATCGCGTCGATCCGCCGCCGCGCTGGTAAGCCTGCACATCTGCCAACAGCCGGTGCGCAGCCTGCCGGGGTTCGCTCGCCACATCGAAATTCAGCCATGACATCAGCATCTGCACGCCCACTATGATCGGCAGGCCAGCCGCCATCACGGTGCCAGCGGTGGCTGGTACCCCGCTTTGCATCGACACCAGCCAGTGCCACAGGCCGAAAACGGAGCCGGCAACCAGAAGCAGGCTGCCCAGCAGCAGTTGCACACTGGCCAGTGAGAACCCACGAGTGACGTAGCTGTAGAGGATGCGGCGCGCGGTATTGCGAAGGTGGCCGAGCATGAAAGGACCGAGGATGCGTGCGGGGCGAAGGCTGCTGGTTTCATCCTTGTAGTGCGCGCGCATGGGAACGTCAACCACGACCGCGCGTGCTTGGTTGAGGTGGTATGGAAGATCCGATTCGAAGAAATAGCGCTTCGCAATGCGCTCCAGTTCCAGCTCGTGCAGCAGCTCGCTGCGTACAGCGGTGTACCCGTTGGTGGGATCGGCGATCTGCCAGTAACCGCTGGAGAGCTTGGTCAGGAACGACAACGCGGCGTTGCCGGCAAGTCGTACCCAAGGCATCCCCGGCAGGAAACCCACACGATGAAAGCGATTGCCCTTGGCGTAGTCGGCGTGGCCGGAGAGAGGCGGGCTGGCGAAGCGCAGCACCTGCGCGGGGTCCATCTGGCCATCGCCATCAAGCTTGATGACCACCTCTGCAGGCGCCTGCAGCGCATGCATGTATCCGGTCATCGTTGCGCCGCCAACGCCCTGGTCCTGCGCGTGTTCGATGACGGTGACGCGTGGATCCATGCATCAGTCGCGGATCATCGCGCCGCTGCCACGGCGATGATCCAGCCCACTTCGGCGCCGATGCCGGCAATGACCTGCATGACATGCGCCCGCACGCGGTAGCAGGGAATCACCACGGCAATGCGCGGCATCGCGGCGGAACCCTTGTCTGGCGTTGGCGTGGAGAGCGTGGACGTACTCATTCTGCGGGGAGCTCCATGGCGGCGGGAAGATACCACCACTGGCGATCGCCTGCCTCGCCCCGCAGTTCCGCCCCGGCCAACTGCAGTGCCGCGCGTTGCGGCGCCGTCAGGTTACGGGTGTTGAGAATGATGTGCCCGGTCTGCATGCCCCGCAGCACTGCCAGCCACCGCTGGCCGCTGGCATCGTGTTCGGCGACCGCTGCCGCCGCCTGCAGCGAGGGCGCGTACCAGGCAACACTGCGGCCACGGCTGCCGAACTCGGCGAAGTAGGGGGCGGCCGGGTCCAGTACCAGGACATTGCGTCCATCATCGGGCGACGCGCGAACGCCCGCTGCCAGCGAGCGTTCGGGGGTGAAGCGCTGGAACAGGGGCTCGTCGCGGCCAGCGGCCTTCAACGTGTCCTTCAATGCACCGCTGCGCATCATCCAGTAGCCGGTCGATTGCAGGCTGACGTTCAGCACGCAGATCGTGACCAGCAGTACCAGCAGCGGCCGACGCGGGGCGCCGGCACCCAGCGCCGCAACGGCCACGACAGACAGCAGCACCATGCCCGGGTAGGCATAGCGCAGGTACTGCACAGGCAACAGCGGCAGCACCAGTACGGCTGTTGCCACCAGTGTCGCCGCGCGCGTGGACGGGCGCAGCAGTGCCAGCAGCCACAGGCCCGCCAGGCCGACCAGCGCCACGCCTGCCGCGCCATCCTGCGACTCGAAGTAGCGCGAGGAATGAAACGTGAGCATCCACGGCAGGTTGGCGCCGAAGCCGACGCTGTAGGTGGCATCAAGGAAGTTGACGGGTGCGTAGTACGGCGAATGGAAGATGCCGTTGAACAGCGGCAGCACCGGGTTGCCGGCGATCCAAGTGGCGTAGGCGTAACTGGACGCGCCCACCAGCAGGCCGACCAGCGCCACCAGTACGATTCGTGGCAGCGACGGCCACGGATGGCGGACCAGGGCCCATAGCAGTACCGGCAGCGCCATGAGCGCACCCATGGTCTTGATTGCCAGCAGCCCACCCGCCAGTACCGCCAGCAGCAGCCAGCTGGAAAGTCGGGTATCGCGCGGGGCTGCGGCCAGTGCACACATCCACAGCAGTACTGCTGCCGTTGGCAATTCGGTCTGCATGCCGCCGGCCAGGCCCGCGGTCAGCGGCAGGCTGGCTACCATGGCAACGGCGAGCCAGCGCGACTGCCCGCCCGCCCCCAGTTGTGCAGCCAGGTGCCACGCAGCAGCGCCCAGTGCCAGCAGCCAGAATGCATTGACCGGGCCGCGTGCTTCAGCACCAGACAGCAGCTGCGGAATCGCATGGATCACATCGGTTGCCCACGGCGCCAGTGCCCAGATCTGGTGTTCTGGCGCAGGCTGGTACACCCCGAGTTCCATCAACTGCCACGGCAGCCGCAGGTGATAGGTCAGGTCGTCATACTGCAGGGTCGGCAGCCAGCAGGCCGTGCTGGCCAGACCAAGCACGAGCACGGCAAAGGCTGCGCTACGCGGTGCAGCGGCCACTGCATGCCGCCATAGCGTGGCCGCGGCCCGCAGCGCGGACCGCAGTGTGGCGCGGCGCCAGGCCACCAATGCCAGGCAGGCCAGCAGGTAGATCCATCGGTAATGGATCGGCAGCAGCAGCGTCCAGCCCAGTACCGCGGCCATCACCAGCAGGCCTGCGCATGCCTGCAGCGCCAGCGCGCGTTGCGCGAACAACGTTGTACCGATGGCGGCTGCAGCCAGCAGCATCAACAGCGCAGACAGGAAAGCCAGCACACCAGCGAACACAGGCAGTAGCAGCAACCACAGCACGCCCAGAACGCTGGCCATCGACCAGTGGCGCCAGCGCTTCAGTAGTACGCCAGCGCCGCACGCGAACAAGCCGATCTCCACAAGTTCGGCGAAGCGGCTCCAGGGGATGCTGCGCGCCAGGGGGGTAGTACACAGCCCAAGGACGAGCAGGGCTGCGCCCAGCCACGGAAGCAGATTCGGGAATCGACTGTGGATGACAGGCATGGTTCACGCAGCACAGGGGAACGCGTCGGCTATGCTAGCAGCCAGTTCACAGTTCGTTGCTGCCCGGGATATTCCATGAGCCAAGCCCTGCACGTCATCATCCTCGCCGCCGGCGCTGGAAAGCGCATGAAATCCGTGTTGCCCAAGGTGCTGCAGCCGATAGCGGGCCAGCCGATGCTGGCCCACGTGATCGCCGCAGCGCGCGAACTGCAGCCGGCCGCCATCCACGTGGTGTATGGGCACGGCGGGGAAGCTGTCCGCCAGCATTTCGCCGACCAGCCCGACCTGCTGTGGGCCGAACAGGTGCAGCAGCTGGGCACCGGCCATGCGGTGGCGCAGGCGATGCCGGAAGTGCCAGATGCGGCGCAGGTGCTGGTGTTGTACGGCGACGTGCCGCTGATCCGCGCAGACACGTTGCGCCACCTGCTGGCCCAGCCAGGCCGCTTGTCCGTGCTGGTGGCCGAGCTCGATGACCCGACCGGTTACGGCCGCGTGCTGCGCGATGCGGAGGGCAAGGTCGGCTCCATCGTCGAGCAGAAGGACGCCACTGACGACCAGCTGCGCGTGCGCACGATCAATACCGGCATCATCGCCGCCGAGTCGACCGCGCTGCGCCGCTGGCTGTCGCAGCTGTCCAACAGCAACGCCCAGGGCGAGTATTACCTCACTGACGTGTTCGCGTTCGCCGCGAACGAGTACACCCCGGCCGAGATGGCGCTGGTCGCCGATGCGCAGGAGGCCGAGGGGGCAAATGATCCCTGGCAGCTGTCGCAGCTGGAGCGCGCCTGGCAGCGCCGTGCGGTGCGTGCACTGTGCGCACAGGGCGCGCGCGTGCGCGACCCGGCACGCCTGGATATCCGTGGCACCGTCACCGTGGGCAGCGATGTGCTGATCGATGTCGACGTTGTCCTTGAAGGCAACATCGTGCTCGGTGACGGCGTCACCGTAGGCCCGTTCAACAGGCTGAAGGACGTCAACCTGGGGCCAGGCACCGAAGTGCGTGCGCACTGTGATCTGGACGGCGTGGTCACCGAAGGCGCTGCGCAGATTGGCCCGTTCGCACGGCTGCGCCCGGGCACCGTGCTGGCCGATGGCGTGCACGTCGGCAACTTCGTCGAGACCAAGAAGGTCACCCTCGGTGTGGGCAGCAAGGCCAACCACCTCACCTATCTGGGCGACGCGGTGATCGGCAGCAAGGTCAACATCGGTGCAGGAACCATCACCTGCAACTATGACGGCGTAAACAAGTCGACCACCACCATCGGCGACAACGCATTCATTGGCTCCAACAGTTCGCTGGTCGCGCCGGTACTGATCGGCGAAGGCGCGACCATCGCCGCCGGCTCGGTCATTACCCGCAACGCGCCTGATGGCAAGTTGACACTGGCACGTGCACGGCAGGAAACCATCGATGGCTGGAAGCGCCCGCTCAAGAAGGCCTGAGGCACGCATTCCGCACGCCGACGAGCTCGGCCTGCTGCCGGGCATTGAACAGCGCGCTGGCGAACTGCTCAGGGACCACGAAGCCTATCGGGTGTTCACCGGCCACGGCCTGGACCTGGCGACACTGCAGTACGGCCTTGAGCGCGGGCAGTTGTGGGTGGTGGATGCGGCCGGCGGCGGCATTGCCGGCTACGTGCTGGCGGGAGAATTGGCAGGCGAGTTCCATGTGCTGCAGATGGATGTGGATCCTGCACACGGGCGGCAAGGCCATGGCCGCGCGTTGTTGCGCCATGCGTTGGCACAGGCCAGGGCCGACGGCTACGCGTCAGCGGTGCTGACAACGTTGATCGACGTACCGTGGAATGCGCCTTTCTATGCCAGCGAAGGATTCGTTGAAGTGCCGGAGGCGGAGTGGGATGCCGGGCTGCAGTCGGTGATGGCGGAAGAGGCTGCGCTCGGGTTTCCGATGCACCTGCGGGTGGCGATGCGGCGGGTCTGGTAGGTGCCGACCCTGGTCGGCACATCCACGCATGGCGTGGATCCACTGGCAGACCGAGCCAAGTCGGCAACTCACCCCACCGGCAGCAGGATCGAGACGCACAACCCGCCATCGCCACGATTCTGCAGTGACACACGCCCGCCGTGCGCCTCCACGATCTCGCGGGTCAACGCCAGCCCCAGCCCGGTGCCGTTGCGCTTGGTGGAATAGAACGGCATCAGCGCGTTCTGCAGCACCTGCTCGTTCATGCCCTTGCCACGGTCCAGCACATCCAGGCGCAGCCATTGCGGCAACCGCGTCAGCTGCACCTGCACGTCATCATTGGGCGGATCGGCTTCGGCGCCGGCCTCATGCGCGTTCTTCAACAGGTTCAACAACGCCTGCCCGAACTGCGCGATGTCGATGCGGCTACTCAGTTCCTCGTCCGGCTCGCGCTCCATGGTGAACGGAATCTGCTGGCGCAGGCTGGACAGGAAGGGGGCCCAGTGCACGGTCTGCAACTGCGGCTGCGGCAGCTTGGCAAAACGCGCATAGCCGCGAATGAAACCTTCCAGATGGCGCGCCCGGTCTTCGATGGTGGTGAAGATCTCCGGCAGCCGATCGAAGCGCTCGCGCTGCACCAGCACGCCGCCGGAGTGTGCCAGCGAAGCGATCGGTGCCAGCGAGTTGTTCAGCTCATGGCTGATCACCCGGATCACCTTCTTCCACGTCTGCACTTCCTGGCGGCGCAGCTCGGCGGTGAGCAGGCGTACCAGCAACAGGTCGTGCGGACGGCCATTGAGGTGGAAAGAACGACGTGAGAGGTGATAGACCTGTTCGTCATCCTCGTCGCTGTCTTCGCCTTCCGCATGCACCGCGAACAGGCTGTCGCCGCCGCGGGCGATGGCATCGCGCAGTTCCACCGGCACCTGTTCCAGCACGTCCTCCAGGCGCTGTCCTTCCAGCTTCCAGCCGCCATGCAGCAACTTGCGCGCGGCCAAGTTGGAGAACACCACGCGGGCGATGCCATCGCCGCCGGAGGCGATCAGCAGCATCGCCACCGGCGTGTTCTGCACCATTGTGTCCAGCAGCAGCTCGCGTTGCACCAGGCCCTGCCGCTGTGCACGCAGTACATCACCCAGTTCGCGGTGTGCCTGCACCAGGTCGCCGAGCTCGTCATTGCCGGGCCAGTGCACGCCGAAGTTGTATTCGCCGTCGCGATAGCTGCTGGTGGTGCCCGCCAGGGCCCGCATCAGTGACCGCACGGGGGCGGTGGCACGGCGCAGCGTCCACCACATCAGCGACAGCAGGATCAGTGCCGACACGGTGGTCACAACCCAGCCGTGGTCCATCCAGTACGCCAGCAGCCACGGCAACGCGGCGGCCAGCGCCAGCACCGGCAGCAGGCGCAGGAACAGGCGGAAGGTGAACGAACGCCGCTTCATTCGCGTGGGATGCCGTGCCGGTCCATGCGCCGGTACAGCGCCTGGCGGCTCAGGCCGAGTTCGGCGGCGGCCTGGGCGATGACGCCGTGGTTGCGCGCCAGCACATCCTCGATGCGCGCACGGTCAGGATCATTGCCGGCACTGGGCGCCGGTCGCGAAGCAGGTGCGGCACGCGGCAGGTTCAGGTCGGCCACTTCGATGCGGTTGCCGGTCGCCAGCAGCTCGGCGCGCTGGATCACGTTGCGCAGTTCGCGCACGTTGCCGGGCCAGGGATGCCGTTGCAGGGCCGCGGTGGCGGCGCTGGACAGCGGCTTGCCGGCGGTCAGGAAGCGCTCGGCCAGCGGCACGATGTCGCCCGGGCGTTCGGCCAATGGTGGCAGTACCAGTTCCACCGTATTGAGGCGGTAGTACAGGTCTTCGCGGAAGGTGCCGTCGCGGATCATCGCCGGCAGGTCGGCATTGGTCGCACTGACCACGCGGACTTTGACCTGGCGCTCGCGATTGGAGCCAAGACGCTCGAAGCGGCCGGTTTCCAGCACACGCAGCAGCTTCATCTGCCCGCCCAGCGACAGGTTGCCGATCTCATCCAGGAACAGGGTGCCACCATCGGCGGCCTCGAACTTGCCTTCGCGTGCCTTGTTGGCGCCGGTGTACGCACCGGCCTCGGCACCGAACAGTTCGGCTTCGATCAGTTCCGACGGCAATGCGCCGCAGTTGACCGTGATGAACGGGCCCTTGGCCACCAGCGAGTTGGCCTGGATGATCTGCGCGATCTTCTCCTTGCCAGCGCCGTTGGGACCGGTGATCAGCACCGGCAGTTCGGAGCGCGCGACCTGGCAGGCGAGCGCGATGACGCGCTCGCTGGCCGGATCTGCAAAGACCGCGCCACAGAGCTTGTACTTCTCTTCCAGCGCGTTGCGCTGCCGCAGCTCACGCGCGCGCCGCCGGTCCAGCTCGCGGCGTGCCTCGGACAGCTCGAGCAGGTTGTTGACCGTGGTCAGCAGCTTGCGGTCGTCCCAGGGCTTGGCCAGGTAGTCGGCGGCACCGGCCTTGACCAGGTCCACCGCGCTGCTCAGGTGGGTCCAGGCGGTGAGCAGGATCACCGGCAGGTCCGGGTGGCGCGCGCGGATCTGTGCGAACAGCGCTTCGCCCTCCTCGCCGGAGGTGGTGTCCTCGCTGAAATTCATGTCCTGGATCACCAGATCAACCGGCTGCGACTCGAGCAGGGCCAGCCCTTCGGCCGGGCTCTGCGCCTGCAGGGTGTCGATGTCATGCAGGGAGAACAGCACGTCCAGCGCGGTGCCCACGCTGGCGTTGTCGTCGATGATCAGGATCGAAGGCATCAAGCAGTTCTGCAGAAAGGGATGGGCGGCGCCGATGGAGCCGTGTTCGTATCCATACGCCGGGAGAGCCCGGCGCCACCCATCAAGCATAGCCAAAGCCGTGGCGACGAGGGCGGGCTGGTTTCAGCGCCGCGCGGGTGGCGGCGGTGGCGGCGGTGGCGGAGCGACCAGCGCCAGCCGCCACGAGGTGGCGTCCACCGGGACGGTGAGCTCGCGTTTGTCGCGGCGCAGCAACAGGTACGCAGTCGGGGCACTGGAATGCCGCAGCGCATCGGCAAGATGCTCGATGCGCCGCACAGCCGTATCGTCCAGGCGCAGGATGCGGTCGCCGCTGCGCACGCCGAAGCGGGCTTCCGGACGCGCGGCTTCCACCCGTACCTGGCCCTCGGTCGAGCGCAGCGCCAGGCGGGCATCATCCTGGCGCCATTCCAGCGTCTGCGAGCTGCCACCGCCGGCCAGCGCCGGCAGTGGCAGCAGTGCCATCAACAGCATCCGGCAGGCACGCATCTCACGCGCCCCGCGTGGCAACTGCGGGCGGGACCGCTGCCGCGCGCCGGGCCGGCCCGAACACCGCGACCTGGCCCAGCACCCACAGCAGCAGCGCGCCCAGCGGCAGGTAGTACAGGGGCATGCGTGGCAGCTCGTACAGGTTCATCAGTGCCAGATTGATCGCGTAGGCCGCCAGCATGCCCAGCACGATGCCCAGCGAGGCCAGCAGGAAGTTCTCGGTCTGGAAGTAGCGCAGGATCTGCCCGCGGGTGGCACCGAGTGCGCGGCGAATGCCGATCTGCTTGCTGCGCTGCTGCACCCAGAAGCTGGCCAGGCCGATGATGCCCAGTGCGGTGACCACCAGCAGCGAGACGCTGACGGTGATCAGCAGGCCAACCATCGCGCGGTCGTTCTTGAAGAAGTCCTTGCGCTGGTCTTCATAGGTCAGCTTGTCGCGCATCAGCCGGTTGGGGTCGTTGCGCTCCAGTACAGCAGCCCCCGCATCAAGCACCTCCTGGCGGCGTTCCGGCGAAGTGCGCAGCACATAGGTGCCACCCTCGTCGAAGGTGCGCCGCATGGGCAGCAGCATGGAGTTCGTCCAGTTGTCATTCCAGCCGTTGGGCGTGCTGAGCGTGTCGACGATGCCGACCACGTGCAGCGGCTGCTTGCCCATGTAGTAGGTCTTGCCCAGCGCGCTGCCGTTGGGTTCCATCTTGGCGGCGGTGGCCTGGGTGAGGATGACCGGGATGGCGTTTTCCTTGGCGCCCCCCTTGCTGGCGTCTTCGAAGTTCTGGTACTCGCCGGGCAGGAAATCGCGGCCGGCGATCAGGTTGATGCCCATCGTGGCCAGCCCGTTCTCGGACAGGGTGTACATCGAAGCGTTGGTGGTCGGCCGTTCCTGGTCGATCTCCCGCG
Organism: Stenotrophomonas sp. YJH_SMC_27; assembly: GCF_059369815.1. Classification (NCBI taxonomy): domain Bacteria; kingdom Pseudomonadati; phylum Pseudomonadota; class Gammaproteobacteria; order Lysobacterales; family Lysobacteraceae; genus Stenotrophomonas; species Stenotrophomonas sp. YJH_SMC_27. Next base: position 57,059 of record NZ_JCAFTA010000004.1, on the reverse strand, counting down.
AGATGCTGCTGCTGGACGAGCCGTTGCGGAAAGGCACCTGGTTGATGATGGTGACGTTGCTGACGCCGGGAAGCGCACGCAATGACGCCAGGTCCTCACGGGTGCGGGCCATGGCATCGGTCTGCTTGCCGATGCCGCTGACGCGGAGCATCACCAGTTCGTTCTCGGCGATGCCGCTGGGCATGCTGATCTTCTCCACGCGCTGGCTGACCAGGAACAGCGCGTTGCAGACGATGGCGCAGGTCAGTGCGACTTCCAGCACGATCAGGGCAGCGGCAGTCTTGTGCCTGCGCAGCGTGCTGAGGATGGGGCGGATGTCCATGGGAGTCCTCGTTCGGTTGCTTACTGCGACTTGAGCTGGATGGCCGGAGTGACCTGCATGGCGCGCCAGGCAGGCAGGAAACCGGCGGCAAGGCTGGCGAACAGGGTCAGGCCCAGCGCGAGCAGCAGCATGTTGCCGTCCAGGTGGGCCAGCTTTGCGTACTCCACCGGTTGCTGGCGCACCGCGAACAGGCCGAGCAGGGCCAGGCCGATGCCCAGCACGCCCCCGACCACGCCGACCGCGCCGGCTTCCACCAGGCACTGCAGGAAGATCTGGCCACGGCTGGCACCGAGTGCGCGGCGCACGCCGATCTCTCCACTGCGGCGCAGGAACTTGGCCAGCAGCAGGCCCACCGTGTTGACCAGGCAGACACCCAGGAAACCCAGTGCCAGCCACAGCTGCAGGCGAACGTCGCTGGGCACCGCGCCGTTGAAGTCCAGCCATTCCATCACGGTGCGCAGGCGCACGTTCGGCGGGTGCTTGAAGCGGCCGGCCTGGCGCTGCTGGCTCGAATAGTTCTCCAGGTAGCGGCGGTAGTCGGCGGCCTTGGCCGGGTCCATCTCCACCCAGTACTGCAGCCACGCGCAGGGTGCGTTGAGCGAGTAGCTGTTGCCATCGGGATTCTCGCCGAAGCAGTTCATGTTGCCGTTGCTGCCCAGCTTCAGGTCGAACGAGGTGGAGATCGGCAGCAGCAGGTCTTCGTTCTTGCCGTAGCTGCCGGTGGTCAGGTCGTAGAAGTGCGGCTCCGGGCTCCATTCCTTCATCACGCCGACGATGCGGTAACTCTGGCCTTCCATGCGCAGGTCGCGGCCCACGCTGTTGGCGCCCTGGTACAGCTTGTCGTTGAGCGCCTTGGAGATGACCACCACGCGTGCGCGGCCTTCATCGTCCTCGCGCGTCCAGGGGCGGCCGTACTGCATCGGCACCTCGAACATCGGGAAGAAATCGGCCGAGGTCCAGCGAGTGTCGATGCTGAAGGGCTTGAGGGTGCTGTTGTCCGGTTCGATGGTGCCGCCGCCGCCGCTCATCAGCGCCTGGCGCTCGCCCTTGGCCTCGCGCAGCAGCGCTTCACCGTCGAAGCGGGTCAGCTGGGTTTCCGGTTCCTCCCCGGCGACATAGGCGCCGGTCGCGGCATCGAGCTGCACGTAGAACAGCCGGTCGCTCTTGCCGGGAATCGGGTCACCGGACAGCACATGGAACACGGTCAGGGTGGTCATCGAGGCACCGATGCCGAGGGCGATGGCCACCACCATCAGCGCGGTCAGGACCTTGTTGCGGCGGAAGCTGCGCACCGCCAGTCGGGCGTAGTAGGCGAACATGGCCGGCCCCTCACTCGTTGACGGCGACGATGTGGCGCGGCGGGGTGGCCAGCACCGGTTCGCGCACCAGGTCGGTGACCTGGCCATCGACGATGTGCACGTTGCGCTGCGCACGCGCGGCCAGTTCCGGATCATGAGTGACCATCACGATGGTGGTGCCGGCGGCGTTGATCTCCTCCAGCAGTTCCATCACGCCGCGCGCCATCTGCGTATCCAGGTTGCCGGTCGGTTCGTCGGCCAGCAGCAGGCGAGGGCTGCCGGCCAGGGCGCGTGCGATGGCCGCGCGCTGCTGCTGGCCGCCGGACAGCTCATTCGGGTAGTGCTTCATGCGCGAACCCAGGCCGACCTGGGTCAGCGCCTTCTCGATGCGCTCGCGGCGCTCGTTGGCGCTCATCTTCCGATAGCGCAACGGTACGTCGACGTTGTCGAACAGATTCAGATCGGGAATCAGGTTGAAGCCCTGGAAGATGAAGCCGATCTTCTGGTTGCGCAGGCGGCTGCGTGCGTCGTCGCCCAGCGTGCTCACATCCTGCCCGTCCAGCAGGTAGGTACCGCTGGTGAAGGTTTCCAGCAGGCCGGCGATGTTGAGGAACGTGGTCTTGCCGGAACCGGACGGGCCGGTGACGGCGACGAACTCGCCTTCCTTGACCTGCAGTTCCAGCGAGCGCAGAGCGTGGGTCTCCACCTGTTCGGTACGGAAGACCTTGGCGACCGAACGCATTTCGAGCATGTACATGGGGTGTCCTCTCTCCAGGATTCAGGTATCAGGTGTCAGTTGACGGAGACGCGTTCGGCGTCCTTGAACAGGTCGCTGCCGGAGACCACGATGCGGTCGCCTGGCTGCACACCGGACTTGATTTCCACTTCGCCCAGGCTGCTGACGCCCAGTTCCACCGGACGGCGCACGGCGGTGCGGCCATCCATCACGTAGGCCATGCCGTTGCCCTGTTCGACGAACGGGCCGCGCTCGACCTTCAGCACGTCCTTGCGGGTATCGAGCAGCACGCGCACCGACATCCGCTGGCTCTGGCGCAGGCCTTCCGGCTGCGCGCTGGCAAAGCGCACGCGGGCGTTGACCTCGCCGTTGACCACTTCCGGCGATACCGCGCTGATCTCGCCCGGGAACGGCTGGCCGTTGCCACCGGTCAGCTGGGCCGGCATGCCGATCGCCAGGTCGCGGGCGAAGCTCTCCGGCACCTTGATCTCGACCTCGAACTTGGACAGGTCGACTACGCCCAGCACCGGCGCGTTGGCGGCCAGGTTGGTGGACTGCACGGCCTGCACCTGGCCAACCTGGCCATCGAAGGGCGCGCGCAGCGTCAGCGCATCGACCTGGCGCTGCACTTCGGCCACCACCGCTTTCTGGCGGTCGGCCAGCAGGCGCTTGTTGCGGGCATCCAGGTCGGCGCCCTGGCTCTGCAGGCGCGCATCGGTGGTGGCGTTGGCCAGGGCGATGTCGGCTTTCTTCAGCGAATCCTTGGCCTTGGCCAGGTCGATCTGCGGTACCGCGCCGCCGTCGTAGCCGCGCTGGTAGCGCTGCAGGTCACGGTCGGCGGCCTGACGCTCGATGGTGGCCTGGTCGGTTTCCTTGCGGGACTTGGCGCGGGCCAGGGTCGCGTCCAGCGCGGCGCGGCTGGCCTCGGCTTCCAGCCCGGCCAGCGTTGCCTGTTCCTGGGCCAGCTTGCTGCGCAGTTCCGGGCTGTCGATGATCGCCAGCTCCTGGCCCTTCTTGACCACGTCACCGGCGACCACCTTCAGGTCCACGGTACCGGCCGAGATGGCATACAGGATCGGGCTGTTGGCGGCGATCACGCGGCCATCGGCGGCGATGTCGCGCACCAGGTCGCCGCGCTTCACTTCGGCGATGCGCACGCGGCTGCTGTCGAAGGAGCGGCTGGCATTGGACCAGGCATGTACCGCCCAGCCGATGCCGGCCAGCAGCGCGATGGCACCCAGCGCCGGCCAGCGATAGCGGTGCCAGGCCGCGCGGGAGGTGCCGGCCGGGGCGGTGGAAACGATCTGGTCCTGTGCGGAGGTGTCGCGGATCATCGGATGCGTGCCTGACGGTGGTAACCAGTAACAAGCAGGTTGCGTGCCAACCTTATTTCCTTTTGGTTCAATAGGTTGGATGAGGAGGCGAAGTGTCCGGGTGTCCGCGGACACCTTTCCGGACACTTTCATTAAGCGGACAGGAGGGCGACGCCGGACGCGCGGGCTAGAATGCGCCGATCGTCTTCAAGGAAACGCGTGACATGTGTGGAATCGTGGGTGCGATCGCTGATCGCGACGTGGTGCCGGTACTGATCGAGGGGCTGAAGCGTCTTGAATACCGTGGTTACGATTCCTCGGGTATTGCGGTAGTCGACCAGGATGAGCGCCGCGATGTACGCCGCGTGCGTCGTACCGGTCGTGTGTTGGAAATGGCCACCGCAGCCGAGGCAGAGGGCTTCAATGCGGTGCTGGGCATCGGCCACACCCGCTGGGCCACCCACGGTGGTGTCACCGAGGCCAACGCGCATCCGCATATCAGCCATGGCGTGGCGCTGGTGCACAACGGCATCATCGAGAACCATGAGGAGCAGCGCGAGAAGCTGCGTGCGCTGGGCTACACCTTCGAGTCGCAGACCGATACCGAAGTCATCGCCCACCTCATCCACCACCACCTGAAGGACGGCGATGACCTGCTGGTGGCGCTGCAGCACACGGTGAAAGAGCTGACCGGTGCCTACGCGCTGGCCGTGGTCAGCCGTGCCGAGCCGGAGCGCTTCGTCTGTGCACGCATGGGCTGTCCGCTGCTGGTCGGCCTGGGCGAGGGTGAGAACTTCGTCGCCTCCGACGTCTCGGCGGTGATCTCGGCCACGCGCAAGGTGATCTTCCTGGAGGAAGGCGACACCGCCGAAATCCGCCGTGACGGCGTGCGCATCTTCGACGAGCACGACCAGCCGGTCGAACGCGACGTGCATCTGTCCGACGTGTCGCTGGCATCGCTGGAGCTGGGCCCGTACCGCCACTTCATGCAGAAGGAAATCCACGAGCAGCCGCGCGCGCTGGGCGACACCATCGAAGCGGCGATCGACGCCGGTGGTTTCCCGGCCGAGCTGTTCGGCAAGAACGCCGAAGCCGTGCTGTCGGGCATTGAAGGCGTGCAGATCATCGCCTGCGGTACCAGCTATTACTCCGGGCTGACCGCGCGCTACTGGATCGAGGCCATCGCCGGCCTGCCGTGCAGCGTGGAAATCGCCAGCGAGTACCGCTATCGCGCGGCCTATGCGAACCCCAAGCATCTGATCGTGACCATCTCGCAATCCGGCGAAACGCTGGATACGATGGAAGCGCTGAAGTACGCCAAGTCGCTGGGCCATAAGCACACGCTGTCGATCTGCAACGTGCCGGAAAGTGCGATTCCGCGCGCCAGCGAACTGGTCTGCTACACCCGCGCCGGCGCCGAGATCGGCGTGGCTTCGACCAAGGCCTTCACCACCCAGCTGGCCGCGCTGTTCCAGCTGACCGTGGTGCTGGGCAAGCTGCATGGCCGCATCGACGCGGCGCAGGAAGCGGATTACCTGGAGCAGCTGCGCTTCCTGCCGGGCAGCGTGCAGCACGCGCTGAACCTGGAACCGCAGATCGCGGCGTGGGCCGAACGCTTTGCGCGCAAGTCCAATGCGCTGTTCCTGGGCCGTGGCCTGCATTACCCGATCGCGCTGGAGGGCGCGCTCAAGCTCAAGGAGATTTCCTACATCCACGCCGAGGCCTACCCGGCAGGTGAGCTGAAGCATGGTCCGCTGGCGCTGGTGGACGAGGATATGCCGGTGGTGGTGATCGCCCCCAACGACAGCCTGCTGGAAAAGGTGAAGTCGAACATGCAGGAAGTGCGCGCGCGTGGCGGCGAGCTGTTCGTGTTCGCCGACCAGGACAGCAACTTCAACGCGTCCGAAGGCGTGCACGTGATTCGCACCCCGCGCCACGCCGGCGTGCTCAGCCCGATCGTGCACACCATCCCGGTGCAGCTGCTGGCCTACCACACTGCGCTGGCACGCGGCACCGACGTGGACAAGCCGCGCAACCTGGCCAAGAGCGTGACGGTGGAGTAATACCCATCGCTCCGGTTGGATGCTGCAAGCGAAGGGTCCCCGCGTGGGCCCTTTCGTTTGGCCGGACAGTGCGAAGTGGGATTGCCGCCGGGTGTTCTGTCCGCTGTCGGCAGCGGGCAATCAATCTTTAATGCGCAACTGCGCTTGTATTCAGCGGCGGTTTCAGCCGCGGTGCCATTCTCTGGATCGTCAGCTGGTTCCCACGACGAACTGTCCTATCGATGCCGGTAGTGACCGATGGTCGCAGTCGTAGAATCGATTTGACCGAGGTCCGGGTTGAGCGGTTGAACCCCCACCTCGTTCGCGTTGCAGCACGTCGTCTGCCGATGCCTCCCATGCGGCAGACGGGTGCGCCAGACGTGCGCTGAAAGGTCTGTTCCCGGGGAGGGGGCGTATCGGAAGAGCACACTTTTTTGACTTCAGTGACCTGCACCAGGAAACAAGAATGAACGTCCGCGAACTCCTGCAATCCAAGAAAGAAGCTGTCATCACCATCGATGCCGAAGACACCATCGGTGCCGCCGCCCACAAGATGAGCGCGAACAGGATCGCTGCGCTGGTGGTGATGAAGGACGATGCCCCGGTCGGCATCATCTCCGAGAAGGACATCGTGCGCACCCTGGCCGACGATGGCCCGCAGGCCGGCCGCCGGGTGATTTCCAGCCTGCCGTCCACGGGCCTGGAGGGCATTGCGCCGGACGCCACGCTGAAGCAGGCCATGTCGCTGATGACGTACTCGCGTCGCCGTCACCTGATGGTGACCGACGGCAACCAGCTGGTCGGCATCCTCAGCCTGGGCGATATCGTGAAGAACCTGCTGGGCGAGCTGGAACTGGAAAAGGCCGTGCTGCAGGACATCTACATGGCCGCCCACTGAGGGCTGCAGCGCTGGAAACAGAGAAGCCGGGCATTGCCCGGCTTCTTCGTTCACGGCGTCGGTGAAGTCAGAACGTCACCTTCACCGAGTCGGCACTGTAGTTCGCCGGGCCGTGGTAGACCACTTCGATGTTGTTGCCATCGGGGTCGAGCACGAAGGCGCCGTAGTAGCCCGGGTGGTAGGGGCGCTCGCCCGGTGCGCCGTTGTCTGTGCCACCGGCGGCGATGGCAGCGGTGTGGAAGCCATCGACCGTGGCGCTGTCGCGGGCCTGGAAGGCTAGATGATGGCGGCCGGTCAGCTGGCCGGCGGCGGCACGGCTGCTGGCGCTGGAAATGAACAGCTCGTCGGCCCAGAAGAAGTCCGGCCCTTCGCCGCCGAGTGGGATGCCGATCGTATCGAACACTGCCTGGTAGAAGCGGCGGCTGGCGGCCAGGTCGCGCACCACCAGCTGGATGTGGTCGATCAGGCGGCCACGGTGCAGTTCCATCGTTTCCATACGAACCTCTTCAAAAAGGGGACGGAGTCGGTAGCGCCGGGCCGTGCCCGGCGAGCGCGCAGCGCGGCCTGCTCAAGGCCGCCGGGCATGGCCCGGCGCTACCGGAATTGTGCCCCTTTCCGGGTCAGACGTTGGCGATGATCTCGACCCAGTAGCCGTCCGGGTCCTTGATGAAGGCCAGGTTCTTCATGCGGCCGTCGGTCAGCCGCTTCTGGAAGGTTACCCCGAGGTCCTCGAAGCGCTGGCAGGCCGCCTCGATGTCCGGCACCGACACGCAGATGTGGCCGAAGCCGCGCGGGTCGCTGTTGCCGTCGTGGTAGACCGCGCCGTCCTGGGTTTCGGTGCCGTGGTTGTGGGTCAGTTCCAGCACGCCCGGCAGGCCGGCCATCCACAGGCGGCGCTGGCTGTCGTCTTCCGGTACCACCACGCCGGCCGGGAGGTAGGCCAGGAAGTACAGGCTGAACTGGGCCTCCGGGAAGTCGCGCTTGTCGATCAGCTGGTAGCCGAGCACGCGGGTGTAGAAGTCCAGCGAGGCGGTGATGTCCTTCACCCGCAGCATGGTGTGGTTGAACACGAAGCCGGTGGTTTCGGCCGGGGCCTGGGCGGCGACGCCGGGGACATCGCGCAGGGCGGGAATGGTCATGGGGGGAGGTCCTTCAGACAGGGCCGTTGCCGGCCGGATGGGGGCATTCTACCGGCCAGCACCTGACGGTACCGCGACGTACAATGGCCGGATCGCACCGTTCCGTCCTGACAACGATTGCCCGCCATGTCGCAGCGTGAATGGGTGGCCGCCGCCATCCGCAAGATTGAAGCCGATTTCAACCGCTCCGCCGATACCCACCTGATCCCGCTGGCGCTGCCCGGGTTCGAGGGCATCGATGTGTACCTGAAGGATGAGTCGAGCCATCCCACCGGCAGCCTCAAGCACCGGCTGGCGCGCTCGCTGTTCCTGTATGCGCTGGCCAATGGCTGGCTGCGCGAAGGGCGACCGGTGATCGAAGCGTCCAGCGGCTCGACGGCGGTGTCCGAAGCCTATTTCGCGCGCCTGCTCGGCCTGCCGTTCATTGCGGTGATCCCGGCCACCACCTCGCCTGAAAAGATCGCCGCGATCGAGTTCCAAGGCGGCCGCTGCCACCTGGTCGAACGCGCCTGCGACCTCAACTGTGATTCGGAAAAGCTGGCCCGTGAAACCGGTGGCCACTTCATGGACCAGTTCACCTACGCTGAGCGCGCGACCGACTGGCGTGCCAACAACAACATCGCCGAGTCCATCTTCAAGCAGATGGCCGAAGAGCCCAGCCCGGTTCCGGAATGGATCGTGTGCAGCCCCGGCACCGGCGGCACCGCCGCCACCCTGGGCCGCTATGTCAGCTACCGCCGCCACGACACCCGCATCCTGTGCGCGGACCCGGAAGTGTCGGTGTTCTTCGACGGCTACCGGGCCGCCGTGGCCGGTGAACAGGACTGGCGCGACCTGACCTGCAGTGGTGGTTCGCGCGTGGAAGGCATCGGCCGGCCAAGGGTGGAGCCGAGCTTCATCCCGACCAGCGTCGATGCGATGGTCAAGGTACCCGACGCGCTGAGCCTGGCTGCGATGCGCCATGTCAGCCGCCAGCTCGGCCGACGCGTCGGTGGCTCCACCGGCACCAACTTCATCGGCGTGCTGCAGGCGGCGCAGTGGATGCGCGAGGCGGGCCACCAGGGCAGCATCGTCAGCATCCTGTGCGACAGCGGCGAGCGTTATGCGCAGAGCTACTACGATCCGGCGTGGTACGCGCGCCAGGGCATTGATGTCGACGGCGCCGACGCACAGCTGGCCGCTGCGGTGGCCGGGCAGGGACTGCCCGAATTGCCGTGGTGCAGCCTGGAAGCGTTGTAGGACGGCCGACGTTGTCGCCGGGCCATGTCGGCGTCCGCGACGGTGTCTCAGTAACCCGCTGCGGTGAAGGCGTCGAGCACCGCGTCGCGCAGTGCATCGGGCAAGGCCTCGATGTCCATCGCGCGGTCATCCAGGTGCAGGGTGGGATCCAGGATGCTGGCGCGGCCCTGGGCCAATGCCTGCAACCACAGCAGCACGCAGATGACGAACTCGCGCTCATGGCCCAGCTGCAGCTGGCTGGCGCCGCGCTCGACCACTTCGAACGGGTACCACTCCTGGCTTTCATTGAACGTGCCGCCCTGCTGCAGCACCGCCTGCAACTGCTGCAGGTGGCGCGGGGCGTCGTCGCCGGCATCGCACAGCGCGGCGATCCAGGCCAGTTCGGCCGCGCTGGCAGACAGTGCCAGCGACCGCGCCGGTGAGGCGGATGCAACTGCAGCCAGACCTTCCATGTGGGGCCTCGTTCGGTACGTGCCGCTGCGGACTCCCCCGCATCCAGAGCTTCGGGGGGCGCGCGTAAGGCCGATGTGAATGCCGTGCCCCCTTGTCAGCCGCGCCCGGCAGCGCCATATCTGGAGGGCTGCCCGGGTGCCGGGCCCGTATCCTGGAGATCTGCCGTGACCGTTGCCAACCCCCTGCTCGATTTTTCCGGCCTGCCGCGCTTCGAGGCGATCCGCCCCGAGCACGTCGCGCCGGCGCTGGATGTGCTGCTGGCCGAGGCCGAAGCCGCCGTCAGCGCGGCCGAGCAGGTGCAGCCGGTGCGTTGGGAGACCTTCGTCACCCCGTTGGACGACGCGACCGAGCGACTGTGGCGCGCCTGGGGCCTGGTCGGCCACCTGCAGGGCGTGGTCAACACCCCGGAACTGCGCGAGGCCTACAACAGCAACCTGCCGCGGGTGACCCGCTTCGCCAGTGCGCTGGGGCAGAACCTGGCGCTGTATCGGCAGTACCAGGCGCTGGCCGCCAGCCCGGAGGCGGCGCATTTCGATGAAGCCCAGCGCAAGGTGCTGGACAACACCCTGCGCGACTTCCGCCTGGGCGGCGCCGAGCTGGCGCCCGAGGCCCAGCAGCGTTTTGCTGCGATCAAGGAAGAACTGTCGGCGCTGTCGGCGAAGTTCTCGCAGAACGTGCTCGACGCTACCGATGCCTGGTCGCTGATCATCGAAGACGAAGCGCGGCTGAAGGGCCTGCCGGAAGACGTGAAGGCCACCGCGCATGCCGCAGCACGGAAGGACGGCAAGGCCGGCTGGAAACTGACCCTGCAGATGCCGTGCTACCTGCCAGTGCAGACCTGGGGCGAGGACCGCGACCTGCGCGAGATCCTGTACCGCGCCAGCGCCCAGCGTGCGTCCGAATTCGGCGATGACGCACTGGACAACAGCGGCAACATCGACCGCATCCTGGCCCTGCGCGCCGAACTGGCTGCGTTGCTCGGCTTCGATTCGTACGGCCATTACTCGGTGGCGACCAAGATGGCGCAGGACCCGGCCGAAGTGCTCGGTTTCCTGCGTGACCTGGCCTCGCGCGCCAAGCCGTTCGCCGCCAGGGACCGCGCCGAGCTGGAGCAGTTCGCACGCGAGCAGCTGGGCATCGATGCCCTGCAGGCCTGGGACCTGGCGTTCGCCGCCGACCGCCTGAAGCAGGCGCGTTACAGCTATTCCGAGCAGGAGGTGAAGCAGTATTTCACCGAGCCGAAGGTGCTGGGCGGCCTGTTCTCGGTGATCGAGCAGCTGTATGGCCTGCATGTGCAGGAGGACAGCGCGCCGGTCTGGCACGAAGACGTGCGCTTCTTCCGCCTGGTCGATGCGCAGGGCGCGCTGGTCGGCCAGTTCTACCTGGACCTGTACGCACGCGAGGGCAAGCGCGGCGGGGCGTGGATGGATGATTGCCGCAACCGTCGCGTGCGCGGCGACGGCAGCGTGCAGACGCCGCTGGTCTACCTGGTGTGCAACTTCGGCCGGGGTGCCAACGGCAAGCCGGCCACCTTCAGCCACAACGAAGTGACCACGCTGTTCCATGAGATGGGCCACGGACTGCACCAGCTGCTGACCCGCATCGGCGAACTGGGCGTGGCCGGCATCAACGGCGTGGAATGGGATGCGGTTGAGCTGCCCAGCCAGTTCATGGAGAACTTCTGCTGGGAATGGGACCACCTGCAGGCGATGACCGCGCACGTGGACAGTGGCGAGCCGCTGCCGCGCACGCTGTACGAGCGCATGCTGGCCGCGCGCAACTTCCACAGCGGCATGGCCACCGTCCGCCAGCTGGAGTTCGGCCTGTTCGACATGCTGCTGCACAGCCAGTTCGAGCCAGCGCAGGACAGCGTGCTGGCGCTGCTCGACCGCGTGCGCGCGGAAGTGGCGGTGAACCACCCGCCGGCCTGGAACCGCTTCCCGCACCAGTTCAGCCACATCTTTGCGGGCGGTTACGCCGCGGGCTACTACAGCTACAAGTGGGCCGAGGTGCTCAGCGCCGACGCCTATGCCGCGTTCGAGGAAGCGCCACAGGCACTGGCGGAAACCGGTGCACGCTTCCGTGATGAGATCCTGTCGCGCGGTGGCAGCCGCCCGGCGGCGGAGAACTTCAGGGCTTTCCGCGGCCGTGCACCGCAGATCGACGCGCTGCTGCGTCACTCGGGCATGGCGTAAGGCGTCGGGTAGGTGCCAACCTTGGTTGGCACTTCACCGCCCTCCACGCATGGCGTGGATCTACCGGAACGCCGGCCAACGGCCGGCACTACCGGTGGTCGGTCATTCGGCGTAGATCATCTTCCGGGTCATGCCGCCGTCGACGATGAAATCCTGGCCGGTGCTGAAGCCGGACAGCGACGACAGCAGGTATACCGCGAGCGCGCCGATGTCCTCGGGGTGGCCGACCCGGCCGACCGGGTGTTGCGCATGGTCGGTGGCCGAGTACTCCGGCGCGTGTCGCCGTGAGGGTGCCTGCCACTCGCTGGTGCCGATCCAGCCCGGGCTGACGCTGTTCACCCGCACCGCCGGGCCGGCGCTGATCGCCAGCGCATGGGTGAAGGCCACCAGGCCACCCTTGGCCGCCGCATAGGCCTCGCTGTGCGCTTCGGATTGCCAGGCGCGGGTCGAGGCGATGTTGATGATGGCGCCGGCGGCGCTGGCTGTCAGCGCCGGCAACGCGTGCTTGCTGCACAGGAAAGCGCCGTGCAGCGACGACAGGCGGCGCTGCCATTCATCCCAGTCCATGTCCTGCAGCCGCGAGCCGTGCGCACCGGCCATGCCCGCGTTGTTGACCAGCCCGTCGATGCGACCAAAACGCTGCAGGGCCGTGGCAATGAAGTCGCGCACACTGGCTTCGTCGGTAATGTCCAGGTGCTGGAATGCGGCGTCCTCACCGCGTTGCCACTCGCGCAGGCAGGCCTGGCCGGCTTCCACGTCCAGGTCGCCGATCAACACGCGGCCACCTGCACCGAGCACGCACTGGGCGATGCCACGGCCGATGCCGTTGGCGCCGCCGGTGACCAGCACCACCTTGCCCGACAATGGCGCGGCCGGCCAAGCGGCAATCGGCGGCACCGTGCTCACGACAGGTCTTCGCCACGCAGGCGGCGATGCCAGCCGTCCACGCCGATACGGTCCAAGGTCTGGATGTTGCGCTCGACGATCACGTCCGGATCAGGGAACGCGTCCACCGCGCGCGCCACGCTGTCTTCGCGCAGCAGGTGCAGCGTGGGGAATGGCGCACGGTTGGTGTAGTTGCTGGCATCGCCCGGCGCCACGCCTTCGAACTGGTAGTCCGGATGGAAGCTGGCCACCTGCAGGATGCCCTGCAGGTCCAGTGCCTCGATCGCCGCATCGGCGTTGTCGAGGAAGTCGTTGTAGTCGAGGAAATCGGTCAGCACCTGCGGATGCACGATCAGCGTGGTATCGATCTGCTCGGCCGGCGTATCGCGCAGCAGGACCAGTTCCTCGGCCAGCTGCTCAACCAGGGCTTCCGTCGTGGTCGCATCGCTGAGCACGATGCGAACCTGGTCCTTCACATACACCGCCTTGGCGAACGGGCACAGGTTCAGGCCGATGACGATGCGCTCCAGCCACAGGCGGGTGGCGGCGATCGGGTCATCGGTGGGCAGGTGGGTGTCGGTCATGGCGGGCACGTCGGCTGGCGGGGCGGACATTGTAGGCAGTGTGCCGCTGCCGCGCTGTTCACTGTGCAGGAACTGGACAGTCGCCATGCTGGAAATTCCCGCCGATTCAAGCCCTTGCGGGCGACCGCTGGATGGCCGATTGCCTGTCGCGGACGGCGGGCGTGGAATGGACGCACGACACAGGAGGACACCCATGACTGCATCTTCCCCGTGGCTGCCGGATGCCCTTTGGGCCGGCGCCTTCTTCGATGGTCATTGGCAGGCGGCCGAGCAACGGCAGCCGGTGATCGAGCCGGCCACCGGCAACACCCTCGGCGAAATCGGCCTGGCCGACCCGGCGCAGGTAGCGCGTTCGGCGGCGGCCGCTGCACAGGCGCAACAGGCGTGGGCGTCAGCGCCTTACGAGCAGCGCGCGGAGGTGCTGCGCAACGCGGCACGCCTGGCCGAGGAACACATCGACACCCTGGTGGAGTGGCTGGTGCGCGAAAGCGGCTCGACACGGCTCAAGGCCGGCTTCGAAGCGAAGGTGACGATCAAGGCGCTGCACGAAGCTGCGGCGCTACCGTCGCGCAGCACCGGCGAGATCCTGCCCTCCGAGCCGGGTTGGCTGAACCTGGCGCGACGCCGGCCGCTGGGCGTGGTCGGCGTCATCTCGCCCTTCAACTTCCCGCTGTACCTGGCCATGCGCGCGGTGGCGCCGGCCATCGCGCTGGGCAATGCAGTGGTGCTCAAGCCGGACCCGCGCACGGCGGTGTGCGGCGGCGCGGTGATCGCACGCCTGTTCGAACAGGCCGGTCTGCCGGCCGGCGTGCTGCACATGCTGCCCGGCGATGGCGCGGCCGGTGCAGCGCTGACCAGCGATCCGCACGTGGCGATGATCCAGTTCACCGGTTCAACCGCCGCTGGACGCAAGGTCGGCGAAGCGGCGGGCAAGCACCTGAAGAAGGTCTCGCTGGAGCTGGGCGGCAAGAACTCGCTGATCATTCTCGACGATGCCGACCTCGACCTGGCGGTGGCCAACACCGCGTGGGGCGTCTACCTGCACCAGGGCCAGATCTGCATGGCGACCGGCCGCGTGCTGGTGCAGCGGAAGATCCATGACGCATTCCTGCAGAAGCTGGTGGCCAAGGCCAATTCGCTGAAGGTGGGGGATCCGGCACGCGAAGAGGTGGCCATCGGCCCGCTGATCAATGCCGGCCAGCGTGACCACGCCGCGCGCGTGGTCGAGCAGGCGCTGCAGGCCGGTGCTTCGCTGGAGGCAGGCGGTACGCACCGCGATCTGTTCTTCGCGCCGACCGTGCTTGGCAACGTCTCTGCCGACAATCCAGCCTTCAACGAAGAGATCTTCGCGCCAGTGGCGGTGGTCGTGCCGTTCGACGATGACGACGATGCCGTGCGCCTGGCCAACGACAGCGAGTACGGGCTGTCGATGGCGATCGTGTCCAGCAACGTCGGCCGCGCGCTGAAGATCGGCGAGCGCCTGCGCACCGGCCTGCTGCACATCAACGACCAGACTGTGAATGACGAGGTGATCAATCCCTTCGGCGGCGTCGGTGCGTCCGGCAACGGCACCAGCATCGGTGGCCCCGCCAACGGGGAAGAGTTCACCCAGTGGCAGTGGTTGACCGTCAAGGGCGAAGCGCCCGCTTACCCGATCTGATCGAAGGAGCCATCACGATGAACGACAAGACCACAACCCACGAGATCACCGCCGTCGTGGTCCGCGGCAAAGAACAGCCCTTCGTCATCGAGCAGGCCCGGCTGCGTGGCCCGCAGGACGACGAGGTATTGGTGAAGGTAGTGGCGACGGGCCTGTGCCACACCGACCTGATCGTGCGCGACCAGTACTACCCGGTGCCGCTGCCGGCAGTGCTCGGCCATGAGGGGGCTGGCATCGTTGAGGCGGTGGGCCCGAACGTGCGCGACCTCAAGGTGGGCGACCATGTGGTGCTGACCTATGGCGCCTGCGGTCACTGCAATCCCTGCCGGGGCGGCCACGGTGCCTACTGCAAGGACTTCTTTGCGCTGAACTTTGGTGGCGACGATGGCCACGGCCATACCGCGATCACCGATGCGCAGGGTCAGCCGCTGCACGACCATTTCTTCGCGCAGTCTTCGTTTGCCACCTTCGCCATCGCGCGCGAGATCAACGCGATCAAGGTACCCGACGATGCGCCGCTGGAACTGCTGGGCCCGCTGGGCTGCGGCATCCAGACCGGTGCCGGTGCGGTGCTCAATTCGCTGCAGGTGCGCTCGGGCAGCAGTTTCGCCAGCTACGGTGCCGGCGCGGTGGGCCTGAGTGCGGTGATGGCGGCGAAGGTGGCCGGTGCCACCACCATCATCGCCATCGACGTAGTGCCCTCGCGGCTGGAGCTCGCGCTGGAACTGGGCGCCACCCACGTGGTGAACAGCCGCGAGACCGACGTGATCGAGGCCGTACGCGCGATCACCGGCGGTGGTGCGGACTTCGCGCTGGAATCGACCGGTCGCCCCGAGGTGCTGTCGGCGGGTATCGAGGCGCTGGGCGGCTTGGGCATGATGGGCGTGGTCGGCGCACCGAAGCTGGGCACCACCGCCAGTTTCGATGTGAACAACCTGCTGCTCGGTGGTCGCAGCATCCGCGGCATCGTGGAAGGCGACAGCGTGCCGCAGGTGTTCATTCCGCAGCTGGTCACGCTGTTCCTGCAGGGCCGCTTCCCGTTCGACAAGCTGGTGAAGTTCTACCCGCTGGAACAGATCAACCAGGCGGCGGAGGACAGTACGAAGGGAATCACGCTCAAGCCGATCCTGCGCATCGCGGCCTGAGCAGAGGGTGGGGTTGCAGGGCTGTGCCCTGCACCCGCCGAAGCAATGACAAACGCCAGAGCAACAGCAGAAGCTGGATTCTTGAGGTTGGCGGAGTGGGTCCGGTTGCGGGGGCCGCTGCAAGTACGTCCATGTAAGCTCGGTCGCGCCATCCATGGCGCTCACGCCCCCGCAACCGGACCCACCCCGCCTGCGACAATTTCCCGCTGCTGTTGGTGGATGCCGACCGTTGGTCGGCACGGGGTCGGATCCGTTTTCCAAAGGGAAACGGCTCTGACCCCGTGTTTGAACCGCTGGCGGAAACATTTCGTTGTCGGAACGTAACGTGGCGTTGCCGCTGGCGGGTGTACGCTGCGTCCATGATGGCCACGACAGTCGGGCAGCAACAACTGATGGCGGCACGTGCCGCTTTCGCCGAGGGCGATGCGCGCTCATTGGGCGTGTTGCCGCTGCCGCTGCAGCAGTCATGGCTGCGTTCGCGCGCGGCCGGCCTGCTGCCCGGGCAGGAGCCGGACTATCGACCGCTGCTGGGTGATGGCCGGCATCTTTCCGATCCCGGCGACCGTCGGCTCGCGCGCTGCGTGCGGCCGGAGCTGGAACAGCTGTGGGCCGCCTTTGGCGGGCGTGGCTGGACGATGTTCTGTGCCAACCGTGAGGGCATGGTGATCGCGCAGCAGGCCCATGGCCTGGAAGATGCACCGCTGCTGCGCCCGATCCAGGTCGGGCGGAGGCTGGGCGAGGGCGAGATCGGCACCACGGCACCGGCAGTCAGCCTGGCCGACGACCTGCCTGCGCTGGTACGGGGCAATGAACACTACCTGCAGCGGTTCGCCCCGGTGTTCTGCCTCAGCGAGCCACTGCACGATCTCGATGGGCAGGTATGCGGGGTGATCGATATCACCGGCCTGGGTGAGCGCGATCCCTCGTTGCTGCAGGGCTACTTCCGGCAGGCCGCGCTGGCCAGCGAGAACCGGTTGTTCCACGCGCTTGCCGACGTGCACCTGCTGGCGCTGCAGCATGATCCGCGCTGGCTGGCGTCGCCATTGCAGGGGCTGCTGGCGGTGCAGGAGGATGGCCAGCTGCGCGCGGCCAACCGTGTTGCGCGGCGCCTGCTGGGCCTGCCGCGTCGGGGACCATTGCCGTTGTTGAACCTGGAAAGCGTGTTTGCCGGCGCCAGTGCCGCGCAGCGGCGGCGCCTGCTGCAACCCGGGGCGCCGCATCGGGTGCGGGTAGGCGAGGGCAGTGCGGTTTACCTGCAGCACCTGCAGGCGCCGCGCAAGGTCGCTGGCCGCAGCGCGCAAAGCCCTCCAGCGGCGACGATGAATGCACCGCTGCTGCGTGATCAGCAGCGTGAAGCGGCGCGCCGTGCGGCGCAGGCGGCGGACGGCAATCTGAGCCTGGCCGCTCGCCAGCTGGGCATCTCGCGCACCACGCTGTACAAGCTGCTGCGCGGTTGACGTTGCAGTCCGCCGGGCATGGCCCGGCGGGCAGATCAATCGCGGAAATTGTTGAACTGCAGCGGCAGCTCGAACTTGCCGGCCTTGAGCACGGAGATGGCGTCCTGCAGGTCATCGCGCTTCTTGCCCTGCACGCGCAGCTTGTCGCCGTTGATCTGGCTTTCGACCTTCAGCTTGGCCTCCTTCAGCGCAGCGGCGATCTTCTTGGCGACCTTCTGCTCGATGCCCTGCTTGACGGTGATCTTCTGCCGGGCCTGGGCCAGGTTGGTCTCGATGTCGCCGAATTCGAGGCTGAGCACATCGATGCCGCGCGCGGCCAGGCGTGCACGCAGGATGTCGTTCATCTGCTTGAGCTGGAACTCGGTCGGCGCGAACTGGTTGATCACATCGCCATCGCGCTCGAACTTGGCATCCACGCCCTTGAAATCGAAGCGGGTGGCCAGTTCGCGGTTGGCCTGGTCGATGGCGTTGGTCAGTTCGTGGGTGTCGACTTCGGACACGACGTCGAAGGAAGGCATGGCGATGCTCCGCAGGATTCAGTGGCAGCCATTCTATCGCGAGGGCCCTATGCCCGCCCTTTGTAGCGCCGAGCCCACGTTCGGCTGCTTTGTGAAGAGCAGCCGAGCGTGGGCTCGGCTCTACAGAAAGCGACGACCGGGCGATAATGGGCCATGAACGTGCAACGCTCTCCCTCGCGCGCAGTGGCCTGGATGGTCGCTGCGGTCGCCTGCTTCTCGCTGATGGACGCCGGCATGAAGCAGCTGTCGGCCAGCTACCCCACCCTGGAAGTGACCTTCCTGCGCGGCGCGGCCTCGTTGCCGTTCGTGCTGGTCTGGGTGCTGGCCAGCGCCGGGCCGCGTTCACTGGTGCCGCGCCGCTGGGGGCTGCACCTGCTGCGTGGTGCGCTGGGCATGGCGATGATCGGCTGCTTCGTGTTCGCCCTGCGCGACCTGCCGCTGTCCACTGCCTACACCATCTATTTCGTTGCCCCGCTGCTGATCGCTGCGCTGTCGGTGCCGCTGCTGGGCGAACGGGTCGGGCCGCGGCGCTGGGTGGCCATCGGCATCGGCCTGGTCGGCGTGCTGGTCGTGCTGCGGCCGGGCGTGGACGGCTTCATTTCGGTGCCTGGGCTGATGGTGCTGGCCGCGGCCACCGCCTATGCCGTAGCCGCGATCACGGTCAGCCTGCTGACCCGCACCGATACCTCGCAGTCGATGGTGGTCTGGTTCCTGGTGATCATGGCCATCGGTGCCGGCCTGCTGGCCCTTCCCGGCTGGGTGCCACTGCAACTGGCACATGCGCCGCTGATCGGCGGCATGGGCCTGGCCGGAGCGCTGGGCCAGATCGCCCTGACCAGGGCCTTCCAGCTGGGCGAGGCCTCGATGATCGCGCCGCTGGAGTACAGCGGGCTGGTCTGGGTGATCGGCTGGGACCTGGCGTTCTGGGGCCAGCTGCCCGATGGCTATACCTGGGTGGGGGCGGCGATCATCGTTGCGTCCGGCCTGTACCTGCTGCATCGCGAGCGGGTGAACCGGCAGGAGCCGCCGAAGCCGTTGGACCACCCCTGAGCCGGGGTAGGGCCGGCCGGCGGCCGGCAACCCCTCGCGCCGGAGGGACCGCTGCAGGTGCCGGCCAGCGGCCGGCGCTACCGCGGGCAGCGGCTTAGAACCAAAAGGAATAACATTCTGGCCCATGGCGCGGGCGCGCGACCGCCTGCGCTGGTAGGCTGCACGCCCCCTTCCGTCACCCAGCCGGTGAGCCACGCCCGTGATCGAGTTCCAGCGCCTGCACAAATCCTATGCCGTTGCCGGCCGCGCAGTGAGCGCGCTGCAGCCGCTGGACCTGACCATCGAGGCCGGTGAGGTATTCGGCATCATCGGCCATTCCGGCGCCGGCAAGTCGACGCTGATCCGCATGATCAACCGCTTGGAAGAACCCAGTGGTGGGCGTCTGCTGATCGGTGGCGAGGATGTCACCGCACTGGACGCGGACGGCCTGCGCGCGCTGCGCCGGCGCATCGGCATGATCTTCCAGCACTTCAACCTGCTGTCGTCGCGCACGGTGGCCGGCAACGTCGCCTTCCCGCTGGAGCTGGCCGGCACGCCGAAGGCGGAGATCGACGCACGCGTGGTCGAGCTGCTGCAGACCGTTGGCCTG
Source organism: Stenotrophomonas sp. YJH_SMC_27 (assembly GCF_059369815.1). NCBI lineage: Bacteria > Pseudomonadati > Pseudomonadota > Gammaproteobacteria > Lysobacterales > Lysobacteraceae > Stenotrophomonas > Stenotrophomonas sp. YJH_SMC_27. The sequence goes on along the minus strand of NZ_JCAFTA010000004.1, from coordinate 37,536 downwards.
GAAGCGCATGCGCAGAAGTATCCGGCGCAGCTGTCCGGTGGCCAGAAGCAGCGCGTCGGCATTGCCCGCGCACTTGCAACGCGTCCGCAGATCCTGTTGTGCGACGAGGCCACCAGTGCGCTCGATCCGCAGACCACGGCATCGGTGCTGTCGCTGCTGTCGAAGATCAATCGCGAGCTGGGCCTGACCATCGTGCTGATCACCCACGAGATGGACGTGATCCGCCGCGTCTGCGACCGCGTCGCCGTGCTCGACGCCGGCCAGATGGTCGAGACCGGGCCGGTCACCCGGGTATTCCTGCATCCACAGCATCCGACCACGCGCCGTTTCGTCAGCGAATCGGAGCACATGGACGAAGGTGCGCTGCATCGCGATTTCGATGCCGTCGGTGGCCGCATCGTGCGGCTGACGTTCCTCGGTGGCGACACCTACGAACCCCTGCTCGGCAGCGTCGCGCGGCAGACCGGGGTCGACTACAACATCCTGTCCGGCCGTATCGACCGGATCAAGGACACCCCGTATGGCCAGCTGGTCGTCGCCCTGGTGGGCGGTGACCAGTCCGCCGCGCAGGCCGCATTCGTGGCAGCCGGCGTGCACGTTGAGGAACTGCGTCGATGATCATCGCTACTGCCGGCGGCTTCTTCCGCCACCTGGATGCGGACAAGTGGATGGATATCGGCAAGGCCACCCTCGAGACGCTGCTGATGATGGCCGGCTCGCTGCCGCTTACCCTGGCCATCGGCCTGCCGATGGGCGTGCTGCTGTACGTGTTCGGCGCGCCGCAGATGAAACGCCGGCCACTGGTCTATGGCGCGCTGGCGATCGTGGTGAACCTGCTGCGTTCGGTACCCTTCATCATCCTGATGGTGGTGTTGATCCCGGTGTCGCTGTGGTTGATGGGCCAGTCGATCGGCGTGCTCGGCACGTTGCCGGCGCTGGTCATCGGTGCGGCGCCGTTCTACGCGCGCCTGGTGGAAACCGCGCTGCGCGAAGTGGACCGCGGCGTGGTCGAGGCCGCGCAGTCGATGGGTGCCACCACCTGGCAACTGGTCACCCGGGTGCTGCTTCCCGAGGCGCGGCCGGGCCTGATTGCCGCCGCCACGGTCACTACCGTTGCTCTGGTTGGCTTCACTGCCATGGGCGGCGCGATCGGTTCCGGCGGCCTGGGCGACCTGGCACTGCGCGAAGGCTACCAGCGCAACCGCACCGACGTGGCCCTGGTTACCGTGGTGGTGCTGCTGATCCTGGTGCAGCTGCTGCAGATGCTCGGCGACCGCCTGGTCGCGCACTACACCCGCAAGTAGCCCGCCTCAGATAGTGCCGGCCGCTGGCCGGCAACGATGCGCTGCTCCCAGGTGTGCCGGAGCTGCCGGCCAGCGGCCGGCACTACATCTGCGCCCGGCGCTCTCTCAACGCACGTTGGGTACTTCGTAACCCAGCTTGCCGACCTGCTCCGGGCGCTGTGGCACACGCTTGAGCTTGTCGGTGTTCACCCCGTATTCGTCACGCAGGCGCTCGGCCAGTTCCTTGTAGAGGCCCTTGTCCATGTCCGGTGTGCGCGAGAAGATCCAGGCCATCTCGCGGCCCGGGTAGCCGATCAGTGCCCAGGAATAATCCGGTGCTACTTCCAGCACCCGTGAATGGGTGGGCACCACGCGATAGAACCAGGTGCGCCAGCCGTGATTGCCGCTGTCCGGGTCGACACTGGCGCGTGCGCGGATCTCCTGCAGGGGTTCGCCGAAGCCATCACGATAGCGGTAGGTGATGCCGACCTTGTGCGCGTCGCGCAGTTCGTACTCGTTGACGCTGGCCACATGGCCGCGCTCGACGAAGTTCGGCACGCGGCCAATCACGTACCAGGTACCCATGAAGCGCTTCAGGTCGATCGGCGCATCCGGGTCGGCGACGCGTGGGGCGCTGGCACGGGGCGATGGCGGCTCGCTGGCGGCCACGGCGGGGCCCGCCAGGGACAGGGCCAAGAGCATGGCGCAGAGCGGGCGGATCGAAGTCATGCGGGAGCGGGCTCAGGAGGGCTTTGCGTGAGCATGGTCGACTGAGCGTGCGCGATCCGTCAATGGTGTCGCAGCCTTTGAGAAGGGCATTAACCAAGCTGTGTTGCACTGTCTACCGGAGAAGCCCCATGAACGCACGTTCCGTCCGTCGCCCTGCAGCTGAACGCGTCAGCCTTGAACGTGCCGACCCGCGCCTGCTGCGCAGCGTGCGGCAGTTGGCCCTGGCCGGTGTGGCACTGGTCCTGGTCTGGCCGGCCGCGCGTGGTAGCAGCGCGTGGCTGGGCTGGTTGCCGATGTGGCTGGTGGGCATGCCGCTGGTGGCCTGGTGGGCGCTGCTGCGCTTCCCGTTGCCGCGCCTGTCGTGGCTGCGGCGGGCGCGTCACACCGGTGGACAGGCAGACCGACGCGGTGGCGGTGCGGCCCGCCGCCGTCGCGGCGCCACCGCCGCGGCCTGACCTTCGACACGGGGGCGACAGCGGTGATCCATGCTAGCGTTCCAAGGCATATGACTGCCTGGAGCTGCAATGTCACGATTCGCTTCCGCCTGCCTGTTGGCTGGCATGATGACCGCTGCCTCGGTGGGGACCGCCGTGGCCGCTGAAGACACCGACCGTTACGCCTGGCTCGAAGACGTAACCGGCGACAAGCCGCTGGCCTGGGTCAAGGAACAGAACGCCAAGTCCGAGGCGCGCCTTGCGCAGACCCCGGCATTCAAGCAGATGGAAGCCAGCATCCGCGAGGTGCTCGACTCCGATGCCAAGATTCCCGCCGTGCAGAAGATCGGCGACTACTACTACAACTTCTGGAAGGACCAGCAGCACGAGCGTGGCCTGTGGCGACGCACCACCCTGGCCGAATACCGCAAGGCCTCGCCGCAGTGGGAAACCGTGCTCGACCTGGATGCACTGAACAAGGCCGAGGGTGAGAACTGGGTCTGGCACGGCGCCGATTGCCTGCGCCCGGACTACAGCCGTTGCCTGATCGCGTTGTCGCGCGGCGGCGCCGATGCCGACGTCACCCGCGAATTCGACCTGGCCAACAAGACCTGGATCAAGGATGGCTTCTTCCGTCCGGAGTCGAAGGGCGGCCTCAACTGGATCGACCGCGATACCGTGTTCGTCTACACCGACTTCGGTGCCGGCTCGATGACCACCTCCGGCTACCCGCGCGTGGCCAAGCTGTGGAAGCGTGGCACTCCGATGGCCTCGGCCACGACGGTGTACGAAGGCAAGCCGGAAGACATGTACATCGCGGCGACGCACGATGACACTCCGGGCTTCGAACGCAACCTGGTCAGCCGCACGCTCGCCTTCTACAACAACGAGATCTACCTGCGCGGTGACGATGGCACGCTGACCAAGATCGACGCGCCGAATTCGGCCGAGAAGGGCCTGCACAAGCAATGGCTGACCCTGGAGCTGCGTGATCCGTGGACTGTCGGGGGCAAGACCTATGCGTCCGGTTCGTTGCTGGCCACCAAGCTGGATGACTTCCTGGCCGGCAAGCGCGAGTTCGACGTGCTGTTCACCCCGACCGCGACCACCTCGCTGGCCAGCGCCACCTGGACCAGGAACCATCTGGTGCTGAACGTGCTGGACGACGTCAAGAACCGCCTGTCGGTGCTGACGCCGGGCGCCAATGGCTGGCAGACCAGCCGCTTCGTTGGTGCACCGGCTTTCGGCACGCTGGGGGTGGCTGCGGTCGACAGCAATGACAGCGACGCGGTGTGGCTGACGGCCACCGACTATCTGACCCCGACCACGCTGGCGCTGGCCGAGATCGGCCAGGACCCGGAAACGCTGAAGACCATGCCGGCCTTCTTCGATGCCAAGGGCAAGGTGATCGAGCAGCACTTCGCCACCAGCAAGGATGGCACCCGCGTGCCGTACTTCGTTGTGCACGATCGGGCGATGAAGCTGGACGGTTCCAATCCGACCCTGCTGTACGGCTACGGTGGCTTCGAGATCTCGCTGACCCCGAGCTATTCCGGTGGCATGGGCCGCGCCTGGCTGGAAAAGGGCGGCGTGTACGTGGTCGCCAACATCCGTGGTGGTGGCGAGTATGGGCCGCGCTGGCACCAGGCGGCACTGAAGCAGAACCGCCACAAGGCCTATGAAGACATGGCCGCGGTGGCGCGCGATCTGGTCAAGCGCAAGATCACCAGCGCCAGGCACCTGGGCGTGCAGGGCGGCAGCAATGGTGGCCTGCTGACCGGCAACATGCTGACCCAGTACCCGGAGCTGTTCGGTGCGGTGGTGGTGCAGGTGCCGCTGCTGGACATGAAGCGCTACAACCACCTGCTGGCAGGCGCATCGTGGATGGCCGAGTACGGCAACCCGGATACCAGCGACTGGGAGTTCATCAAGACCTTCTCGCCGTACCACCTGTTCGATGCGAAGAAGAAGTACCCGCCGGTGCTGTTCACCACGTCCACCCGCGATGACCGCGTGCATCCGGGCCATGCCCGCAAGATGGCGGCGAAGATGATCGACGCCGGCAAGGACGTGACCTACTACGAGAACATCGAAGGTGGCCACGGCGGCGCCGCCAACAACGCGCAGGCCGCACACATGTCGGCGCTGGCCTACAGCTTCCTGTGGGAGCGCCTCGGCGGTAAGTGACGGAATGAAAAACGCCGCCTTCGGGCGGCGTTTTTCGTTGGGTCCGCGTATCCACGTGGCGTGGAGCCAGTAGATCCACGTCATGCGTGGATGCTGTTCGCGCAGGGCGATCAGGTGCCCCAGCTCTTCAACCCACGCGCGATCCGCTCCACCGCCTCCTGCAATCGCGGCACTTCCTGGGTATAGGCCAGGCGCACGTGCTGGTTGGCACGATGGAAGCCGAAATCCAGCCCGGGCGTGAATGCCACATGCTCGGTTTCCAGGAAGTGGGCGCAGAACGCCTGCGCATCGTCGGTGAACGCGCTGACGTCTGCGTACAGGTAGAACGCGCCCTGCGGCTCGACCTCGATACGGAAGCCCAGCTCACGCAGTGCGGGCAGCAGGAAGTCGCGACGCTGGCGGAACGCGTCGCGGCGCTGTTCGAAGATCGCCATCGATTCCTCGCTGAAACAGGCGAGGGCGGCATGCTGGGCGATGCTCGAGGCGCTGATGTACAGGTTCTGCGCCAGCTTCTCCAGGTCCGGTACCGCGGCCGGCGGTGCCACCAGCCAGCCCAGCCGCCAGCCGGTCATGCCGAAATACTTGGAGAAGCTGTTCAGCACGAACGCGCTGTCATCCACCTGCAGCACGCTGGGCGCATCCAGGCCATAGGTGAGGCCGTGGTAGATCTCGTCCACCACCAGGTGGCCGCCCCGCGCGTGCAGGGCCTGCGACAGTGCGGCCAGATCGTCGGCGGAAAGCACGGTGCCGGTCGGGTTGGCCGGTGAGGCGACCAGCGCGCCGACGCTGTCGGCATCCCAGTGCTGTTCCACCAGTGACGGGGTCAGCTGGTAGGCGGTCTCCGGCCCGACCGGTACCAGTTGCGCACCGCCTTCCACCAGGCGCAGGAAGTGGCGGTTGCACGGATAGCCGGGGTCCGCCAGCAGCCAGTGGCGGCCGGGATCGACCAGCAGGCTGCTGGCCAGCAGCAGCGCACCGGACCCACCCGGTGTGACCAGGATGCGTTCAGGGTCGATATCCAGCCCGTAATGGCTGCGATAGAAGCCGCTGATGGCCTCACGCAGAGCCGGCAGGCCACGTGCGGCGGTGTAGCGGGTATGACCGGCGGCCAATGCGGCCTGGCCGGCGCGCACGACAGGTTCGGCGGTGGTGAAGTCCGGTTCGCCGATTTCCAGGTGGATCACATCGTGGCCGGCCTGCTCCAGCGCCTGTGCGCGGGCCAGCAGGGACATCACGTGGAATGGAGCGATTTCATGGCTGCGCCGGCTGTAGCCCGGCGTGTGGGGCAGGGTGCTCATGTGCCCATGGTACGCCGCGCGTCTGGGTCATGCGTTCTGGTAGTGCCGGCCGCCGGCCGGCATTCCGACCGTCTCCGGCTTCGTGAGGTTGCTGGCCAGCGGCCGGCACTCCCCATGACGATCCGCAGGGTTGCCCGCAGCCCTCCTGCAACCCAGACTCGGGCACAAGGACGCCATTGCATTGCAGTTCAAGGAACCCCACTACATGAAATCCACTCTCTGCCTGTTGCTCGCCAGCCTGATGACCACTACTGCCACCGCCGCCACTCCGCCTGTTCCGCCGGATGCCGCCAAGCATCCGCATGTGGTCAAGGCGCCGTTCGGCGCGACCCGCAACGATGACTATTACTGGCTGCGCGACGACAAGCGCGAGAACAAGGACATGCTGGCCTACCTGCAGGCCGAGAATGCCTACGCGGACCAGGTGCTGGCGCCGCTCAAGCCGCTCGAAGACACCCTGTACAAGGAGATCGTCGGCCGCATCAAGCAGGATGATTCCAGCGTGCCGGCGCGTGAGCGCGGCTATTGGTACTACAGCCGCTTCGAGACCGGCCAGGACTATCCGATCCACGCGCGCCGCAAGGGCAGCATGGAGGCCGCCGAGGAGATCCTGCTGGACGTCAACGCCATGGCCGCCGGCAAGGGCTACTTCAGCGTCGGCTCGATGGAAGTGAGCCAGGACAACCAGCTGCTGGCCTGGGCCGAGGATGATGTGGGCCGCCGCCAGTACACGATCCGCTTCAAGGATCTGGCCACCGGCAAGGTGCTGCCCGATGTGATCACCGGCAGCTCCGGCGACCTGGTCTGGGCCGACGACAACCGCACCGTGCTGTATGTCGAGAACGATCCGGAAACGCTGCTGACCGTGCGCGTGAAGAAGCACGTGCTGGGCACTCCAGCCAGCGCCGACACCGTCGTCTACGAAGAGAAGGACGACAGCTTCTACATGGGCATCGGCCGCACCCGCGATGATCGCTTCATCACCATCGGCGTGCACAGCACCGTGTCCTCGGAAGAGCGCTACGCACCGGCCAGCGACCCGACCACGTTCACCGTGCTGGCCCCTCGCCAGCGTGACGTCGAGTACGATGCCGACCACTACGACGGCCGCTGGGTGATCCGCACCAACGACGGCGCGAAGAACTTCAAGCTGGTCACCGCACCGACCGATGCGACCTCGCGTGCGCAGTGGAAGGACTGGATCGCGCACGACGATGCGGTGTTCATCGAAGGCTTCGAACTGTTCGATGGCTACACCGCCATCGCCGAACGCTCCGAGGGCCTGGAACGCATCCGCCTGCTGTTCAAGGATGGCCGCAGCGACTACGTGAAGGCTGATGAGCCAGCGTACTCGATGGGCCTGGGCGACAACACCGAGGCCGATACGCCCTGGCTGCGCTACGTATACACCTCGATGACCACCCCGACCACCGTGTTCGAGCTGAACACCGCCACCGGCGAACGCCGCCAGCTGAAGGTGCAGCCGGTGATCGGCTATGACGCGTCGAAGTACGAAACCGACCGCGTCTGGATCACCGCGCGCGATGGCGTGAAGGTGCCGGTGTCGCTGGTCTACCGCAAGGGCTACCAGAAGGACGGCAAGGGCGCGCTGTTCCAGTACGCCTATGGCAGCTATGGCATGTCGATGGATCCGTACTTCAACCAGACCGCGGTAAGCCTGCTTGATCGTGGCGTGGTGTATGCCATCGCCCACATCCGCGGCGGCCAGGAAATGGGCCGCGACTGGTACGAGAACGGCAAGCTGCTGCACAAGCAGAACACCTTCAACGACTTCATCGACGTCACCCGCGGCCTGGTCGCACAGGGCTGGGCGGCGAAGGATCGCGTCGCTGCGTCCGGTGGCAGCGCCGGTGGCCTGCTGATGGGCGCGGTGGCCAACCAGGCCCCGCAGGATTACCGGGTGATGGTGGCGCAGGTCCCGTTCGTCGACGTGGTCACCACCATGCTCGACCCGACCATTCCGCTGACCACCAATGAGTACGACGAGTGGGGCAACCCGGAACAGAAGCAGTATTACGACTACATGCTGTCCTACTCGCCCTACGACAACGTGAAGCGGCAGGCGTACCCGGCGCTGTTCGTGGGTACCGGCCTGTGGGATTCGCAGGTGCAGTACTGGGAGCCGGCCAAGTGGGTGGCCAAGCTGCGTGACGACAACACCGGCCACTACCCGATCCTGTTCCGCACCAACATGGAAGCCGGCCACGGCGGCAAGTCGGGGCGCTTCCAGCGCTACCGCGAGCTGTCCGAGTCGTACGCGTTCGTGCTGCAGCAGCTGGGCATCGCCCAGCCGTGATCGCGACAGGGTGCCGGGCGCTGCCTGGCACCCTGAACCGGTATCCTTGCGGCCATGAGCGCGCCAGATCCTTCCGCCCCTCGCGATGCCGCCACGCCTCCGCGCGTGGTGCGTTTCCGCTGGGCGTGGTGGCTGCTGGCGTATGTCAGCCTCGGCACCGGCATCGTCGGCATCTTCGTGCCGGGCCTGCCGACCACCGTATTCATCCTGATTTCGGCCTGGGCCGCCTCGCGTGGCTCCGAGCGCCTGCACAACTGGCTGCTGCAGCATCCACGCTTCGGCCCGGCCATCGCCAACTGGCAGGCACACGGGGCGGTCAGCCGCTACGGCAAGTGGATGGCCACGATCACCATGGCGGTATGCGCCGCCATCATGCTGTGGTGCGTACCGATTGCCTGGGTGAAGTGGTTCTCGATCGGCAGCATGACCGTGGTGGCGATCTGGCTGTGGACGCGGCCGCTGCCGCCAAAGCAATGATTGCCCGCCGGGCATGGCCCGGCGCTACCTGCGGCGCCCGGTTACGGTAGCGCCGGGCCATGCCCGGCGGATGCGTGGCGTGCCGCCCTGCACCAACCGCTCAGCCGCCAATGGCTATACTCGGGGCATGAAGATCCCCCATCGAAACGCCATCCTGATTCCGCTGGCAGCGGCCTCGCTGCTGCTCCTCGCCGCCTGCGGCAACAAGGGCCCGCTGGTACTGCCGCAGAAGCCGGTGCCGGTGGAAGAAACCGTCGAACCCGCTGCCGAGCCCGCCACCGAGGCGACCCCGGCGGAGGCCCAGGGCGCCGTTGCCCCCGCCACGACCGTCGACCCGGCTGCAACGACCACTCAGCCGGCAACCGCGCCAGCGAAGAAGGCGGGCAGCGGGGATGAGTAAGGCCAGTTCCACGGCGCTGCGCTTCAGCAAGATGCACGGCGCGGGCAATGATTTTGTAGTGATCGACCTGCGTGACGGCACCGCGCCGCCTACGCCCGAACTGGCCGCGCGCCTTGCCGACCGCCACACCGGCGTCGGCTGCGACCAGATCCTGACCATCGAAGCGCCGCGTGCGGAAGGCTCGGTGGCCTCGTACCGCATCTGGAATGCCGACGGTTCCAATTCCGAGCAGTGCGGCAATGGCGCACGCTGCATCGCGGCCTGGCTGGTGCGCCAAGGGAGTGCGCAGGGCGATGCGTTCGTCATCGACAGCCCGCTGGCCAGCCATGAAGTGAAGGTGCTCGGTGACGGACAGTTCGCCGTAACCATGGGCGTGCCTGCCTTCGAGCCGGCCAATGTGCCGCTGATGGGCTTCGCCCATCCGCGCGAGGAATACCTGCTGCCGCTGCAGGGCGAAAGCGTGCGCTTCGCCGCAGTGTCGATGGGCAACCCGCATGCGGTGATCGAAGTCGGCCTGATCGATGCCGCTCCGGTTGAACGCGTGGGTTCGCTGCTGCAGCAGCACGCGTCGTTTCCGCGCTCGGTGAACGTGGGCTTCGCCCAGGTGATGGGCCCGGCGCACGCCCGCCTGCGCGTGTTCGAGCGCGGCGTCGGCGAAACCCTGGCCTGTGGCAGTGGCGCTTGCGCCGCTGCGGTGACCCTGATGCAGCGCGGCCGCCTGCAGCGCGATGCCCGCATCAGCCTGCCCGGTGGTGACCTGCGCATCCAGTGGCCGGGGGATGGCCAGCCTGTGGTGATGGCCGGCCCGACCGCATTCGTCTTCGAAGGGGAGTGGATGGCATGAGCGAAACCGTCGACAAGCTCGGGGCCCACGAAGTCGCTGCCTGGTTGCGGCGTCATCCCGGCTTCCTCAAGCAGTTCCCGGACTTGGCCCTGACCCTGGTGGTGCCGCGCGATGACGGCCCGACCGCATCGCTGGCCAGCTACCAGCTGGAAGTGCTGCGCGAGAAGAACCGCGAGCTGGCGCGACGGTTGGCCGACCTGGGCGCGACCGCCCAGGTCAACGAGCGGCTGGCGGTGCGCACGCATCAGCTGACCCTGGCACTGATGAAGCAGGACAATGCGGCCGACACTCTGCGTGCGATGGCCGCTTCGTTGCAGGAAGACTTCGCCGGCGACCTGGTGCGGCTGGTGGTGCATGCGCCGGTGGCCGGGCTGGAACAGGCCGACTGGCTGCAGGTGATCGCCGCCGATGATCCGCAACTGGGCCCGTTCCGCGACTGCCTGAAGGACGGCGAGCCGATCTGCGGCCGCCTGCAGCCGGAGAAGAACGCCGTGCTGTACGGCGCGCGCAGCGAGGAGGTGCAGACCACCGCGCTGCTGCCGCTGCCGGGGGTTGGCCTGATCGCGGTCGGCAGCCATGATCCGAACCGTTTCTACCCGGGCATGGGCACGTTGTTCCTGCGCATGATGGGCGACGCCCTGGCCACTGGCCTGAAGCGCTTCCCGAGCTGAGCAGGGCACGACGGCGATGAGCGCGGTACAGGCGTTCCTGCAGCATCTGCAGGTGGAGCGGCGGATGTCGGCGCACACACTCGACGCCTACCGCCGCGACCTGGACGCACTGTCGGCGTGGGCCGAGCCGCGTGGCGTAGCCGTGGAGGCACTCGATGCCGATGCGTTGCGCCAGTTCGTGGCCGACGAGCATCGCCGCGGCCTGTCGGCCAAGAGCCTGCAGCGCCGCCTGTCGGCCTGCCGCAGCTTCTATGCCTGGCTGCTCAAGCACGGCCGCATCGAGGTCAGCCCTGCAGCGACGCTGAAGGCACCGCGCGCACCGCGCCGGTTGCCGCAGGTGCTCGATGCCGACGAAGCCGTACAGCTGGTCGAGCTTGAACCGGAAGGTGAACTCGGCCGACGTGATCGCGCGCTGCTGGAGCTGTTCTACTCCTCGGGCCTGCGCCTGAGCGAAGTCTGCGCACTGACCTGGCGCGACCTGGATTTCGCCAGCGGCCTGGTCAACGTGCTGGGCAAGGGCAACCGCCAGCGCCGGGTGCCGTTCGGCAGGCCCGCACGCGAAGCGCTGCAGGCGTGGCGCGCGGAAAGTGGTGGCGGCCCGTCTTCGCCGGTATTCCCCGGCCGCAACGGGCCGATCAGCCCGCGTGCGGTACAGATCCGCATCCGCCAGCTGGCGCAGCGCCAGGGCCTGTTCAAGCAGGTGCACCCGCACATGCTGCGGCACAGTTTTGCCAGCCACATCCTGGAGTCGTCCGGTGACCTGCGCGGCGTGCAGGAACTGCTCGGCCACGCCGACATCGCTACCACGCAGATCTACACCCACCTCGATTTCCAGCACCTGGCCAAGGTCTACGACGCCGCGCACCCGCGCGCGAAGCGCCGACGCAGCAGCGAGGGCAGCGGAGAAAGCTGAACGTTGCCCCTGCGGTGGCCGGTCGCGGGTGGCTTGAAGGGCGCAGCGCAGTCCCCACCTCTGGTTCTGTCACCCCGGAGGCATCATGGACCCCAGTCAGAACCCCAACGTTTTCCACGCCACCACCATCGTCTGCGTCCGTCGCGGCGAGCACGTGGCCATTGCCGGCGACGGCCAGGTCACGCTGGGCCACACCGTGATGAAGGGCAATGCACGCAAGGTGCGCCGCCTTGGCCGCGACGGCCAGGTGCTGGCCGGTTTCGCCGGTGCCGCCGCCGATGCCTTCACCCTGTTCGAGCTGTTCGAGGCCAAGCTGGAAAAGCACGGCCAGCTGCAGCGCGCTGCGGTCGAGCTGGCCAAGGATTGGCGCACCGAGCGCCGCCTCGGAAAGCTTGAAGCCCTGTTGGCCGTGGCTGACAAGGAAACCTCGCTGATCATCAGCGGCACCGGCGATGTGATCGAACCCGAGGACGGCATCATCGCCATCGGCTCCGGTGGCTCGTATGCACTGTCGGCCGCGCGCGCGCTGATGGCACATACCGAACTGGATGCGCGCACGATTGCCAGTGAAGCGATCGGCATCGCCGGCGACATCTGCATTTACACCAACCGCAACGTGGTGGTCGAGGAGCTGTGACCGCTCTTCTGTAGTGCCGAGCCATGCTCGGCAGGGCTGCCCGTCAGCCGAGCATGGCTCGGCTCTACATGCATCTGAATCCGTGAGCACATCCATGTCGAAGATCGAAGTATCCTCCGCCACCATGACCCCGCGCGAGATCGTGCAGGAACTGGACCGGCATATCGTGGGCCAGCACGACGCCAAGCGTGCCGTGGCCATCGCCCTGCGCAACCGCTGGCGCCGCATGCAGCTGGCGCCGGAGCTTCGCAATGAAGTGATGCCCAAGAACATCCTGATGATCGGCCCGACCGGCGTCGGCAAGACCGAGATCGCGCGCCGCCTGGCTACGTTGGCCAACGCGCCGTTCGTGAAGGTCGAAGCCACGCGCTTCACCGAAGTGGGCTACGTCGGCAAGGACGTCGAGCAGATCATCCGCGACCTGGCCGACACCGCGGTCAAGCTCTATCGCGAACAGGCCAAGGTGCGCGTGCGTACCCAGGCCGAAGAACGCGCCGAAGACCGCATCCTCGATGCGCTGCTGCCGCGTCGTAGCGGCGGCATCGGTTTCGATCCTGAAGTCGCCCGCAACGAACCGTCGGCGCAGGACAACGAGACCCGCATCAAGTTCCGTAAGATGCTGCGCAACGGTGAGCTGGACGAGCGTGAGATCGAGCTCGACCTGGCGGCCAATGTCAGCATGGACATCATGACCCCGCCGGGCATGGAGGAAATGGGCCAGCAGCTGAAGTCGATGTTCGCCAACCTGGGTGGCGGCGCGAAGGCGCACAAGCGCACGCTGACCATCAAGGCCGCGCGTCCGCTGCTGATCGAGGAAGAGGCCGGCAAGCTGGTCAACGAGGACGATATCCGCACTGCGGCAATCGAGGCCTGCGAGCAGCACGGCATCGTCTTCATCGACGAGATCGACAAGGTTGCCAAGCGCGGCGACAACGTGGGCGGTGGCGATGTCTCCCGCGAAGGCGTGCAGCGCGACCTGCTGCCGCTGGTGGAAGGCTCCAACGTGTCCACCAAGTACGGCACGATCAAGACCGACCACATCCTGTTCATCGCGTCGGGCGCGTTCCACCTGGCCAAGCCCAGCGACCTGATTCCGGAGCTGCAGGGCCGTTTCCCGATCCGCGTTGAGCTGGGCGCGTTGAGCAAGGGCGACTTCGTGCGCATCCTGACCGAACCGAAGGCGGCGCTGACCAAGCAGTACGAAGCACTGCTGGCCACCGAAGGCGTCAAGGTCAGTTTCACTGCCGATGCCATCGAGCGCCTGGCCGAGATCGCGTTCCAGGTGAACGAGCGCCAGGAAAACATCGGCGCGCGCCGCCTGCATACGGTGCTGGAGCGCCTGCTGGATTCGCTCAGCTACGAGGCACCGGACCGCGATGGCGAAACCCTGGCCATCGACAGCGCCTACGTCGATGCACACCTGGGTGAGCTGGTGCAGGACCCGGACCTGAGCCGCTACATCCTGTAATGCGCGTCGAGGTCAGATCCTTCGCCGTGGCGAGGGCCCTGACTCCATCCGCTGCAACAGAAAAGGCCGCCGCAGGGCGGCCTTTTGCGTTGGCGCTCAGCGCGATTGCCGGGCGCGGTAGGCCTGCAGTACCTGGTCGATCACTGCACTGGTGCGGGCGGCGCTGATGCCGTTCGAGGGCGAGTGCCCGTGGCCGCGCAGTTCGTCCACGACGGAGGCGATCAACGGCTGCTGGACCGATGGCGGGTTCGGGATATCGAATGCCTGCACGCCCGCTTCGGTCTCCAGCACCACCGGAACGTCCTCGAAGGTGGCAAAGCGCAGCTGCCCCAGGTCGCCGGTGATCTCGACCTCGTCCTGTCGGCGGAACGCGCAGAAGCTCCATTGCGCGATGCCGTGCGCCCCCACCCCGGTGCGGAAGCACATCGAGACGCTGTCCTCGGCGGCGTAGGCGCCGGTCAACGAACTGGCCAGGCCGCGCACGTCGCTCAGGGGCCCCAGCAGATGGTCGAGCAGGTCCAGCGTGTGTGAGCCCAGATCGACGAACAGCCCGCCGCCGGCGATGGCGGGGTTGGTTCGCCAGAAGTCCGGCGATGCGGCAGCCGCCGAATGTGGCCGATGCAGGGTGGCGCGCACGCTGCGCGGCGTACCGATCGCGCCGCTGTCCAGCAACTGCTTCACCTGTGCGAAGCGGGGCAGGGCACGGCGGTAGTAGGCCACGAACACGGGCACGCCGCTGCGGGCGCTGGCCGCGATGATGCGCTGGCACTCGTCGTGGTTCATGGCCATCGGCTTTTCGATGTAGACCGGCTTGCCTGCAGCAATCGCCTGCAATGCGTAGTGCATGTGCGTGGAGGGCGGTGTTGCAACGTAGACCGCGTTCACCTCCGGATCGGCGATGAGTGCATCGGCGTCCGCGTACCAGCGCGGAATCGCGTGGCGGCGTGCATAGTCTTCGGCCAATGCGGCATTGCGGCGCATGACCGCCACTACCCGTGAGCCCGGCGTGTTGGCCAGGGCCGGCCCGCTCTTCTTCTCGGTGACGCTGCCACACCCGATGAAGCCCCACACCACGTTGTCCAGGATCATCGATCTGCCCTTGCAGGGGGTGCCGCAGTGATGGGAGCAGCCTCGTTCACGCCTCGGGCAGCGGCTCGGGGACGGTGCCGGGAACGAACACACCATCCTTCACGTAGGCGGCCAGGGTCATGTCCAGCGCGAGCATGCCATCGCGCTTGAGGTCCATCAGTTCCGGTTCGACCATCGCGCCGTGCAGCACGCCCAGCACGGTGGCGTGCAGCATGCGTGCGGCGATCTTCGGGTCGGCGCCCTCGCGCAGCTGGCCCAGGTCCTTGGCGCGGCGCAGGGCGCGCTCCATCCGGTCCAGCGCATCGCGGAAGCCGGCCTGCTGCATTTCGGTCAGGACCCTGGTGTCGGCCGACGCATCGCTGCGCAGCATGATCTCCATGGTCTTGCGCAGGCGTTCGTCCTCGGACAGCTCGATGAACGAGTGGATCATCACCGCGCGCAGGTCGTGCACCGGCGTGTCGCGCTGGTCGGTGGAGGTGCGCTCCAGTTCCTGCATGAAGGGCAGGTGCACCCGCTCGACGATCGCGGCCAGCACCTCGCTCTTGTTCTTGAAGTGCCAGTACACCGCGCCACGGGTATAGCCGGCGCGGGCGCCGATCATCTCCAGCGTGGTACGGGCCACGCCGTGTTCATGGAAGCAGGCTTCGGCGGCGTCAAGGATGCCTTCCCGGGTTGCCTGGGTGTCCTCTTTGGTCTTGCGGGCCATGGGTAGGTACGAGTGCGGGTGAAACGTGGCTGAATTGTACCGGTTTACAAACAAACAAGCATGTATGTATATTTCGCTCCCATCATTCCCGTCGTGTGCGTGGCAGGCCGGTCCGGCTCCCACTCCCCGCTGGTGCGCGTTGCCTGCTGGCGCTTTCGGCCTGTATCAGCGCGATCTGAGATTCCTTCCCCTAAGAGCCTTTCCGTCATGTTGCTGAGCCGAATCCGACCCTTTGCACTGTCGCTGGCCATCGCCGCAGCCGTGGCTGCCTGCGGCGGCCAACCCCAGGCCCCCGAGCAGGGCCCGGGTGACGTCACCGTGGTCACGCTGAAGTCCGAAACTGTGGGCCTGACCCGCGAACTGCCGGGCCGTACCAACGCCTTCCTGGTCGCCGAAGTGCGCCCGCAGGTCAACGGCATCGTTGCCAAGCGCCTGTTCACCGAAGGCGGCATGGTCAAGGCCGGCGAGCCGCTGTACCAGATCGAGGACGCCAGCTACCGCGCCCAGGCCAACAGCGCCCGCGCCCAGCTGGCCCGCGCCGAAGCCACGGCCAACGCCGCGCGCCTGAGCGCCAAGCGCATCACCGAGCTGGCCAAGGTCGACGCGGTCAGCCAGCAGGACCTGGAAAACGCCGTCGCCGCGCAGAAGCAGGCCGAGGCGGATGTCGGTGCCGCGAAGGCATCGCTGGATGCGGCGAACGTCACTCTGGGCTACGCCCGCATCACCGCGCCGATCAGCGGCCGCATCGGCAAGTCCAGCGTTACCCAGGGTGCGCTGGTCAGCGCCGGCCAGGCCAATGCACTGGCGACCGTGCAGCAGCTGGATCCGATCTATGTCGACCTGACCCAGTCCTCCGCCGAACTGCTGCAGCTGCGCCGCGAACTGGCTGCCGGCCGCCTGCAGGACAACCAGACCCTGCCGGTCAGCATCCTGATGGAAGACGGCAGCACCTTCGAGCACAAGGGCACGCTGGAGTTCTCCGAAGTCAGCGTCGATCCGACCACCGGCAGCTTCGGCTTGCGCGTGAAGGTGGACAACCCGGACGGCCTGCTGATGCCGGGCATGTACGTGCGTGCGGTGATCGGCGGCGGCGTGCGCAGCGATGCGGTGCTGGTGCCGATGCAGGGCATCGCGCGCGATCCGAAGGGCGACACCACCGCGATGGTGGTCGGCAAGGACAACAAGGTCGAAGTGCGCCCGGTCAAGGTCAGCCGCACGGTCGGCGACAAGTGGCTGGTCGAGGACGGCCTGAAGGCCGGTGACAAGGTCATCGTCGAAGGCCTGCAGAAGATCGGCCCCGGCATGCCGGTCAAGGCCACCGAGAAGGGCGCTGCTCCGGCCAAGCCGGCGGCAGCCGCCCAGCCTGCCGCCCCGGCCGGTGACGCGAAGTAAGCGGAGAACTCCATGGCACGCTTTTTCATCGATCGACCCATCTTTGCGTGGGTGATCGCCATCATCATCATGCTCGCCGGCGGCCTGGCCCTGTTCAAGCTGCCGGTCTCGATGTACCCCAACGTCGCACCGCCGGCGGTGGAAATCAGCGCCACCTACCCGGGTGCATCGGCCAAGGTGGTCGAGGACTCGGTGACGCAGATCATCGAGCAGAACATGAAGGGCCTTGATGGCCTGATCTACTTCTCCTCCAACAGCTCGTCCAACGGCCAGGCCACCATCACCCTGACCTTCGAGAGCGGCACCAACCCGGACATCGCCCAGGTGCAGGTGCAGAACAAGCTGCAGCTGGCCATGCCGCTGCTGCCGCAGGAAGTGCAGCGGCAGGGCATCAACGTGGCCAAGTCCAGCTCGGGCTTCCTGAACGTCATCGCGTTCGTGTCCGAGAACGGCAGCATGGACGCCAACGACATCGCCGACTACGTCGGTTCCAATGTCGTCGATCGCCTGAGCCGCGTGCCAGGCGTGGGCAACATCCAGGTATTCGGTGGCAAGTACGCCATGCGCATCTGGCTGGACCCGAACAAGCTGCATACCTATGGCCTGTCCGTCGCGGAAGTGACTGCGGCGATCAAGGCACAGAATGCCCAGGTGGCGATCGGCCAGCTCGGCGGTGCGCCGTCGGTGAAGGGCCAGCAGCTCAACGCCACCATCAACGCGCAGTCGCGCCTGCAGACCCCGGAACAGTTCCGCAACATCATCGTGCGCGGCGCGCAGGACGGTGCCGAGCTGCGCCTGGGTGATGTCGCCCGCGTCGAACTGGGGGCTGAGTCCTACGACTTCGTCACCCGCTACAACGGCCAGCCGGCCAGCGGCCTGGCGGTCACCCTGGCCACCGGCGCCAACGCGCTGGATACTGCGGCCGGCGTGGACGCTGCGCTGGAAGACATGAAGAGCTTCTTCCCGGCAGGGCTGAAGGCCGAGATCCCGTACGACACCACCCCGTTCGTGCGCGTGTCGATCAAGGGCGTGGTGCAGACCCTGCTCGAAGCGATCGTGCTGGTGTTCGTGGTGATGTACCTGTTTCTGCAGAACTTCCGCGCCACCCTGATCCCGACCATCGCCGTGCCGGTGGTGCTGCTGGGCACCTTCGGCGTGCTGGCGATGCTGGGCTTCTCGGTGAACATGCTGACCATGTTCGCGATGGTGCTGGCGATCGGTCTGCTGGTGGACGATGCCATCGTGGTGGTGGAGAACGTCGAGCGCATCATGTCCGAGGAAGGACTGTCGCCGCTTGAAGCGACCCGCAAGTCGATGGGCCAGATCACCGGTGCGCTGGTGGGTATCGGCCTGGTGCTGTCGGCGGTGTTCGTGCCGATGGCCTTCATGAGCGGATCCACCGGCGTGATCTACCGGCAGTTCTCGGCCACGATTGTCTCTGCAATGGCGTTGTCGGTGCTGGTGGCGATCGTGCTGACCCCGGCGCTGTGCGCGACCATGCTCAAGCCGCTGAAGAAGGGCGAGCATCATGTTGCCCACCGCGGCCTGGCCGGTCGCTTCTTCAACGGTTTCAATCGTGGCTTCGACCGCACCAGCGAAAGTTACCAGCGTGGTGTGCGCGGGATCATCCATCGTCCGTGGCGCTTCATGGGCATCGTGGCGGCGCTGTTCGTGCTGATGGGCGTGCTGTTCGTGCGCCTGCCCAGCTCGTTCCTGCCCAACGAAGACCAGGGCGTGCTGATGGCGCTGGTGCAGGCCCCGGTCGGCGCCACCCAGGAGCGCACGCTGGAATCGATCGCGGCATTGGAGAACCACTTCCTGCAGAACGAGAAGGATGCGGTGGATTCGGTGTTCTCCGTGCAGGGCTTCAGCTTCGCCGGCATGGGCCAGAACGCCGGCATGGCGTTCGTCAAGCTGAAGGACTGGAGCGAGCGTGACGCCGACAATGGCGTGATGCCGATCACCGGTCGTGCGATGGCTGCCCTGGGCCAGATCAAGGATGCCTTCATCTTTGCCTTCCCGCCGCCGGCCATTCCGGAACTGGGTACTGCCTCGGGCTATACCTTCTTCCTGAAGGACAACAGCGGCCAGGGCCACGAGGCACTGGTCGCCGCACGCAACCAGCTGCTCGGCCTGGCCGCCGCCAGCAAGAAGCTGGCCAACGTGCGCCCGAACGGCCAGGAGGACACGCCGCAGTTCCGCATCGACATCGACGCGGCCAAGGCGACCTCGCTGGGGCTGTCGATCGACCAGATCAACGGCACGCTGGCCGCTGCGTGGGGCAGCTCGTACATCGATGACTTCGTCGATCGTGGCCGCGTCAAGCGCGTGTTCGTGCAGGCCGACCAGCCGTTCCGCATGGTCCCGGAGGACTTCGACCTCTGGTCCGTGAAGAACGACAAGGGCGAGATGGTGCCGTTCAGTGCATTCGCCACCAAGCACTGGGATTACGGTTCGCCGCGCCTGGAGCGCTACAACGGCGTGTCGGCGATGGAGATCCAAGGCGAACCGGCCCCGGGTGTCGCCTCCGGCGATGCCATGGCCGAGATCGAGCAGCTGGCCAAGCAGCTGCCCGCGGGCTTCGGCATCGAGTGGACGGCGATGTCCTACCAGGAACGCCAGGCCGGCTCGCAGACGCCGTTGCTGTACACGCTGTCGCTGATGATCGTGTTCCTGTGCCTGGCCGCGATGTATGAAAGCTGGAGCGTGCCGACCGCGGTGCTGCTGGCGGCCCCGCTGGGTATCCTCGGCGCAGTGCTGGCCAACACCTTCAAGGGCCTGGAACGCGACATCTATTTCCAGGTGGCGATGCTGACCACGGTAGGCCTGACCAGCAAGAACGCGATCCTGATCGTCGAGTTCGCCAAGGAAAACCTGGAAAAGGGCGCCAGCCTGATCGAGTCGATCATGCACGCCGTGCGCGACCGCCTGCGCCCGATCGTGATGACCTCGCTCGCCTTCGGCATGGGCGTGGTACCGCTGGCGATCTCCACCGGCGCCGGTTCCGGCGCCAAGCAGGCGATCGGCACCGGCGTGCTCGGCGGCATGATCGTCGGCACCGTGCTCGGCGTGTTCTTCGTGCCGCTGTTCTTCGTGGTGGTGCAGCGCGTGTTCAAGCGCAAATCCACGATGTGACCTGTAACGGTAGTGCCGGCCGCTGGCCGGCATCTGCTGATCGCTTGATGTGAATCCAACGAGGTTGCCGGCCAGCGGCCGGCACTACCTCCTGCCATCCGGCAGTACCGATGGAAGTCATTCCCATGAAAAGTGCATCCCTGTTCCTTTCCATTGCCGCCGCGCTCGCGCTGGCAGGTTGCTCCACCCTGGTGCCGAAGAACACCGCTGTCGCCCCGGCGATCCCGGCGCAGTGGCCGGCCGAGGCCGCGCAGGGCGAGGTGGCCGATGCCGCCGCCGTCGGCTGGCGCGACTTCTTCACCGATGCGCGCCTGCAGCAGGTGATCGAGCAGTCGCTGCAGAACAATCGCGACCTGCGCGTGGCCGTGCTCAACGTTGAACGCGCGCGCGGCCAGTACCGTGTGCAGCGCGCTGATCGCGTGCCCGGCGTGGCCGTTACCGGCCAGATGCAGCGCCAGGGCACCGATGCCGGTGTCAGCGAGCAGTTCACCGCCGGCGTTGGCGTGGCCGAGTTCGAGCTGGACCTGTTCGGCCGCGTGCGCAATCTCAGTGAAGCCGCGCTGCAGCAGTACTTCGCGGTGGCCGCCAACCGCCGCAACGCGCAGTTGAGCCTGGTTGCCGAGACCGCAACTGCGTGGCTGACGTATGGTGCCGACGCGCAGCGCCTGAAGATCGCCGAGGCCACGCTGAAGACCTACGAAGATTCGTTGCGCCTGGCCGAGGCCCGCCACGAGCGTGGCGGCAGTTCGGCACTGGAACTGACCCAGACGCGCACGCTGGTCGAGACCGCGCGCACCGATGCTGCGCGCCTGCGTGGCCAGCTGGCCCAGGACCGCAACGCGCTGGCGCTGCTGGCCGGTGGCCAGCTCGATCCGGCACTGCTGCCGGACGGCATCGAACCGCAGCTGCTGGCACTGGCACCGCCGCCGGCCGGCCTGCCCAGCGACGTGCTGCTGCAGCGCCCGGACATCATGGCCGCCGAACACCAGCTGCTGGCGGCCAACGCCAATATCGGTGCGGCACGCGCGGCGTTCTTCCCCAGCATCTCGCTGACCGGCAGCATCGGCAGTGGTTCGAGCGAACTGTCCAACCTGTTCGACAGCGGTACGCGCGTGTGGAGCTTCCTGCCGAAGATCACGCTGCCGATCTTCCAGGGCGGCAAGCTGCGCGCCAACCTGGCCATCGCCAACGCCGATCGTGATATCGCTCTGGCGCAGTACGAGAAGTCGATCCAGGTGGGCTTCCGCGAAACCGCCGATGCGCTGGCGTTGAATGTCAGCCTGGACGAGCAGGTGAGTTCACAGCAGCGCCTGGTGGAAGCGGCCGAACAGGCCAACCGCCTGTCGCAGGCGCGCTACGACGCGGGCCTGGACAGCTTCGTGACCCTGCTGGATGCGCGACGTACCGCCTACAACGCACAACAGACCCAGCTGCAGGCGCGGCTGGCGCAGCAGGCCAACCGCATCACGCTGTACAAGGTGCTGGGCGGTGGCTGGCACGAGCGCAGCTGAGCAGCAATTCGATACCGGTAGCGCCGGGCCACGCCCGGCGGCTTTTCGTTCCTGCATGCCTGACGTCTGGGCGGACCGCACTTCGTGCTCGCCGGGCATGGCCAGGCGCTACCGCATGGGCCAACGGCACCATGCAAACGGATATTCATCGAGATGCAGGGTCAACCCTGCTCGGATGGGGTTGCCCGGGATGTACAACGCATGGCGCCTCAAGGCTTCCTCGCTGCGTACCGCGTGATCGAAACAGCTCGGCTGCCACAAAGGCGTCTGTATGCCGAACTGCTGCCCCAGCAACCAGCTGCTGCGGGATTTCACCGTTCCCATCATGCGCGCCAGTGATCCGTCGCGCAGCTGCATCAGCCAGTGCAGATGGTCAGGCATGACGACCCAAGCAAAGGACCGACTGAGGCCCATGCGTTCAACATACCTCAATGCATCCACAAGACACGTTGCACAACGTGGATCTTCAAAGACCGGACGGCGGTGGCGTACGACCGTGGTGAGGACGTAGTAGCCCCGGATACGGGAGTGGCGGCCGCGTTCCAGGTGACGGCTGGACATGGCGCCAGTCTGCACTGATGGGATGTCCGCCGTTATCAGCCGAGGGCGATGGCCCGTGTGGGATTCTTCCGGGTATCGCGCTCGCCGGGCATGGCCCGGCGCTACCGTCAGATCGCTTCATCGTCGCGCCGGGCTGCATGGCAGGCGCGCACCCGCGCGAGCGCATCGCCGGCTTCGCGCGCCATCTGCTCGTACTCGGCGCGGATCTCTTCCAGGCGTGCCTCGTCCAGTTCTTCCAGATCGAGCAGCTCGTTGTTGGCCTCGGCGGTTGCCCGGATCAGCTCGTCCAGCTTGATCTGCATCGCGGCGGTGTCCGCGTTCTGCGTGTGCTGGATCAGGAACACCATCAGGAAGGTGATGATGGTGGTGCCGGTGTTGATCACCAGCTGCCAGGTGTCGTTGAAGCCGAACACCGGGCCACTGATGCCCCAGATCACCACGATCGCCACTGCAGCCAGGAAGGTCCACGGCGAGCCCGTGGCGGCCGCGGCCTTCTTGGCGATCGTATTGAACAGGTTTCGTGCTTTCATCGTCGTCGTCCCACCCAGGTGACGAGGATGATCGGCAGTGGCGCGTGGAGGCGCCGTGCAGCGGCCGTCAGGCGCGCATGCGTTGCAGTCGTGGCGCCTGCAGGCTGCGCACTGGGCTGCTCTGATAGACGTGCTGCCAGCAGAGGTCGACGAACTCGCGGGCCTGTGCTTCGCTCAACCGCGGCATGATCTGCAGGGCGTACTGGGTCTGGAACATTTCGTCACGTTCGGCCTCGCTGGCGCGCGGCTGGGTGATCAGCGAATCACAGGCGAACTTGATCCACGGCACGTAGGAGCCGAACGAGTTGTGCGGCAGTGCGCCCTCGGCATGCTGGCGGCGCCAGTGGTCAAGCTCGGCGTCTACGTTGATGACCGGAGGAATGGTGGGGACTTCAGCGTGCATGACAATCCAGTTCGGTTGAGTGGAAAGGGAGTGGGGGTTCATCGGAGTGTGGCGTATCTGCCGGTGCATGCCGCGTCAGCGGGATGTGGAGCCGGTGTGGCGATTGCTGATCAGTTGCGCGTGCTCGACCGCCCCCATCTGCTCGGCCATGGTGGCCATCGCGTTGCACAGTCGCTCGTGATCGCGTGGCTGGCCGCGCACCAGTTCCAGCTGCAGGCCCTGGTAGGCACTCCAGAACGACGCACTGCGCCGGTGCAGCGCGAAGTGCTGCTGCAGGCGTTCGCGGATGGATTCGAGGATCGGGTCGGGCGTAGGTCGTACGGCGTGCGCGCACATGGCTGGCTCCGCCGGGGAAACGAGCCCCGGTAACCCCACCCTAGGCGTGTCAGCCGGGTGGGGTGTTACCGCAGTGTGTGCACGCAGTCCAGCTGACTGTGCGCGCGGTCACGGCAATGGCCGCAAACGCTGTCCGCACTAAGAGGTGGCGGCACTGAAGCGTTCATTAAACGGGTTCAACGGATGACGGTGTGTGGCTCATTCACCGATGTCTTCGTTCCAGATGTCCGGATGGCGGCTGATGAAATCGCCGAGCAGGTCGACGCATTCCTGGTTGTCGAGGTCGATCACGTTGACGCCGTTTTCCCGCAACCAGTCGATGCCGCCCTGGAAGGTGCGCGATTCGCCCACCACCACGGTGCCGATGTTGAACTGGCGCACCAGGCCAGAGCAGTACCAGCACGGTGCCAGGGTGGTGACCATGATCGTGTCCTGGTAACGGCGCTGGCGGCCGGCCTTGCGGAACGCATCGGTCTCGCCGTGCACCGACGGGTCGCCTTCCTGCACGCGGCGGTTGTGGCCGCAGCCAAGCAGGCGGCCGTCGTTGTGGTACAGGGCCGCGCCGATCGGCACGCCGCCCTCGGCCAGGCCTTGGCGGGCTTCGGCGATGGCGGTCTGCAGCAGGGCCTGGTAGTCGGGCGTGGTGATCATGCGGGGCTCCGGTAAGTCGTGGCCCGCCATGATACGGGCAGGGGGTGCCGCTGGCCCCCGGCGGTGCGATAATCGGGGCCATGAGCGAATCCCCCTACAAAGCCGGTACCACCCATTTCGGGTTCCGCGACGTCGCCGCCAAGGACAAGCAGAAGCTGGTCGGCCAGGTGTTCACCTCGGTCGCGCGCAACTACGACCTGATGAACGACCTGATGAGCCTGGGCGTGCACCGGGCGTGGAAGCGCTACTACGTGGCCACCGCGCAGGTGAAGCCGGGCGACCGCGTGCTCGACCTGGCCGGCGGCACCGGCGACATCGCCGCCCTGCTGAAGGAGCGCGTCGGCGCCGAGGGCTCGGTGGTGCTGGGCGACATCAACGCCGGCATGCTGTCGGTCGGCCGTGACCGCCTGACCAACCGCGGCCTGGTGCTGGGCCTGGACTACGTGCAGTGCAACGCCGAGGCCCTGCCGTTCCCGGACAACAGCTTCGACCTGGTCACCATCGCCTTCGGCCTGCGCAACGTGACCGACAAGGACGCTGGCCTGCGCGAGATGTACCGCGTGCTGAAGGTGGGCGGCCAGGCCCGCGTGCTGGAGTTCTCCGAAGTCACCGCGGACTGGTTCAAGCCGATCTACGACTTCCACTCGTTCAAGATCCTGCCGAAGCTGGGCAAGCTGTTCGCCAACGATTCGGACAGCTACCAGTACCTGGCCGAGAGCATCCGCAAGCACCCGCCGCAGGACGAACTGAAGGCGATGATGGCGCAGGCCGGCTTCGAGCGCTGCCACTACAAGAACCTGACCGGCGGCATCGTCTCGATCCACTCCGGCTACAAGCTGTAGGCCCGGTGTTCCGGTAGTGCCGGCCGCTGGCCGGCATCCCCGTGCCCGGTCATCGTCCGTGCGGATGCCGGCCAGCGGCCGGCACTACCGGTGCTGTGGGCCGCCATTACCCCGCACCGCGCAACGCCTGCGCGGCCGGAGGGAGTTACCATTGGGGTTTGATCCCCGTAACGGTCCCGATTCATGCGTAATCCGCTGATGCTCCTTCCGCTGGCCGTGGCCCTGGCCGCCGGCTGCTCCCAGGAGGCGGCCGCGCCCGCCGCCGCCCCGACTGCCGCAAAGGCCCCTGCCGCCCCCGTGAACGCCGAGAACCGCAGCCACGACGAAAGCTCGTACGCCGAGCCGGACAAGGTCGTCATCAAGGACATCGCGCTGGATCTGAAGCTGGACTTCGACCAGAAGCAGATCGGCGGTACCGCCACCTACACCCTGGAATGGAAACAGAAGGACGCCAGGCAACTGGTGCTCGACACCCGCGAGCTGACCGTGTCCAAGGTCGAGGCCGTTGCCGCCGACGGCGCGCGCAGCCCGCTGAAGTTCGAGCTGGCCGCCGCTGACAAGGTGTTCGGCAGCAAGCTGACCATCGAGGCCCCGGAACAGCCGGCCAAGGTGGAAGTGAGCTACCACACCGCACCGACGGCCTCGGGCCTGCAGTGGCTGGCGCCGTCGATGACCGAGGGCAAGAAGCTGCCCTTCATGTTCAGCCAGTCGCAGGCCATCCACGCCCGTTCGTGGGTGCCGCTGCAGGACACCCCGAGCGTGCGTTTCACCTACAGCGCGCACGTGGTCTCGCGCCCGGACGTGATGGTGCTGATGAGCGCCGACAACGATCCGAAGGCCGCGCGTGACGGTGACTACACCTTCAAGATGCCGCAGCCGATTCCGTCCTACCTGCTGGCCATCGCGGCCGGCGACCTGGTGTTCGAGCCGATCTCCGGCCGCTCCGGCGTCTGGGCCGAGCCGACCATGGTCAACAAGGCCGCCAAGGAATTCGAGGACACCGAGAAGATGATCGGTGCCGCCGAGAAGCTGTACGGCGAATACCGCTGGGGCCGCTACGACATGCTGGTGCTGCCGCCGTCGTTCCCGTTCGGCGGCATGGAGAACCCGCGCCTGACCTTCGCCACCCCGACCGTGATCGTCGGCGACAAGTCGCTGGTCTCGCTGGTCGCCCATGAACTGGCGCACAGCTGGTCGGGCAACCTGGTGACCAACGCCAGCTGGAAGGACATCTGGCTCAATGAAGGCTTCACTACCTACGTCCAGGGCCGCATCACCGAAGCCCTGTACGGCAAGGAGATGGCCGAGATGGAGAAGCAGATCGACCAGACCGACCTGCTGGCCGAAGTGAAGGACATGAGCCCGGCCGACCAGGCGCTTGCGCTGCCGCCGCTGAACGAGCGCGACCCCGACGAAGCGCTCAGCCAGGTCGCCTACGTCAAGGGTGCATGGTTCCTGGAGTTCCTGGAGCAGCGCTTCGGCCGCGAGACCTTCGATCCGTTCCTGCGCGGCTGGTTCGATGACCATGCTTTCCAGAGCGCGAACACCGACCAGTTCGTCGGCTACATGAAGAAGAACCTGCTGCCGAAGAATCCGTCGGCAGTGACCGAGGCCGAACTGAAGGCATGGCTGGACGAGCCGGGTATCCCGGCGTTCGCGGCCAAGGCGCAGTCGCGCAACTTCAGCAGCGTCGATACCGCACGCATCGCCTTTGCCAGCGCCGGCACCGTGCCCAGCAGCCAGGTCATCGCCGACTGGAGCACCCAGGAATGGGTGCGCTTCATCGACGGCCTGGGCGCGACCCAGCCGCTGGACAAGCTGGCCACGCTGGACAAGGCCTTCCACTTCACCGGCACCCCCAATGGCGAAATCGCCATGCGCTGGTACCCGCTGGCGATCCGCAGCGGCTACGAGCAGGCCAATGAAGGCGCGGCGGCATTCATCGAGCGCGTCGGCCGTCGCAAGCTGATCCTGCCGATCTACGCCGAACTGGTGAAGACCCCGAAGGGGCTGGAGCTGGCCAAGCAGGCCTTCGAAAAGGCCAAGCCGGGCTACCACCCGATCACCACCGCCTCGGTCCAGGACATGCTGGCCAAGGCTGAAGCCAAGTAAGCGGTAGTGCCGGCCGCTGGCCGGCAACCGGTCACTGCTTCACCACCAACGGCGGGGAAACCCGCCGTTGGTGTATCCGCTTTTCGCTGCCGATAGAATCGGGATGCACTCGCCAAGGACCTCCGCCATGAAACGACTGATCCTGCTCACCGCCTGCACGCTGGCGCTGGCCGCCTGCAGCAACCCCGAGGAAGAACGCAAGGCGAAGGAAGCCGCCGCAGCCGCCGTGCAGGCGCAGAAGGAGGCCAAGGCCGAAGACGTGGCCAAGCAGTACGACATGGCCGTGGCCGCGCAGGACTGGGAGCGCGCGCGCCTGCATGGTGCCTCGCTGCTGGACCAGTACAAGGACACCGCGGCCGCCGAGCGCATCGCCGCAGGCTTCGACGAGGTCAAGGCCAAGGGCGATGCCGCGCGCGACCTGCGCCGCATGCAGGCACTGTGGCAGTACAACCAGATCCCGGTGGGCAACAAGGGCAACCAGGTTTCGGCGCAGATCTACAGCAAGGAACGGGTGGACGTGGATGGCAGCGGCGCCAAGCCGGTGCAGCTGGTGTTCCGCGATCATCCGGAGTGGAAGCGGCATGCGTATCTGGTGCTGCAGGCCGGCGATTTCCGTTGCCCGCAGTGCACGGTGAAAGTAACCGTGGACGACGGCAAGCCGATTTCCATGGCGGCGTGGCGTCCGAAGACCGATGAAGCCATTGCCCTGTTCATCACCGACCAGAAGGCGCTGTGGAAGCTGGCGCGCAAGGGCAAATCGATCAGCATCGAGTTCCCGGTCAAGGCCGGTGGCACCCGCACCGCTGTGTTCGAAACCGGTGGCGTCGACGCCAGCCGCATGCCGCAGTGGTGGCAGTGATCGTTGCGGCGGGCAGCGCCGTGCACGCGTTGTCCGCGATCCGGCACTGGGTGTTCGACATGGATGGCACGCTGACCGTCGCCGTGCATGATTTCGCCGCGATCCGCCACGCGCTGGAGATCGCGGCCGAGGAAGACATCCTTGACCATATTGCGGCCTTGCCGGACGCACCGGCGCAGGCCAAGCGCGCGTGGCTGCTGGATCATGAGCGCGCGCTGGCCGAGGACGCACTGCCGGCACCGGGTGCGCTGAAGCTGCTGCGCGCGTTGTCGGCGGCAGGCTGCCGGCTCGGCATCCTGACCCGCAATGATCATGCGCTGGCGAAGCTGACCTTGGACGCGATCGGGGTCGGGGCGTTGTTCGACGATGCCGACATCATCGGCCGCGATGAAGCGGTGCCCAAACCCTCACCGGATGGCCTGCAGCAGCATCTGCGGCGTTGGGGGATCGGGGCTGCGGAGGCAGTGATGGTCGGTGACCACGCCTACGACCTGGAGTGCGGCCGTGCCGCAGGCACGCACACCGTGCTGGTCAATCTGCCGGAAAATCCGTGGCCGGGCCGTGCCGACTGGCATTTCGCCGATTGCCGCGCCTTGTTGGCTGCCTGGCAGGGCGCCTGATGATGTAGAGCCGAGCCCACGCTCGGCTGCTCTCCGGTCAGATCGCGCTGGCGCGCGCAAGCCGAGCATGGCTCGGCTCTACAGGAATCAAACAGTGTGTCGACCAAGGTCGACACCTACCAACAGCATTCCCAGCAGCGCATCGGGTGGAAAGCCCCTTGTTGTTCAAGGGGACGCGCCGAAGGCGCGGGGATAAGGTGGAATGCGCGAGCAATTTGGTTACGCGCTAAGCGCGTAGCCAAATTGCTGCTTGAACTGCTCGTTGAACTCATCGAAAGTGAAGCGCTGGTTCTGCGTGCCCGGGTGTTCGACCTTCAGCGCGCCCATCAGGTTGCCCATGCGGCCGATGGTCAGCCAGTCGTAGCCCTTCTGGATGCCGTAGATCAGGCCGGCGCGGAAGGCGTCGCCACAGCCGGTCGGGTCGACCACGCGGCGCTCGTGCGCCGGCGGGATGTCGTAGCTCTTTTCCGGGGTGTGGATGACCGCACCCTTCGGGCCACGGGTGGTGATGTAGGCCTTGACCCGGCTGACGATCTCCTTTTCGTCCCAGCCGGTGCGCTCCTGCAGCAGGTTCGACTCGTAGTCGTTGACCACCACGTAGTCGGCCTGATCGATGAACGCGCGCAGCTCCGGGCCGTTGAACAGCGGCATGGCCTGGCCCGGGTCGAAGATGAACGGGATTCCGTCCTCGTGGAATTCCTGCGCGTTCTGGATCATGCCTTCGCGGCCGTCCGGGCCGACCAGGCCCAGGGTCACGCCCGGCACGCCACGCACGTGGTTCTCGTAGGAACGCATCATCGCGCCCGGGTGGAAGGCGGTGATCTGGTTGTTGTCGTGATCGGTGGTGATGAACGCCTGCGGGGTGAACAGCTCATCGATCACGCGCACGCGCGACAGGTCGATGCCCAGGCCTTCGAAGTACTCGCGGTACGGGCCGAAGTCCGATCCCACCGTGCCCATCGGGATCGGCTGGCCACCCAGCAGGTGCAGGTTGTAGGCGATGTTGCCGGCGCAGCCGCCGAACTCGCGGCGCATGCGTGGGACCAGGAACGACACGTTCAGGATGTGCACCTTGTCCGGCAGGATGTGATTCTTGAACTGGTCCGGGAACACCATGATGGTGTCGAAGGCAAGAGAACCACAGATCAGAGCGGACATCGATGTAAGCCTATGCGGTGAATTTTGGGGTGGGCCGGCCCGGTTCAGCGGGCAAGCAAACGGCGCCCTTGGGCGCCCGACGGCGCAAAGGTTACCCGCTGGTGCCGCTCAGGGCCAGAACCGGGTGAGACCTGATCAGGCCGAAAGCCTGTGAAGACGCGGGTTCAGCTAGTTTTTTCCTTGCTCGGCGGCAGGCGGGTTGCTAGGCTTGTCGGCCTCGATTTCTGCCCATTTTTTCGCCATCCCGCGGCGGGCACGACACCCCTCAGGACTCCTTCCTCAGATGTTCAAGAAACTCCGTGGCATGTTCTCCAACGACCTGTCCATCGACCTGGGCACGGCCAACACCCTCATCTACGTGCGCGGGCAGGGGATCGTACTGAACGAGCCATCGGTCGTGGCCGTGCGCCAGGACCGTGCCATCGGTGGCACCCGCTCGGTGGCAGCCGTAGGCGCCGAAGCCAAGCAGATGCTGGGCCGTACCCCGGGCCACATCACCACCATCCGCCCGATGAAGGACGGCGTCATCGCCGACTTCACCTACACCGAGGCGATGCTCAAGCACTTCATCAAGAAGGTGCACAAGTCGCGCGTGCTGCGCCCGAGCCCGCGCGTGCTGGTCTGCGTGCCGGCCGGTTCGACCCAGGTCGAGCGCCGCGCGATCAAGGAATCGGCCGAGGAAGCCGGTGCCCGTGACGTGTTCCTGATCGAAGAGCCGATGGCCGCCGCGATCGGCGCCGGCATGCCGGTCACCGAAGCCCGTGGCTCGATGGTCATCGACATCGGCGGCGGCACCACCGAAGTGGCGGTGATCTCGCTCAACGGCATCGTCTATTCGGCCTCGGTCCGCATCGGCGGCGACCGCTTCGACGAGTCCATCACCAACTACGTGCGCCGCAACCACGGCATGCTGATCGGTGAAGCCACCGCCGAGCGCATCAAGGTCGAGCTGGGCTGCGCCTACCCGCAGGCGGAAGTGATCGAGATGGAAATCTCCGGCCGCAACCTCGCCGAGGGCGTGCCGAAGATGATCAAGATCAGCTCCAACGAGGTGCTCGAGGCCCTGCACGAACCGCTGTCGGGCATCGTCAGCGCGGTGAAGCTGGCGCTGGAGCAGACCCCGCCGGAACTGTGCGCCGACGTCGCCGAGCGCGGCATCGTGCTGACCGGTGGCGGCGCCCTGCTGCGCGACCTGGACCGCCTGATCTCCGAGGAAACCGGCCTGCACGTGCAGGTGGCCGACGATCCGCTGACCTGCGTGGCCCGCGGCGGCGGTCGTGCGCTGGAGCTGGTGGACATGCACGGCAACGAGTTCTTTGCGCCGGAATAAGCCGTCCCGGCCGTTCCTGCCCGCCGCGCCCTTCCGGGGTGCGGCCCGCCGTGATGGCGGGCCGGCACCGGCGGGGCGCCCGCGTGTTTCCCTTCCGCCTTCTGCCAGTTGAATCGTTGCCGTGCCGCCCTACGCCGGTCCTCCCGTCGCCTCCCGATCCGGTGATGCCGCCAGCCCCCTGCGGTTGCTGGCCTATCTCGCGTTGGCCATCACGCTGATCGTGCTCGATGACCAGGCCGGCTGGCTGGCGCGCCTGCGCGAGCAGGCCAACAGCCTGGTGCAGCCGGTCTGGGCACTGGCCGGCCTGCCCGGCAAGCTCGGCAACCAGGTCAAGGATTCCGCCGCCAGCCACAGCCAGCTGGTCACCGAAAACCGCGAACTGCGCAACCAGCTGCTGCTGGCCAACGCGCGCCTGACCCGCCTGCAGACCGCCGCACTGGACAATGCCCAGCTGCGCGAACTGCTGAACGTGGCCGAGCGCAGTGGCCTGGACGTGCAGCTGGCGCCGATCCTGGACATCGACCTGGACCCGGTCAAACAGCGCCTGGTACTCGATGCCGGCAGCCGCGAGGGCGTGCATGTCGGCCAGGCGGTGATCGACGCCGGCGGCCTGATGGGCCAGGTGATCAGCGTCACCGGCGGCACCTCTACCGTGCTGCTGCTGACCGACCCTGACCATGCCGTGCCGGTCACCGTGGCCCGCAACGGCGTTCGCCTGATCGTCTATGGCCGCGGCGACACGCTGGAACTGCGCGATATTCCGCTCAGCGCCGGGGTGGAAGTGGGCGATGAGATCGTCACCTCCGGTCTTGGCGGTCGTTTCCCGGCCGGCTTCCCGGTCGGCACCATCACCGGCCTGCGACCGGACGACACCCATGCGTTCCTGGTCGGCGAACTGAAGCCGGCGGCGCAGCTCGACCGCGGCCGCGACGTGCTGCTGCTGCGCCCGGGCGCGGCGATCCGCATTCCGCCGGAGCTGCGCCTGCAGCTGGAAGAAACCGCCCCGGGTGGCCCGGCCACCGGCGCCACCGTGCCCGTGGGAACCGCGCCAGCGGCATCGACGCCAGCTCCGGTCAGCGCCCCGGTAGTGCCGGCCGCTGGCCGGCAACAGCCCTCGTCGCAAACGAGGTCTGTTGCCCCCGCATCCTCCCCTGATCCTGCTGCTCCGGTAGTGCCGGCCGCTGGCCGGCAACCGACCACGCCGGAGGCGCAGCGATGAGCCGCCTGCGCGACAACCCATGGGTGCTGCCGGCCAGCCTGGTGGTGGCGCTGCTGCTGGGCCTGCTGCCGTTGCCGGCGCTGCTGCAGCCGCTGCGCCCGTACTGGCTGGCGCTGGTGCTGGCGTACTGGGTCATCGAAGCGCCCGAGCGCGTCGGCCTGGGCATCGCCTTCGCCAGCGGCGTCATCGCCGACCTGCTGTACGGCGGTGTCCTCGGCGAGCAGGCACTGCGGCTGGTGATGCTGGCTTTCATCCTGCAGCGCTTCCGCGCGCGCATCCGCTTCTTCCCGATGTCGCAGCAGATGCTGGCCATCGGCGGCCTGCTGTTCAACGACCGCATCGTCAGCGCACTGGTGCACATCCTGGTGGGCGAACCGACCCTGCCGTGGTCGTACTGGTGGGCCCCGCTGCTGGGCATGGGCCTGTGGCCGCTGGTGTTCGTGCTGCTGGACGCGGTGCGCTTCGGCAAGCGCGGGCGCTGAGCCATGATTCCGCGCCGCCAGGTCAAGAATCCACACGCCGAAGCCGAGCAGTTCCGCCGTCGCGCGGCGCTCGGTTTCCTGGGCGTGCTGGTCTGCCTGCTGGGGCTGGGCGGCTGGTACTTCAAGCTGCAGGTGCTGGACCACGACGTCTATGCCACGCGCTCGGAAGCCAACCGCATCAAGCCGCGGCCGGTGGTGCCCGGGCGCGGCATGATCTACGACCGCAATGGCCGCCTGCTGGCCGAGAACGTGCCGGCGTTCCGCCTGGACGTGACCCCGGACAAGGTCAAGGACATGGACGCCACCCTGGAAGGGCTGGCGAAGATCATCAGCATCAGCCCGGAAGAGCTGGAAGCGTTCAACAAGTCGCGCAAGGCGCGCCGCAAGTTCCTGCCGGTCACGCTGAAGCTGCGCATGAGCGACGAGGAGATGGCGCGCTTTGCCGTCGACCGCTGGCGTTTCCCGGGGGTCGAGCTGGAACCCTACCTGACCCGGCGCTACCCGTATGGCGATCTGTTCGCGCACATCATCGGCTACGTCGGTCGCGTCGATGACAAGGATCTGGAAATCCTCGGCGAAGGTAATGCCGCGCTGACCCACATCGGCAAATCCGGCCTGGAGCGCTATTACGAGCAGCAGCTGCGTGGCCGGGTCGGCTATGAACAGGTCGAGACCAACGTGCAGGGCCGCGCGATCCGCACCATCGGCCGGGTGGCCGCGCAGTCCGGTGCGGACCTGCGGCTGTCGATCGACGCCGACCTGCAGCGCGCGATGGTGGCTGCCTTCGGCGACCAGGAAGGCTCGGCGGTGGCGATGGACCCGCGTACCGGCGAAGTGCTGGCGATGGTCAGCCTGCCGTCCTACGACCCCAACCTGTTCGTCAACGGCATTTCCCATGCCGACTTCAAGGCATTGAACGAAAACCCGTCGCGGCCGCAGTTCAACCGCCTGGTGCTCGGTGGCGTCGCCCCCGGTTCCACGCTGAAACCCCTGATCGGCCTGGCCGGCCTGGATTCGGGCGTGCGCCGCCCGGAAGACAAGGTGCTGTCCACCGGCATGTTCTACCTGCCCGGCACTTCACGTGGCTGGGGTGATGCGCATCGCGGCGGCCACGGCTGGACCGACCTGCGCAAGTCGATCGCCGAATCGGTCAATACCTATTACTACAAGCTGGCGCTGGACCTGGGCATCGAGCGCTTCGACCATTACATGGAGTACTACGGCTTCGGCCAGCCGACCGGCATCGACCTCACCGGCGAAATCGGCGGCATCCTGCCGTCGCCGGCCTACAAGCGGAAGACCCGCAAGGAAGCCTGGTTCCCGGGCGACACGGTCAACATCAGCATCGGCCAGGGCGACTGGAAGGTCACCCCGCTGCAGCTGGCGCGCGGCGTCAGCGCGCTGGCCGACGGCCAGCTGCGCACCCCGCACCTGGTGATCCAGCAGCGCGAAGGATTCGACAGCGACTGGACGGCAATGCCGGCCGGCGAAAGCAAGCCGATCAGCCCCAACCCCAACAACGTGCAGGCCGTGCGCGAGGGCATGATGGCGACCATGCGGCCCGGCGGCAGCGGCTGGCGCGTGGCGGTGGGTGCGCCGTACGTGATGGCCGGCAAGACCGGTACCGCACAGGTCATCAGCCGCAAGGGCACTGCTGCAGTGAACCCGAAGAGCCTGCCGATGCACCTGCGCCACCGCGCGCTGTTCGTTGGCTTCGCGCCGGTCGAAAACCCGGTGATCGCGATTGCGGTGGCGGTGGAAGGCGGTGGCTACGGTGGTTCAGCCGCGGCGCCGATCGCCCGCAAGGTGTTCGATGCCTACCTGCTGGGCAAGATGCCCGAAGGCATGCAGCCGCTGGACAGCGAGCGCGGCACCACTGCCATCGGCGCCACCGCGTTCGACAACGAAGACGCGAGCGCGCGCCAGGCCGGCGATCTTGCCGCTGCACAGGTGGGAGAACATCCGGTGCTGATCGGCGTGCCTGCACCGGCGCCTGCACCCGCGCCGCAGCCGGATGCGCAGGCCGCCGCGTTGCCGGCCACGCCACGGCCGACCCCTGCGGAGCCCGCACGATGAGAGTGTTCCTGCGGTGGGCCGGCGACATGCTGCGCCGCTTCTTCAGTACGCTGGACTGGGTGCTGTGCCTGGCCCTCGGCGCGCTGATGGTGATCGGCCTGGCGACCCTGAAGAGTGCCGGAGGCGACAGCCTGGTGATGGCCCAGGGCGCGCGCTTCGCGGTGGGCATGGCGGCGCTGTGGGGCATCTCGCGCGTGCCTATCCTGCGCATCCGCTCGGCCACGCCGATGATCTATGCGATCTCGATGATTCCGTTGCTGGCGGTGTTCGTGCTCGGCACCGGCAAGTACGGCCGGCAGTGGCTGGACCTGAAGTTCTTCTACCTGCAGCCGGCCGAGCTGCTGAAGGTGAGCCTGCCGATGATGGTGGCCTGGTACCTGCACAGGATGCCGCTGCCACCGCGCTTCAATACCGTGCTCGTGGCCTTGGTCATCATCGGCGTACCGACCGGCCTGGTGATGCTGCAGCCGGACTTCGGCACCGGTGTGCTGATCGCCGCCAGTGGCGTGTTCGTGCTGCTGCTGGCAGGCCTGCCGTGGTGGTGGGTCGGGCTGGGCGTAGGCGGCGTGGCCGCGGTCGCGCCGGTGGCCTGGTTCTGGCTGCTGCGGCCGTACCAGAAGGACCGCATCATGATGTTCCTGGACCCGGAAATGGACGCGCTTGGCGCCGGCTGGAACATCATCCAGTCGAAGATCGCGATCGGTTCCGGGGGCTTCGATGGCAAGGGCTGGGGCGAGGGCTCGCAGTCGCACCTGAACTTCATTCCCGAGCAGACCACCGACTTCGCGTTCTCGGTGCTGAGCGAGGAATTCGGCTGGATCGGCGTGGCCACCGTGCTGGCGCTGTACCTGCTGGTGATCGGGCGTTGCCTGTGGATTGCCAGCCAATCGCGCGATTCCTATTCGCGCCTGCTTGCCGGGGCCACCGGACTGGCATTCTTCGTCTACGTACTGGTCAACGGCGGGATGATTTCCGGCCTGCTGCCGGTGGTGGGCGTGCCGATGCCGCTGATCAGTTACGGCGGTACCTCGGCGGTGTCACTGCTGGCCGGCTTCGGCCTGGTGATGGCGGTGCGCAGCCACAACCCGGTGCACGGCGGCTACGGCTAGCCGCCGCGCTTCCTGCTCCTGATTCTTGTAGAGCCGAGCCATGCTCGGCTGCTTCTGCTGTATGAAAGGCAGTCGGGCATGGCTCGACTCTACAAATGCGGCACCGCGCTGACAGCTTCACGCAAGCACGCATTGCTACCGTGGCCGTGTGGAATGGAAACGACTGCTTGGCGGCTGCCGTGAGGCGGTGCGCACGATCGATCTGCCGTTGCTGGTTGCGTTGTTGATCCTGATGGGCGTCGGCCTGGCGGTGCTGCACAGCGTGTCCGGCCCCGTGGCCGGGCAGGCGGCGCGCTTTGCCGGTGGCCTGGTGGCGATGTGGCTGCTGTCGCGTGTTTCGCTGCTGCGCCTGCGGGCGTGGACACCAGCGTTGTATGCGTTGTCGATGCTGCCGCTGATGGCGGTCTACGTGGTCGGCACCGGCAAATACGGGCAGCGCTGGCTCAACCTCGGCGTGTTCTACCTGCAACCGTCCGAACTGCTCAAGCTCAGCCTGCCGCTGATGATGGCCTGGTACCTGCATCGCCAACCGCTGCCGCCGTCGCCACGCACGGTACTGACGGCTGCGGTGCTGATCGGCATGCCTGCAGTACTGATCCTGATGCAGCCCAACCTCGGTACCGCAACGCTGGTCACCGCCAGCGGCGTGTTCGCCTTGTTGCTGGCGGGCCTGCACTGGGGATGGGTGGCGACCGGGGCAACAGGGCTTGCGGTGGCCGCACCCCTGGCATGGTTCGGTCTGTTGCGTCAGTACCAGAAGGATCGCGTGCTGACCTTCCTCGATCCGGCGGCAGACCCGCTCGGCACCGGTTGGAACATCCTGCAGTCACGCATCGCGATCGGCTCCGGTGGCTGGGACGGGCGCGGCTGGGGGCAGGGCACCCAGGCCACGCTGGACTTCCTGCCTGAGTACACCACGGACTTCGCGTTCTCGGTGCTGGCCGAAGAGTTCGGCTGGATCGGCGTGGCCACCGTGTTTGCGCTGTACCTGTTCGTGGTCGGCCGCTGCCTGTGGATCGCGGTGCACGCCCGCGACACGCACGCAAGGTTGCTGGCCGGCAGCCTGGGCTTGGCGTTCTTCGTGTACGTACTGGTGAACGGCGGGATGATTTCCGGCCTGCTGCCGGTGGTGGGCATTCCGATGCCGTTGATCAGTTATGGCGGTACCTCGGCGGTGTCGCTGCTGGCGGGTATCGGACTGGTGATGGCGGTGCGCGGGCACCGACCCGTGCACGGGGGATAGGGTTTCCAGCCAACGGCGCAGCCCCTCGTGGATGACCGCGCAAAGCAGTTCATGGGTGGGGCCGGGTAGATGGGCCGCGCAGGGGATGCTGCAAGTACATCCATGTAAGCTCGGTCGTCGCATCCATGCGGCTCACGCCCCTGCGCAGCCCATCTACCCGGCCACGGACAGGTTCCGTGCGCGTCTCCCCCGGAGAAGAAAAAGAAGATCAAAAGCAAAGGCGGCCTGGCGGGTCGCTTCATTGCCTTGTGTAGAGCCGATCCATGCTCGGGTCACGAGCAAGCGCAGCGTCGCGATCTTTTGATCTTCTTTTTCTTCTCCGTGGGTGGCAGACCTCCGAAATCTGTCAGAGGCCGGTCGGGTTGGGTACGCGGGGGTGTCTGATCTGGCCCCCTGAAAACGGACGCCATGAAGCCGTTTCAGGCGGCAGCCCGGAGCTGCCGGGCGTAGTTGTTAGGCGAGTGGTAGCCCAGCGCCGAGTGTAGCCGGGCTGGATTGTAGAAGCCGTGGATGT